>DEKL01000078.1:10927-11585 GCA_002353835.1 Alphaproteobacteria bacterium UBA2723
CAGTCAGCTCGGTTTTTGCTTTTTGGTTTTCAAAGGTCCAAGGATAGGTCAATAATTGCTCAACAATTAAGATTAAGAAGCTCACTCCCCACAGATATCCCGGAAACTGTAATTTTTTATTTTTGAAAAAGTCTGAGGTTTTGTATAAGTAATCAACCCATGCCACAAACGGGAGAATAACATACAGCGGTTGGTACATGCAAAAGCGTACGGCTATTAAAGATAAGAAAAATAACGGCACGCCGAGGCAAAGATTTAATATCATCAAACGTTTATAAGGGCGTTTGTTCATTAGCCATAAGTTGGTCGCAAGTGCCAACATCGGGAAGATATAATATGCGATTATCTGCGATAATGTTAGGTCTTTGATTGCCGATAATTCGGTCATGCGATCTGTTAAAATGGCTTTAATTCCTTCATCTATCGGGGTATCAAAAACATTTAATCCGAAAATAACAATCAGCGATAAAGAAAAGCCCAATGCCATGCAAAGCAGGCTTAAAAGTTTTATCTTGGCGGTATGTAAGTGGCTGACATTTAATATCCAAAAGCCGATAAAAGAAAGCCATGAGATAACAACATAAAGAACGGAAATACGGCCGTTATCCGGGAAAAACCAGCCTTCATGCGGCGGATTTATAAACCAAAAAACGGTTAA
>DEKL01000130.1:0-2421 GCA_002353835.1 Alphaproteobacteria bacterium UBA2723
AATTTGCGGCATTGTACCGTTAATTTCCAGATAATGCAAATCATTAGGCATTTCAATATTCGTTAAATTCGGCAAATTGCCGGATAAAGATACTTCACTAGCCTTTTCAGGGAAAATAATCCGTGTTAAGTTCGGTGCTTGCTTAAAATTAAGTCGTAAATTATGTGTACAGGCATTACTTAAATCCAAAACCGTGCCGTCATAAACACAATCAGATAAATTCAAGCACTTAAACTTAGAACGCTCATCCAAACAAAGAAGATTTTTTTGCGGAAAAACACCTTTAACGGTTAAACTGGAAATATTCATTTTATGAATTGGAAAATATGAAAGGGCACTTCCGCCGACAATAATATTATCAAATACCACATCATTTTCACTTAAATTAAAGATATCATGAATGTTCCCGCGCACATCTTGATAAATACCGATATTGTTTTTATCCTGCAACCTTAAATTTTTATCATTAACCACGTCATCAAAGTTATCGGTATGTAAAAGGCGCATGGCAAGAAGTCTGGTCGGCCGAATATAGTCAAAATCCACCAAACCGTCACGATATCCTTTAATTTGTTGAATGGCACCGTCCTTAAATTCAATAGTTGCGTGTGGCATAAGCTCTTTATTTTCTGCACCGATATCCCTGATGGAATAAATTTCCGTTTCACCGTTTTCCACCTTAGAGGCATAGGTGCCGACACAATGTTTTAAGGCAGAACCTTCATAATCTAAAGCATTTTTGGAAATAAGCTTAACGGCCTGTACATAATCATCTGCAAACACGGCAATTGGTATCAGTCCCTCATGGCTTTTTTTAATGCGTTGTTGTTCTTTCTGTTCCGGTTGGTTCATATTTTCAAAATAACGGTCAATTTCATCAATTAACGCGTTGAAAGATTTAATGTTTTTATAAAGGCCGATAAAATAACGCGCCCCTTTAACCCGTTCCGGATAATTTTCAATATAAGAAGAAGTAAAATCCTTAATGTGTGCCGCAGATTGGTATAAATGCGAGTTCTTAAAGTAATCAACCTGCACTATGATATGACCGTCTGCATCACGAGCAAAACCCAAAGGATTATGCCGGCAAATTTCATCTGTCATATACTTATTAAGCAATGCCATGGCGCAAGCATATATTTTAGCTTGGTAAGAGAGCTCGGTAAAGGCATTGGCTTGCCGTTGTTGATTATATTGCTTAATTAAATCCTTTTTGGAAGTTAACAGCGAATTGAGAATAATGCCACATTCTTTTTTATCTTTTTTTGAGGCACAAAGTCTGATTCTATATTGATATTTTTCAATATCAATTTTGAGTTTATTGATTTCTTTTGAAATTTGGCAGATAGTTTGTTTGCGCTTTTCTTTTGATTTCAAAATTGCAGAACCAAAATTCTGAATATCTCTGATGGAGTTATTCGCAAATAAATCATTAAACGCTTCGGTAAATTCTTGGTAGTTTATTATTGTCATTTTTTTATTCTCTTAACCTGCAAAATTTTATAGCAGTCAAGAAAATATATGTCAACAAAAATGACAAAAATTATTTATGAAAAGCAACCTCCGGCATTTCAATCGCCTCATATTCTTGCGTAGTAGTATCATAAGCAATATGGACGAAATCACTATTAAATAATTTCTTGTATTTCTGTTTAAACGTAACCTCTAAAAACATATCAACAATGTTACCATGCGTTGAAACGGCAATATTTTTTCCGTTATAGTTTTGTGCGGCATTTTTCAAGGCTGTATCCATCCTTTTGACGGCATCAGAAAAACTTTCTCCTTCCAAAAAAGGTAGGGAATAATCTTGATAGCATTTATGGTAGTCCGGAAAAATTTCTTCACATTCCAAAGAGTAAAGCCCGTTCAGTTTTCCGTAATCCACTTCACGCAAATTTTTATCATAAACAATTTCAATATTAAGCTTTTCGGCAATAATTTCCGCGGTTTGTTGTGCTCTCAGTAAGTCAGAGCTAATGATAATATCAATTTTTTTATCTGCCAATTTATCAGCCAAACGAGCCACTTGTTCCCGTCCGTTAATCGTCAGCGGTATCGGGGCAGGGTGCTGCCCGTGCGGACGCCACTCAGCGTTCCAAATTGTCTCTCCGTGTCGGAACATATAAAAATGCGTTTTCATCTTAACTCCTGCGGAACTTATAGCATGTACGGATTTAATTTTTTATTAAACACCTAGAGCGAAAAATCAAAATAACCGTACATGCTACCGCGATATTTTGTATAAATTACCGGCGGAAGATAAGGCGCGGCTGGTTTGATTTTAAGTAAGTGATGACTATTTGGCGCAGAAATCAGTCTGGCATGCGGATAAAACTTTTGAAATTGATCTACATATTTTTGTGAAGTTTCCGGATGCAGTTGGAAAACAATGTTTGGTAAACGGGTTAAATTAGGCTC
>DEKL01000130.1:2441-12750 GCA_002353835.1 Alphaproteobacteria bacterium UBA2723
TAGTTTAAGTATATTTTTCTGATATTCTTAAAGAGGTTTTTATCAGCTAAAAACCAATTTTTTATGCCAGAGTGAATAAAGTCGAGTGTACCGATATGAAAATTACTTGTAGTTTTGCTGAAATCTAATTCGCAAAGGTTCGGGGCTTGGGATAAAGACAAATCTAAACAAGAAATTGTTTTGGGAAAAGAAATTTTAGTCAGATTCTTAAAAGAGGAAGTATGATGAATATCCAAACCAAAAGAATTATACGAAGATAGATCAAGTGTCTTTACTTCATCAGGATGAACTGTGTACTGAGATATAGTAACATCTTTAACAGATTCGGGAATATCCTCAATACGCGGAAAGAAACCTGAACAAGTAAGCTTTTTGAGATTATGACAACCGGACAACGGCAAAGATTGAGCCGTATGAGTATCCTCGCCATAGACATTAAGTTCGGTTAAATTGTTCGGGAGTTTGGCATGCCAGAGAGTATTGTACGAGCAAATAAGCTCTTGTAGTTGAACACATTTTTCAAGGTTAAAAATTGAATTCTCAGGAAAATTCGTAAAAATTAAATTTAAGATATTAAGCTCCTTGCAATTTGAAAAATCAAAAACACGGCTGTTATCAAAGCAAGTCTGTGCCAAATTAATTTGTTTAATTTTATCAGGAAAAACAAATCTTCTAAGTTTAGGAAAAGACGTTAAAGACATTGAAAAACGACTTAAATACATGTGTTTAAAGAGTTTTTTTAATTCATGCTGTTCAGAGTTTTTATTAAGCGCCTTTCCAAAACAGGTCATATCTGATGAGGAAAAATCAAGTTCTTCCAACATTTCAAATTTAGAGGTATCACCTAAAAAAGTCTGGAGATGTTGCGGTAACTTAAGCTCTTTGAGCAAAGGAAAATCAGACATCATTAAGTCAACGCCGCAAAGATTAGGGTAAAAAGATAAATCCAAACTTTTAAGGCTGTTAAATTTTCCGTTTAAGGTTAGTGTTTCAAGAGTATTTGGAGTTTTGATTTCTTTAAGGGATGTCAGTATTCCTGAAAGTGCCAAATGCTTAATTTTTTGGGGGGCTATAAACGTTTCAAGTTCAACGGCTTCGCTGAGTTTTAAATCTAATTCTTCTACCGGAGCTTGGGACAAATCAAGCGTTTTGCCTTCAAAAATAATATCTTTAATGTAAATAAACCTGATATTTTGGCAGTTAAAAAGCTGTATTATATCATTTTCTGAAATTTTACCGCACAACTCCAATGTATTGATTTTCATTTTAGATAAAGGAAGCGCATGCAAATATTCACTGTCAATAGCGATTTTATCAAACGCAACACCATCTCTCAGATTAAAAATATCATAGAGTTTGTTATCCACCCCTTGATGAATACCGATATTATTTTTTTCAGAGAGCATCAACGTCTTATCTTCAATAATATCATTAAAGTCATCAGTACCAGCCAAATGCATAACCAATTTTCGGGTTACTTCAACATATTGAAATGAAATAGCTTTATCATGCGGTCCCTTTATTTGAGTCACTTTACCGTTCTTAAATTCTATGGTCGCATGCGGCAACAATTCCCGATTTTCTTGTTCCATATCACGCAATGAATAGATTTCAGTTTGTCCTTTTTCAACTTTATCGGCATAACTTCCTACGCAGTGATGCATTGCGCTTCCTTCATAATTAAGCGCTCTTTTACTTAAAAGCTTAACCGCTTGCAAGCCGACTTTGGGATAGGTCGCAATAACCTCAAATCCGTCGTGGCTTTTCTTGATATTATTTAATTCCTTCTCGGAGGCGTTGTTTAACTTTTCAAAATAGGCATCAATTTCTGTTCTTAAATCCGCCAAAGAGGAAATATTCTTATGTATGCCGGTAAAATATTTGCCGCCTCTTACCCGTTCCGGATAGTTTTCTATAAACGAGCAGACATAATCTTTAATGTGATTAAATTCTTGAAATAAGCGAGAGTCCTTAAAAGCTGTGATATTAACTGAATTTGTATGGCTATCTAGGAGCCTGTAATCTTTTAATAATTCTTCCGTAAGATATTTCTTAAACAAGTTGCGGCAACAGGCAAAAATTTTCGCTTCGTCATTGAGCTGCTGAAAAGAAAAAACCTGCCGTTGCAAATTATATTCTTTAATCAGCATTTGCCGTTCTTTAAGTAAGCGATTGAGTTCAATGCCTTTTTCTTTTCTTTCATTAAGGGAAGGTGTCTCACGAATTTGATATTTATACTTATTGATTAAAGGGTTAAGTTTACGGATTTCTAAAGATATTGAGGAAATCTGCTCTTTTCTGTTCTTTTTTGTTTTATTTAAAATAGCTCGGGCATCTTCAACCTCGTTGATAGCGTTTGAAGGAAATAATTCATTTAAGGCTGTTATTAACTCGTTATAGTTTGAAATCATTTTATTCTTCTCGCATTGCCGTTTTTGATAGCAGAATTTTGAAAATTTGTCAACATTTAAACAGACGTTGACAAAAAAAGCGCTTTCCCTCACGGGAAAACGCTTTAAGATTACAAATCAGAATGTCACACTTTGCCAACCTTTGTTGCTTCCTGAAGCTCCAGCTTTTTGCCGATATACGCATCATAGAACTCGGGACGGGATTTCAGAATAGCCAAGACACATGTATCCTCAACCGTTGCAATTCCCTCATATTCTATAATTTTAATGAGATAATCGGGAGAGCTCTGAGTTGCCAACAGGTGCAACAGCGCAGATTTACTAAGACGGTGATTGGTCTTTGCAAAAATTTCATACTGCCAAACCGCCATTTTTGCTTGCGCGGAAGGTGAGATGTCTGTCTTATAGGTACAGAACTTTCGCCACTCCTTAACAACATCCGGTTCACTTTCCTCATCCCATGATTTTGCTTGCGGCAATTTGTTGACAGCATTATTATCAGCACATTCGTCAATAATCGGAATCATTTGCTGGTGCAACTTATCATTATCGGAGGTAAATAACATCTCAATAAATTTAGTTGACGGTTTTTGCTGTTGGCAAATTTTGCAAATAATGTCACAGATACGCGCATCTTTAGCCTTATTAATCAGCAGGTACAGCTGTTCCTCTTTACGGGTTTTAAGCGTGAAATATGACAAAAGTGTCTTTGCGGCGGCATCACTGTCTGATTCTATCAAGTGCGTAATCTGTTCGTCTTTGATGACTTTTCCGGCAGCAATCCACGCATTTCTGAACAGGTCACGCTCAGCTTCATCAGCCGCATACCACAATGCTGTAAAAACCTCACTTTCTTCGCTGATAGAAGACGGTAAACCTTTAGCGTGTTTAAGCTGATAGATAACATAATCCATCTGCGTCTGTATGCTATGTTCACCTAAGGCAGACGTTTCAATGAAATGTCGCTTAACTGACATCGGCAAGATGTAAATAATCGGCATCCATAGGTAGTACCACGTAAAATTAAACAATGTGCTGACCTTATCCCAAGTAAAAGACCAAATTTTTTTGAGATTAAAAAGCGTGTCTGATTGGGACTTTGGGGGCGTGTCATCTGCGGAAGTCGGTGCTGAACTCTGCTTAAAACTTTCGGAAAATGATAAATGATTACCGAAGTTATTGTAGAACTCTGCGGCCTTCTTTGGCTTCACAATGAGCAAGAATAAAAACCACACGAGCGAAGAGACATAGAGTACGATAGCTAAGACCAATATGGTCGTTACCGTTGCTGCGAGATCAATTTTGTGCAATCCGTCTTTTGCAATTTTTTCAACCTTGGAGACATTCTCCGTTTCTGCATTTGTTACCATAATAAATTAAAATTAGGGCATCCTTAGTTTCCGATCAGGATATAAATAAATAGGTGACCGCTCTTGTGGAAACATCAATTGCGGACTTACTTTAAGAATTACAACTTCTCAGCATTTATCAAAATCAGAAATTGAGGCAAACTCAAAAACGCAGACTTAAAAAATAAACCTGATAATGAACATACTCTTACAATAAGTGTCGCCACTATAAAATATGTCTATATTTTTGTCAAGAAAAATATCGGCAATAAGAATTAGTCTTTCTCATAAAGCCGAATAACATCAGCTAAAAAAGGTATGGTTACATCTAAAACAGTATCCGGGTTATTGTAAAAATCCCTTAAATAGCGCTTTATTTCCATCTGAATAACGTTGGGCTTGCCGCAAGCTATCTGATAACGTCCGGTTAAACCTACCATACCGGTATAGTTTGGGTGATTAACAATTGTTTTTAAATGATATTTTTTAGCGATATCTAAAATTTCGGCAAGGTAGGGACAATCTTCTGGCAGACAGTCAGCCGTTCCCAAGCAAATATCATAATCAATATCTTTATCAAATCCGTGCAGGTCCAAAAAGTAATGATTATCCAGTTTGTTTTCAAAAATATAATCTGAAATCAATGCCTTATAAGGTGTATATTTGGTACGTATGATTGTTGATATATGATTTTTCATACCTAAATATTGGGCAATTGCACCTGTAAAAAGGTCTGCCAGTTTCTCATGCTTTTTTACAAAAGAGCAGGTGGCATGCGGTGCGGAAAGAATAAGTCTTGAACCGCGCTCGGCATATTCAAAAACATCTTTGGCGTTTCCATCTCCATGCGATTTATTTGCCGCATATCGCTCATTATATTTTTTTAATTCATCTATCATAATGAAAGCTTATGCCAAAAACCTTTAAAAATCTTTTAACTTGCATTTTAAAAGTCCTGTGATATAAGAAATACCAAGAGGACACGTCATGAAAAAACTAGAATTAAATAAAATTGACGATTTAGCGGATATATTTTGCGCCATTATTGGTGGTAGGCCGGAAAGTGTTGAGGAAATTAAATCCTTTATGGCACAAAGCCCGTTGAACCAACTTCTGTTTACATCAGATATAGAACGTATTTTAGACTATGACGGCTTTTTTGCCGAAGAAGTCATTGATTCCGTTTATTCGTTGTTACCGGTTAAAATTCCGCTTGATAATGACCGTAAGCTGGTATTAACACCGCAAGCTTTCCGCAAATTAAATGCTGCTAAAATTTCTCGTCCGGCAAGTCGGCTAATAAATATTTCCTTTCCCAAAGCTATGGCGGTCTATAACAATCATTATGAAACAAAGTTTCAAAAACTTGTTGAGGTCATTCATGAGATTCAGCAAAAGAAAAAGATACAAATGGATGAACAAACCGCATCACGAATAACAAGCACGGAAAAAACAGACCAAAGTACTTCTCAAGAAACAGAAACATCAAAGTCATTACCGCCGATAGTTGTGGCAAGGTTAAAAAAAGTCGCCGAAGAAAGAAAAGGGGAAAAAGCACCCGAGAGAGAAAAATCCGGAAATACAAAATATCTGACCAAGAAAGACATAGAAGAAAAGCCCAAAGAAAAAGTATCAGCCCCAAAAGTCTGTACGGATAATTCTCAAACGTTACAACAAGAAAAGTTAACCAAAGAACAGAAAGAAATCATAGAAAAAGATAAAAAACGTCGGCAAAAATTTCAAAGAGCGCTACGAAAAGCCCAAAAAGAGCAAGAAAAAAGACGTGAGCAAAAAGAAATCTTAAAACAACAGCAAAATGAAGAAAACGAACGCTTGTTGGCAGAAGAACAACAGCGTAACGAGGAAGAGAAAAAGCGCAAAGAACGTAATCAAAAAGCTAAAAGATGTCGTTTGCAAAAAACAAATCCCGAATTGGCGGAAAAAAGGGAAAAAAATCGGTTGCAGATGCAAAAACGTCGTGCCGAAAACCCCGAAGCTCGCAAATCATACTACGTCAAATATGAGGATTTATCGGAAGAAGAACGCGAAAGAAAACGTCAGGCCAATCGTGAGCGTAATCGGAGATATCGGGAAGCACATCGCTTGGAATTAAGAAAATCGCATAACGAACGCCGTGCAAAAATGAAAGCGGAAAATCCGGAATTATTAAAAGAGCTGGATAAAAAGAATAATGCTAAAGCAAATCGCCAAGAAACTTGTCGTCGTTATTATCAAAATCATAAAGAAGAACTCAATCAAAAAGCACGCGAAAATCCGATGACGAAAATCTACAAGCAACGCTATAAGGATAAACAACAGCGCTTAGCTCAAACCGATCCGGTTGTATCTGCTATATTGCAGAAAACACTTAAATCCAAAATACATTAAGCAAATGCCAAGGAAAAAGCTTAAAAAAAATCTTGACTAAACCCGCGTGTTGGAAAAAGATAATTTTCGGAGGGTAAATCAATGTCTAAAAAATGGCTTATAAATATCAGAATAATAATCGCACTGATAGTCTTTGTCGGCAGCGTTATGGCGTTTATCAACGCATATTATCCGTTGCCGTTTTTTGATGTACAGTTCACGGCTATCATTCAGAGCGTGCTCGTTGCCCCGACAATAACGGCAGTTGTTCTGCTTTTAATATTGCTGGGGGTAACATTACTGTTCGGCAGAATATATTGCGCTACCCTTTGCCCGTTAGGTATCTATCAGGAATTGTTGACGATATTATTTAAGCCTTTTTACAAGAAGAGGACAGAAAAAAGAACACCGCATAGCGTAATCGGTTATTTTTCAGCCGCAATATTATTCGGCACTTTGTTTGGCGGTACGGTTGCCTTGCTTCGGCTGGTAGATCCGTATTCCGTTGCCGGCAATGCCTTAAGCGGAGCAACTTATGGAATAGTTTTTATCACTGTTTTAACGGTTTTGGTCTTTTTTAAAAAACGTTTTTTCTGCACGGATATTTGTCCGGTCGGCGCCATACTTGGGATTTTGTCACGTTTCTCCTTATTTAAAATAAGAATAGAAAGCAATAGTTGTAAGCTTTGCCATTTGTGCGAGAAGGTATGTCCGACAGCCTCTATTGATGTTAAAAATCAAACAGTTAATAATGAAACTTGTATCAGATGCTTTAAATGTTTAACCCATTGTCATCACAGTGCCATATCGTATGGTCTTAAAGAAAAAGCACCGGTTTCGTTTAATCCCTCACGCCGAAAATTTATTACCAACGGTGCCTTATTATTAGCTTTAGGTGGTGCATTTAAAGGTGGTATTGAATTAAGCAAAAACATTGCAGCTAAGGTCAAAAAAATCATTTTACCGGCAGGGGCAGAGAGTGCCGAAAAATTTGCTAATCGTTGCTTAAATTGCAATTTGTGTGTTGCCAATTGTCCGATGAAAATTATCAAAAAGAAAGACAATAATATTCCGGTTGTTCATTTGGAATACGGTAAAAGTTATTGCAAATATAACTGTCATAAATGTTCGGAGGTTTGCCCGTCCGGTGCAATTAAAAAGATAAGTTTATCTGAAAAGCAACACACCAAAATTGCCACGGCTGTTATCAATACGGATAAGTGTATTCAATGTGGAATTTGTGTGCGCGAATGCCCCGGAAAAATTATCACTAAAGAAAAGGGGGAATTTCCTCATATAGATGAAAACAAATGTATCGGGTGCGGTCTATGCCACAGCGTTTGCCCGATGCAGGCAATATCAATGGTATCGGTAGAAGAACAAAAGAGCGTTGATTAAAAGAAACGTTTATTTATCAATAGCAATGCCCATAACTAAAATATTTTGCTTGTTTTTATAAGAATAAGTCAACGTATCGGAGAGTTTTTTCGCCAAGAAAATTCCCAATCCTCCGACATTACGATCTTTCATTTCTAAAGACATATCCGGTTCTTTAGCCTTGAGCGGGTTATATTTTTTACCGTTATCAATAAATGTGATGTAATAAAAACCGTTTTCAGCGCTTGTCAGAACGGTTGCCAAAGCATTTTCTTTAGCTTCATAAGCATACATGGCAATATTTGAAAAGATTTCTTCTGATGCCATAACCATGTTAAACTGTGCTTTTTCGGAAAGCTTGTGTTCTTGCATATCCTTTTTCAAAAAATCAATAACATCTTTTATTTTTTTAATATCTGCCGGCAAAATCAAAGAAGTTTTCTTTTTTCCGTGAAAAACAAAGTCAAGCATTGTAATATCATCAGACTGCGGATTATTCTTAACAAACTTTTTAAGGTCTTTAAGAACAATATCCAAATTATCCTTAGGTGTCTCTGTTGCCTTATTAAGTATCTTCAAAAGTCTATCCTCGCCATAAAATTTAGATTTAGCATTTTCCGCCTCTGTCACCCCGTCTGTGTATAGGAACAAATGCATATCAGAATCTAAATGCATTGTTTCTTCAACAAACGTAGCATTAGGGTTAATACCCAGAATAATATTCCGCTTAGGTTGCATAAAACGGTATTTGCCCGGGGTACCGATTAACGGCGGATTGTGTCCGGCATTAACGTACTTTGTTTCACCGCTGATCAAATCTATCACCGCCATAAAAGCCGTTACAAACATACAGGTATCATTTCCCTCACATAACTGCTCATTGACATGATGAAAAACAAAGTCCAAGCTTTTTTTACTTTTGCTGATATTTTTTATTAGTGTTAGAGCTTTCATCATATAGAGCGCAGCAGGAATTCCCTTGCCGGAAACATCAGCCACCACAACTGCAAACTTATTTTCATCAATGAAGAAAAAGTCATAAAAATCCCCGCCGACATGTCGTGCCGGTATCATCATCGTGGCAATTTCAAAAGCATCATTTTCAGGATATTTTGTAGAGAGTGCAGAAGTTTGAATATGGCGTGCAATATCCAGTTCACTTTGCGCCCTTTGTTTTTCGGAAGCCATTGTGCGTTCTCTTGAAATATAGTCAAGCAAGTTGGTGCGCATATTAGATAGCGCATTAGCCAACCGTCCGACATCAGAAGAAGTCGGAAGCTCATTAAAACTTTCGGAAAAATCACCGCAACCGTATTCGGCAGCAATATCGCTTATGGTAAATAATTGTTTTGTAGCATGCCGGCAAATCCAGTTAATAATAAATATGAGCAACAAGACACTGATTAACAGCGAGATAAAAATAATAATCTGCGATTGTCTGATAGGCTCAAAGAATTCGTGCGCGGCATAAACCAAGCAAAAACTCCACCCGAGGTTTTTAATCGGCGCATAGAAGAAAATAGCCTTCCCCTTAAAGATGGGTAATTTCGGAATAACCGTTGTTCCGCTTATACCGGCAGCCAAATTTTTTCCGATAACTTTAAGCTCCGGATGATGAAGTGTTTCAGATAATTCAAAAATTGTCTTTTTAAGTGCCACCCCCGGTTCCGGGTAAGTTACATAAAGTCCTGAACGAGAGAGTAAAATAAGCTTTCCCGTTTCATAAAAAGAAAAGTCATTGATACGTTTTTCAATATCAGATAAATCAATTGTCAGAGCAAAAAGCCCGTTAAAATCAGTTTGTGAAATAAATTTAAAAGGAATTAAGCATGTAAAAACGGTCTTTTGTGTTTCTTTATCCAAGTAAGGTTCTGACCAATAAATTTTTTCTTCTTTCGGAACCTCCTTAAACCACGGGAATATATCATAAAGGTTAGAAATATGCTTGCTTTCAAAATCAATGGTCTGCGTGTCCGGATGGTCAGTACTGATGTACAAAGTACCGGAAGAAACATTTTCCGGCGGAAAGGTATAAAGCCACGCATTTAAGAAACTCAAATCAGAATCATAAACGGTCTTAATGGCTGAGCTTAAAAGAACCTTAATTCCCTCAACATTATCTTCACTCATTTCGCTGAGAGTGTTTTTTGTATTTAAGATAACACGCTCGGCATCTGTAGCCAAGTGAGAAAAATTCGTCACATAGACTTCAACGGATTTTTTCGCACTGTCATTAAGTTGTGCCGCAAGTATCGGTGCCGTTTGTCGGCTGATAAGAAAAGCAAGGCTTAAAAAAGCCAAACAAACACATGTTAAAATACTTATACTTAACTTAAATCTAAGAGAATGCTTACTCAGCCAAAATTTAAAAGATTTCGTCATGCTTTGGGTTCTAACATACTTTCAAAACCGGTGTATTCAAAGATATTGCGCAACTCATCGGAAACATTGATAAGTTTAATTGTACCGCCTTGCGGTTCCAACATTTTCTGCAACATAAGAAAGGCGCGCAAACCGGAAGAAAAGACATATTCTACTTTTTCCATATCAAAAGTGAGCAAGGTAACACCTTTCAAATCAATCTTCGTAATCAAATCAGGCGAAGTATTCGGGTCCAACCAACCTGTTAACTTACAAGTTAAGGTATAACCCTCTTTATGTTGCTCAATTTTCAATTCTTTGACATCTTCTTTATTTTCTTCTGCCATTACGATTCCCTCTCAATCATATTTAAAACACAGGGGATACCCCTTATTAAAATCTATACACTACAATTCTTAACATCTTCATAATTTTTTGCAATAA
>DEKL01000111.1:0-203 GCA_002353835.1 Alphaproteobacteria bacterium UBA2723
TTAAATAATTTTATAAAAATAAACTTATTACACCGACATCATAATAGAAAAAAAGACATCATAATAAGTTTATTGCCTATTCCTATACGCTAATCAAAACCGAATGTCAAGCGTATTTTATGTTGACAATTCAAGCACTTTTTTCTAAACTTTGCCCATAAATCATAAAATTCTCTCAATTATTAACTCATTAAAAACATATC
>DEKL01000111.1:208-819 GCA_002353835.1 Alphaproteobacteria bacterium UBA2723
CAAAACGTATTGTCCCATCGGAAACCGAACGCCAACCAAAGGGGTGTCTGATTGCTACGGCAATTGTTTTCATCGCTTTTATCGGTCTACTTATCTATGCTGCAGTAATGCTGTTGTCGTAACCGTTTAATTTTTAAAAAGAAAAAACCATGTACGGACCAAATGACGTTCTTCACTCTGATAAGGGTTGCATGTCTGTAATCATTATCTGTATTGTAATTGCCGCCGGATTATATACGGTGTTGTAAAGAAACTAATTTATGTACCAAAAAAGCGCCCCAATCGGAGCGCTCTTTTTTTTGCATTGCAGATGATATTATTCCTCATCAGAGCCGACAGCTTCAACACCGTCAAACTCATTGACTTCCTCAGCGATATCGCTTTCGTCGTCATCATCTTCGGCATCAAGCCAGGTAACGGAAACAACGTTTTCGTTTTCGGCGGTCCTAAACAGAATAACACCTTGTGTCTTTCTTCCGGCAATACGGATATCTTCAACCGGCATACGGATAAGCTTGCCACCGTCGGTAACCATCATAATCTGGTGATTATCCTTAACCGGGAACGAGCTGACAACTTCTTTATTACGCTCGCTCATCTCCATATTAGCC
>DEKL01000111.1:850-3085 GCA_002353835.1 Alphaproteobacteria bacterium UBA2723
TCCTTGTCCGCCACGCGCGGTAATACGATACTCATAAGCAGATGTTCTCTTACCATAGCCGGTAACCGTTACGCTTAAGATAAATTCTTCATTATCACGCATTTCTTTGAATTGCTCATAAGAAATCTTCGGCTCTAATTCATTAAATGCTTTTTCTTCAGCACCCTCTGCATCAGCAAATTCGGCTTTCTTAAGCGCAGAAGAAAGTCTTAAATATTCTTCTCTTTCTTCTGTCGGCACCTTAATATGCTTTAAGATAGACATTGAGATAACTTCGTCATTATCCGCCAACTTAATACCGCGAACACCGGTAGAATTACGGCCGACGAATACACGACAATCTGCCACTGCGAAACGATTACATTTACCGGATTTGGCCGCCAACATCACGTCATCATTATCATCACACATGGCAACGTTAATCAGCTTATCGCCTTCATCCAGTTTCATCGCGATTTTACCGTTAGATTGAACATTAACAAAATCCATCAAAGAGTTACGACGGATATTGCCCTGTGATGTTGCAAACATAACGGATAAACCTTTGCAATCTTCCTCTAATTCCGGCAATTTCATAATCGCGGTAATATTTTCACCCTCGGTTAACGGCAACAGGTTAACAAACGGCTTACCCTTAGAAGTCGGCGAGCCGAGCGGCAATTTGTAAACTTTCATCTTATAAACAATACCCTTAGAGGAGAAGAACAGCACCGGTGTATGGGTACTTGCCACAAACAAACGGGTAACAAAATCTTCTTCCTTCGTGGTCATACCGGACTTACCTTTACCGCCGCGTTTTTGTGCTTTATAAGCATTCAACGGCACGCGTTTGATATAGCCGGCCTCGGTAACCGTAACCACCATTTCTTCGCGCTGAATGAGGGATTCAATATCGGTATCAACCTCAATATCTTCAATGACCGTGCGACGCGGGGTAGCATATTCCAAACGAATAGCCTGGAATTCATCTTTCATAATACCCATCAACTTTTCACGGCTGGAAAGAATAGCTAAATATTCTTCAATTTCAAGCCCGATAGCGCGCAATTCATCATGAATTTTATCACGTTCCAGACCGGTTAAGCGTTGTAATTTCAAATCAAGAATAGCTTTAGCTTGTGCCTCGGAAAGTTTGTATGTTCCGTCAACAACATCTCTTCCCGGCTCGGCAATCAACTTAACCAACGTCTCAACATCTCCTGCCGGCCAAGCCTTTGCCAACAATGCATCTTTTGCATCATTCGGATTTGCCGCGGTGCGGATAAGTTCAATAACCGGATCCAAGTTTTCAACGGCAATCGCCAAACCGACTAAGATATGCGCTCTGTCACGAGCCTTATTTAATTTATAAACGGTACGACGACGGATAACCTCTTCGCGGAAGTTTACAAACGCAGCGATAATGTCTTTTAAGTTCATCATCATCGGGCGACCGTTGTTAATCGCCAACATATTCATACCGAAACTGGTCTGTAATTGGGTATATTTATAGAGTTGGTTCAAGACCACATCAGCTTGAAATTCTCTCTTAATTTCAATAACCACACGCACACCCTGACGGTCTGACTCATCACGGATGTCTGAAATACCTTCAATACGTTTTTCTTTAACCAACTCGGCAATTTTTTGTACCAATAAGGCTTTATTAACTTGGTACGGAATTTCATGCACGATAATGGCTTCTTTATCTTTTCTGATTTCTTCAATCGTACATTTTGCGCGCATCATTACCGAACCGCGACCGGTGAGATATGCCTGCTTTGCCCCGCCGTAACCCAAAATTAAACCGCCGGTCGGAAAATCCGGTCCCGGAACAATCTTAATTAAATCTTCAATACTGATATCAGGATTATCAACGTATGCCGTACAAGCATCTAATACTTCACCCAAGTTATGCGGAGCAATATTTGTTGCCATACCGACGGCAATACCGTTGGTACCGTTAACCAAAAGGTTCGGGAAACGTGCCGGCAAAACAGTCGGCTCTTGTAAAGATTCATCATAGTTCGGCATAAAGTCAACCGTATCACACTCAATATCTTCTATTAAAGCGTGAGCAACCTTTGCCAGACGGGCTTCCGTATAACGCATCGCCGCAGCCGAGTCACCGTCCATAGAACCGAAGTTACCTTGTCCGTCTATCAGCGGCAAGCGCATGGAAAACGGTTGTGCCATTCTGACCATAGCCTCATAAACCGAGCTATCGCCGTGCGGGTGATATTTACCCATGGTATC
>DEKL01000067.1:0-4784 GCA_002353835.1 Alphaproteobacteria bacterium UBA2723
GAAGATAATATTAAAGCTGTTTTGGAAATTGTGGTCAAAAATAAAAAGAAGCGTAAAAAAATGCTTGAGGATTTGTTAAATGAATTTTCTATTGCCCATCTTCGCTATTCTCCGGCAATATCGCTTTCCGGTGGTGAAAGAAGAAGATTAGAGATTGCTCGCGCATTGGCCGGACAACCAAGCTTTATTCTTTTGGATGAACCTCTGGCAGGTATTGATCCGATTGCCGTCGGTGAAATAAGACAGCTTGTTTCACAGTTGAAAAATCGCGGTTTGGGTGTACTTATTACAGACCACAATGTTCGCGAAACTCTGGATATTATTGACCGCGCCTATATTTTACATGACGGGGCGGTTTTGATGGAAGGAAAACCGGAAGATATTGTGGCAAGTGAAGAAGTCAGAAAAGTTTACTTGGGTGAGAATTTTTCAATTTAGCAGGCTTTTTTATTGACTTTTTACAGTTTTTATGAATATGATTTTAACAGTAAACAGTAATATTTGAAGGGATATAAGATGAAAGTTACTTTATCTGGAAAACAGGTTGATATCAGTGATAAATTGCGTAAACATGTAGAGGAAGCCGTTGAGGGTTCTGTTGTTAAGTATTTTAGCTCGCCTATCAGCTGTTCCGTAGCTTTTTCTAAAGAAGGTGAAGATTTTAACGCTGAAATTATTGTTCATCCGGCTAAAAATATTGTATTGCGGGGAACAGGAAGCGCAGCAGATCCTTATTCAGCTTTTGACAATGCTAATGAACATATTGCGACTCGTTTGCGTCGCCACAAAACAAAGCTCAGTGCTCACAAGAGCAAGGTCGGTTTGGCTGAATTAGCTTATTCTGCCGTTTTGCCGTTGGTTGAGCAAAATGATGAAATTGATGTTAATGAAAATGCACCTTTGACTATTGCGGAAACTGATGCAAACATTCCTGTTTGTACAGTTAGCGAAGCTGTTATGTTTATGGACTTAAGCAACGAGTGTGCTTTGATGTTCAGAAACAGCGCCAATAATCATATCAGTATGGTTTACCGCCGTAAAGATGGTAATATCGGTTGGGTTGAGCCGAAAGCTGATAAGTAATTTTGAGGATTAATACCATGAATATTGCAGACATTATTTCTAAAGATGCCGTATTGGATGACGTTCAGGCTGCAAGCAAACGTGAGCTGATACAAACTCTTTCCGAACGTATTGCAACGTTGTCCGGTTTAGATGAACGCGTTATTTTTGATGCCGTTTGGGAAAGAGAAAATTTGGGATCCACAGGCTATGGTGACGGTGTTGCTTTTCCGCATGCACGTATTGAGGGATTAGATAAAGTCTGTGCCATGTTTGCACGTCTTGAAGAACCGGTTGATTTTGACTCTTTGGACGGCAAACCTGTTGATTTGGTATTTATCCTTATCAGTCCGGAAAACAGCGGTGCTGATCATTTAACCGCATTAGCAGCCCTTTCCCGTATTTTGAAAACGGAAGGCAGTTGCGAAAAGTTGCGTAAAGCACGCTCTGTTGATGAAATTTATGCTATTTTGAATGCATAAGTGGAATTGGTGGAAAATTTTAAGGGAGCTTTTAGCTCCCTTTTTCTATTGTCATTTATCTATCAAAAAAATCCGCTTGCTTTCTGCCATATTTATACAAATTTTTCTCAAATTCCTGTGCTTTCTTCTTTGATTCTGCTTTTTTCTTTTCTGCTGTCTTTTTATCAACTTTTCTGATAAACTTTTCTTGTGTTACAATTTGCTGTGCAACAAATGTACTTTCGGCCGCCATGTGACTATTCGGATCTTTGGGCATAACACCATGTTCAAACACTTTTAAGTCATCTGAGAGCATAGCACCATCAAGACCGAAACTTGCCAGTGTTCCAAGTCCGGGAACATTAGCGACCAATGCCGAAGCGCCCTCACCTACAGCTTTCAAATATTCTCCTTCTTTTACTCTGTCATAAACACACACCGCTCCAACACCTAAACAAAGTATCGGTATTTTCTTTGCAATAGATGCCGCAACTTCTTTACCGACTTTTTTCTCTATTTGCTTTGCGATTGCTTGCCCGCTTTTCGTTTTCATAAACTTCTCGGCGGCTTTTTGCACTGTTTTTTCTTCTATTTTATTCATCCACTGCGGTGCATGTTTATCGCCCCATTTCATAATTGCATCAAAGGTATCATCATAAGCCTTATTTGCTGCTAGTAATGTCTCTTTTGCTACTTTTCCTGCTGTTTTGGCTGTTTTAGCTACTTTTTCCCCGGCCTTTGCCGCTGTTGCTTTCATCGCCGACTTTGTCGCTACTTTCTCAGTTGCCGATGTTATAGCTTGTTCTGCTTGTTTTTCTACACTTTTTTCAGCTGTTGCAATAATAGTTTTACCCCCTGAGGTACCGTCTTTCTGCAAAGCGTGTCCCTCTGTTGTCAATATGTGAGCACTTTCTGCTTTATCAACTAACGTTTCTTGAATATGAATAATGCTTTTATCGGCAATCAAATTTTTGGGAATTTCCGTACCACTAAGTACAACAGCTTCTTTCACTTTTATATTCATTTTTGAAGTGTCATAAATAGCATAAATTTCCCTATCCGGACTATAAATACCATTAATTCCGGCTGATTGCATAAATTGAACATTTTCCGTTTTGCGTAACCATTGACATAAATCTATGTGCCGGTCAACAGAAGTCGCTTTTATCTTAGTTAATTCAGCAGCAATATCGCTTTTTCCCTGTTTTTCAGCGGTTTTAATTAAAACATCATAGTCTAAATCACTCATTTTTTCGGGAACTAAAATATGGCTTAGGTCTTCGCCTTTGATTTCCCCATGGTAAACAACCTTTTGGGTTGCCACTTTTTCACCGTTTGTCTCCACATTTTTCTCAATAAAGGGATTTTCTTTAATTAGCGTGGCATAGCTGTAAGCCATACTCTCTTTAGTGGTAAAATATTGCCCTAATCCATATTGTGCACCTCCAATAGTACGTGCTTTAGTTAAGTCATATTTTTCAAAGAAATTACGACTGCCATGGTATAAATCTATTTTTTCCATGCCTTTCATATCTGCAACGGAAGGAAAGTGGTGTGGGGCTGTCTGCATATTTTCCGGCAGCGGAGGTGGGACAGTTGCTGCCGTATTAATTATAGGCGGCGGAGGAGGAGTTGCAGCAAACTTATTATATTGGGAAGTAAAATCATAGCTATTTGGAATGGTTAACTTTACTTCCCCAAAAAGTTTGCTTGTTTTAATATTCATATCTTGCAATATCTTTTCATCTGCACGGGCAAATTTTGCTTTAATTGCTTTCTCTAATTTCTCAGGTTCTGTATCATATGATTTATATGTCAGCTCAATGCCTTTTTCAGTATATTTGACTTCTTCCGGTCTTCCGATATTGGTAATCGTACCGTCAGAAAGAGGCGGCATTCCTTCTGTACCAGCAATATAATCGGCTACTTTCATAGCTGTACGTTCTGTCAATCGCCCACTGGTTTGCCGATATGCTCTCTCTGCTTCTATACCATAGATTTCACTATATCTCTCTATCGGTTGCTTATGATACCGATTATAATCTCGTACTCTAATTTTCCTTGCTGTTTTTTCATCACATACTTCTAAAGCACTATAAAGTTCATTGATTTCATCTTGAGTTCGTGGAGAAATGTAATAATCTTGATTTTTTTCCATTAACTTATAAAAATCTTCATCAAGCATATCCACAGCACGAATCCCATGCTTAGACATTCCTTCTCTTTGCCCAATGCCTCCGTTTTGCATATGAAGGTGTGCAGCTTCATGGAAACTAACATGTATGCCTTCATCTGCTACTCTTTTACTATTAATTATAAGTTCGTTGTTACCGGATAATAGGCGTCGTGCCTCACCTCTGGCTGCCATTTCGTCATCAATTCCAACAGAAAAATAATTTTTGTAATTCCACCCAAATTGCTGATAGTTTGTTTGATTAATCGTTATATTATTAGCTGAATGCATAACATCATAAAGAGCGGTATTTGTAGAATTTTTGGTTGGAATAGCAATGGAAGTTGCACCAATTCCCTTTTCTGCCAGCTGTGTTCCAGCATTTTTTCCTAATTTTCTGATAATTTCCAATTGCTCAGGTTCAAATCTATAATTAGAATATAAATTCCCCAAAAGATTTCGTGTTACTTGGTCTGATTTTATAAAAGCCCTTCTTTTCAATGCACTAATATTAAGATTTGTAGGATTAGCTAATTCTTCGACCGTACCACTAAATACTCCATCTTTTATCAGTTTTGGGAGCTTTTCTCTGTAAATTCTATCAAAATCCGGACTTTCAACATAAGCGTCTATTTTTTCATATACTTTGAGCCAGTCTTTGGTTGTCCAAGACTGTATTTCTTTATCTTCTAATTTAACTACCCAATTTTTAAAATCATCCAGTGTATTAAAATCGGGCACTTGAAGTTCGCTCATAGTAATTCTCCGCATTACTCTTTGCTTCATACTAAGATTATATCATAAATAACTAGTTAATGCAAGAGAAAGCGAATCGAGAGAATTACTCAAAAAAGCCTTTGGCTTGGCGGAGGATTTGTTCGGATTTTTCGGAATAATTACCGTCTTCATTATGGGTATATAAAGGAGGCAAAATAGAGGTTAAACCACGGCTACCTTTTTGGGCAAGAACAATGATACGCTTTGCCGGTTGTTTCTCTTTGGAATATAGGGGCAAAATTTCAATATTTCCGGCTTTATTATGCATAGCAGTCAGTATTTCATTTATGGCTTCCGTGCGATTTATCAGC
>DEKL01000067.1:4793-8660 GCA_002353835.1 Alphaproteobacteria bacterium UBA2723
ATCAGCGCGATATAGCCTTTTGGTTTGAGCATTTTTAGGCAAAATGATAGCCATGCGGATAAGTTAAAATCTTGATGATTATGAGCAAATTTTTTGCTTTCGTTCGGCGAGGGCATATCATGGTCACTATATGGCGGATTAGTTACCACAAAGTCAAAACTCAATGGTTTTAGTGTCGTTTTTTGCCTAATGTCTGCTTGTTCATAATGCAAAATATCCGTAAATCCATTGGCCTCAGCGCTTTTGTTTGAAAGTTCAAGCAAATCCTTTTGTATCTCCAGCCCTGTAATTTCCGGCTCTTTTTCCCCTAAGCGGTAAGCTAAGCAAAGAGATATTGCACCGGTACCTGAGCCGACATCTAATATTTTGGCATTTTCTTTGACTTTTGCCGAATCTATTATTGAAGAAAGAAAAACAGCATCTATCGCCGCACGATAACCATTTATCGGCTGAAAGATTTTAACTTTTTTATTTAACAGATAATCTTCGGTAAAATCCATATTTTTTGCTTTCTTAAAGATTCTGAAACGAGTTCAGAATGACGCTCGGAGGTGGTATCCCTTAAAAGGACAAACTGAAACAAGTTCCGAATAACGCCGGATGGTATATCATACTCTCTTAAAAATAACAAAAGACTTAAAAAAGGATTCCTCTTTTAAGCCTTTTATACATTCTTTTTTATCAGATTAGTAAGCGCTCGGAGCTGTCTTTGCTTCGTCAGCGTTTACCTTAACCCATTTTTCTTCTGCATCACTGTCAGAAGAGATTGCTTCTTGCGGACATTCGGAAATGCAAACACCACAATCAATGCAAGTATCCGGATCAACAACATATTGATTATCTGCAACATGAAAAGCTTCTACCGGGCAAACGCCTGCACAAGTTCCGCATTTAACGCACAAATCGCCATTTACTACTGAAGGCATATATTCTCTCCTAAAATTAAAATTTATGTTCTGCTATTATTTATAGTCAATTTTCAGCAATTGCAAGAAGAATTTTTATTTAATTAAAAACGGCTTGAAATTATAAAAAAATATAGCTATTATCGCCGTTAATGATTTATTTTGAGGGTTAATAAAATGGCAAATATTAAGGTCAGATTTGCGCCAAGCCCTACCGGTTGGATGCATATCGGCAATACGCGTACAGCATTATTTAATTATCTGTGGACCAAAAAAATGGGCGGCACATTGTTGCTCCGTATTGATGATACGGATAAAGTTCGCTCTAAAAAGGAATATGAAGACGGAATCCGTGATGCTCTAACTTGGCTCGGCATTACCTGGGATGAAGAAGCACGTCAATCCGCTCGTTTTGACCGTTATAATGAAGTTGTTGAAAAGCTTAAGAAAGACGGGCGTATTTATGCTTGTTATGACACGCCGGAAGAATTGGAATTTAAGCGCAAACGTTTGTTGGCTAAAGGCTTACCGCCGATTTATGACAGACAAGCTTTAAGCTATACCGCTGAGGATATTGCTAAATTTGAAGCAGAAGGTCGTAAACCGCATTATCGTTTCAAGCTTATTGATGAAGAAATTTCTTGGAATGATGTGGTGCGCGGGACTTGTAAATACGAAGCCTCCAAACTTTCTGACCCGATTATTATTCGTGAGGACGGAAGTTATCTTTATCACCTGCCCTCGGTGATTGATGATGTTGATTTTCAGATTACACACATTGTGCGCGGGGAAGACCATGTTACCAACACAGCGGCGCAAATTCAGATGTTTAAGGCTATCGGCGACAATGTTCCGACCTTTGCTCATTTGCCGTTATTAACCGGTAAGGAAGGAAAACTTTCTAAACGTTTGGGAAGTCTCGGTGTACGTGAATTACGTGCGGAAGGTGTTGAAGCAATGGCTATTTGCTCTTTCTTGGCAAAACTTGGAACTTCTGAAGCTATTACACCGTTTTATTCTTTAGCTGATTTGGCACAAACACTTGACTTTAGCAAAATCGGACGTTCTCAACCGAAATTTGATGAAGAAGAATTGAAGAAATTTAATACGCACCTCGTCCGCAATATGCCCTACGCTGCATTAAAAGATAATTTCGGAGTTAGCGAAAACTTTTGGAACGAAGTACGCGGAAACTTGGATAAAGCCGAAGATATTAAAATATGGGATAATATCTGCAATAAGGAAATTACGCCGGTGATGGAAGATGCGGCATATACCGCACAGGCGGCAGATATGTTACCTAAAGGCGACTTTAATGCTGATACGTTTAACACATGGATAAATGAAGTTAAAGCAACAACAGGGCGCAAAGGAAAAGACTTGTTCCACCCTATCCGTATGGCATTGACCGCTGAAGCAAATGGTCCGGAAATCAAAACCCTTTTACCGCTTATCGGCTATGATAAAGCTTATAGAAGGCTTAAAGGTGAAAGAGCTTAGTTGAGCAACAAAAAAATCCCTCGTGGCGGTTAAGCGACGGGGGATTTTTTTGTTTATACATCGTAATCAATAAGCATCAGTATGCATTCACGTTTCAGTTATACCAATTTTATCCATACGCGTTAAAGTTTTATTGAATACCTAACTTATGCATTTGCAGGCCTTGTTCGCGTTCTTCTGGTGTCGGCTCGCGGTAGAACAATGACTGTTTCACTCCCGCAGAAGTGATTTGCCATTTATCCTTGCCACAGCGGATATACCCTAAGATTTTGAACTTTTCCAGCAATTCCGGCTCAATCTGAGATTGTGCCTCGGACAAGTTGCCTTGCTGTTTCTGAACCAGATACAGCAAGGCTTCTTTCATTGTTGAAATCATACGCAATAACGTTTTAATGTTTAACACTTACTCTTGAAAGAACACAACCTGCTTTTCGGCTCCATGGTAGAAAACCCTTTTTGCCGTGTGGACAGTTTTGGTGTTCCTTTCTCGCATTTTTCTAGCAACTTCTTCGTCGTGCTTTCTAATTTCGCGTTTGGCGTTGTGCTCTCCGAGCCAGTTAAAAAACGAGCCAACAAGAGTACCACCGCCGACAACGACGATAATAAGAACAATAGCTAATCCGATTACTTCCATAGTCGTAACGTTTTAATGTTTATTCCAAAACAATCACATGAAAAAACCGCACGCAAAGCCCGCGCCTTTCCCTTAGAGTTTACCTGCCATTTGTCATCAACGTGACTTAAATAGCCGGAGGTTTCAAATTCTGACATCAAATCAGCCCCGATCATGGATTCTGTTTCTGCCCAATTACCCTGTTTCTTTCTTACTAAAAGCACCAGGATTTTATCCGTTTCAGTCAGCTTCATAAGAGTGGCATTTAGTCAAATGCAGGTTTGAACCAGCTAACGATTGTTACAGCCGATATAATGAATAAGATTGTATCATCAATCGGTGTCCCCATTCTGTTAAGTTGCATAGCAAAATGTGCACCCAGACCATAGATGAGCCCTAAAGTGGAATAGATAATGATGGGCGTTGTATCTACTTTTAATTTTCCAAGAGTTAACAATCCAGCAAGCAACAATACCAACGAAATTATCAGCAGAGCTAAGAGATTTGCATATACAAAATACACATATACTCCAAGCACAGCGAAACGAACCGCTGATACCCAAATCATTCCCGGGATCCATGTTTCCTTGTAAACAAACACCTGCGAAGGATCAAGATAGGGTGATGCCAAAATAAGCAATAACACAAACACACCGGTATCAAGATAATACCCTAAATGTTCAACACTCTCAACTGAGTTACCCACCCAGAACAAGAAGTACTGAAGACCTACCGAGACCACCGTGGCAACAATGATTGTTCCCAAGGCAATCCAAAACTCCTCATCAAACCACTTACTGAAGAAATTGATAATTTTTTTCATAAGCCCTTAAGTTTAAAATTAATATA
>DEKL01000067.1:8709-19121 GCA_002353835.1 Alphaproteobacteria bacterium UBA2723
TGTTTGTTAGGGTTTAAAATACAGGCTTTTGGGGCTTTGTCAAATATTTTTACCAATAAAAAACCACTACTGACATTTCAGTAGTGGTTTTTCGTTGGAGGGGGCGTTACTCTTGCTCAATGTCGTCCATGTCTACGGACTGAGCCTCTAACACATTAAGTTCATACTTTCTGTTACGTGGAATGCCGGCATTCTGAGTCCGTGTGATGGCAACTTGGTCACCCTCCTCAAGCTGTGCCCACTTGAGCAAATGCTGGCAAGTGTTGTTGTCTAGGGTGAATTTGATGACCTTGCACCGATACTTCGCAGGACTAGCGACTGTGACAAACAGGGTCACATAACTCAGGAAGGTGCGTACCTCCTTTACAGTTCCTTGAATAATCATAATTCTTAAAATTTAAATGGTTCATATATGTTAGTAATTCACAAGATAATTCGCTTTTGTATAAAATGACTTATCATTTTTTGTAAATTTTGTCAAATATTTTTAATGCCTTAGCGTGTTCTTATATTCCTTGTATTTTTTCCCGTGATATGATATTATTATTCTTGGAGATAAGATGATGGCACAAGAGCATTCTGATATTGATTTTTCCAAACTGGAATTTGTTTATGTCGGCAAATCTAAACCGACCATGGAGGATTTTGTGCCGATTAAAAATTTTGATATAAAATCCAGTGGCAATCCCAGTAAGCCCTCCGGCGGTCTGTGGGCATCACCGGTTATGGAAAACGGTAAAAGCGATTGGGAAAATTGGCTTGATGAGAAAGAATCATGGACAGATAAGACTAATCGCGAAATGTTTAATTTGAAAGATAAAGGTTCGGATAGATTTTATATTACCCCCAAAAAAGGATGTCGTATTCTCTGTATTGATGAGCCGGAAAAATATGAGCCTTACCTTAGAAGAAATAATGGACAGCCCCTTGTGGCATATCATTCTCTTTTGATTGACTATGAGGCCATAATGAAAGATTATGATGCGGTTTATGTGCCGCAACGAGAAGATGATTATTCTCCGGCATTTCAGTTGTGGTCAGCCAAAACTTTGCTGATTGGTAATCTCGATGCCTTTAACATTCAGACAGAACAAGAGCACTCCAAACAAAAAGCTTCTGTACAAATGCAGTATATGTTCGCCAATAAATGGCACAGATAATATACTATTGATACCTTAACGCATCTATCGGGTTTAGGCGCATGGCTTTTAATGCCGGCATAAGACCTGATACAATACCGACCACCACCGCAACCGTTACGGAAACAATAACCGACCATATAGATATCGGTACTTCGTAACCTAGTGCCATACCTCCGATTTGTGAGAATATTACACCGAATATCATACCGATAAAACTACCGATAAACGAGATTAAAATTGACTCGGCTAAAAATTGTGTCATTATCCAGTTATTCGGCGCACCTAAAGCTTTACGCGTGCCGATTTCTCGGGTACGCTCGGTAACTGACACTAACATCATGTTCATAATACCGATACTGCCGACAACCAAAGAAATGGAGGCAATTGCCGCCAATAACGCCGACAAAATGAAACCGACGGAACGAACTTTTTCCACCATTTCGGTCATCAAACGAATGGTGAAGTCATTTTTGACGCCCTCTTTTAGGCGATGACGCGTTCTTAACATATATTCCACACGCTTTGCCACTGATTCCATTTTTTCTTCGGTAGAGGCTTTAACAAAGGCAATATTGGTAAATTGCGGACGTTCCGATCCCTCCAAACGTTGGCGTACCGTTGTCCATGGCATTAAAATCACATTGTCTTGGTCATCCCCCATCAGACCATCACCTTTTTCCTTTAAGGTACCGATAACCATAAACGGTTTTCCTTTTAAGCGTAAGGTCTTACCTATCGGGTTTTGCAAACCGAACAATTCATCTACAACAGTCTGTCCGATAACGGCATAGGGTTTAGCGGCTTTAACGTCCTTATCCGTAAACATTACACCTTCTTCAATTTCCCAGTTATTTATCTCTAAAAATTCGGGATTTGTTCCCCTAACGCTGACACCATAATTGCTTGAACCATACACGGCTTGGACGGCAGCCGGCATGATGTATGAGGTTGCATCTACATCTTTTAAGTTTTTCAGAGCTTCGGTATCTGCTACGGTTACACTCGGTAAACCTCTGCCACCGCGTACGCCACCGCTGACAATTTCAGCCGGACCGATAATGATTAAATTACTCCCCATAGAAGCAAATGTTTGCGTGATTTTGGTTTGAACGGCTTGCCCGGCCGAAACCATCATCACCACCGCAGCAACACCTATCATAATTCCGAGCATAGTTAAAAATGTCCTCAGTTTGTAGGCGGCAATAGATATCCATGCTTCTTTTAAGATTGCTTTTAACATTTCGTTTCCTTTTCTTTTGAATATTCTTTGCGCAAGCCGTCATAGACTTTATGGCCGTCACTGATTTTTATCATTCGGGTGGCAAAATCTGCCACGTCATCCTCGTGGGTTACCAATACAATGGTTATGCCTTGTTTATTTAAGTCCGTAAATAAATCCATAATTTCATCTGAAGTTTTACTATCCAAATTACCGGTCGGTTCGTCCGCAAAAATTATTGCCGGATTATTGATAAGGGCGCGGGCAATGGCTACTCTTTGTTGCATACCGCCGGAAATTTGCGAGGGAAGTCTGTCTTGATAGCCTTGTAAATTGACACGTTCCAACATTTTTACTGCACGCTTATAGCGTTCTTTTTCTTCTATATTTTGGTAAATTAACGGTAGAGATACGTTGTCGGCAATCGTTCTTTTCATCATTAAATTAAAATTTTGAAAAACAAAACCGATAGTCTGCCCTCGGACTTTGGCTAATTCCATATCTGTCTTGGCTGATATATCCTGCCCATCTAAAATATATGTACCGGAAGTCGGTTTATCCAAACAGCCTAAAATATTCATCAATGTTGATTTGCCGGAACCGGATGGTCCCATAATGGCAACAAATTCTCCGCTCTTTACTTGAAAATTAATATCTTTTAAGACTTGCTGACTGTTGCCACCATCCATAAAATACGTTTTAAAAACATGCTTAACATCTATGACTGTCGTATTTTTTACCGTCATGGTCTTTTCCTCGGCTCATTAGCTTCTATAATTACTTCTTCACCAAGTTCCAAGCCTTCTTTGACTTCTATATTGGTCATATCCGAAATACCTTTGGTGATAACGCGGGGAACGATTTTACCTTTTTCAAAAAGATAAACAATGTCTTCATCTTCCCCTATATCGGCAATTTTTTTGATATCCATTTCGGCTTTTACCGCGGCAGAAGGCTTAAATTGTAATGCCATGGCAGAAATCATCAAAACATCATTAGCTTCTTCGGCCTTTATCGTTACGGAAGCCGTCATTCCGGGCAAAAGTTTTCTTGAAGAGTTGTCTATTTCAATAATTACCGTGTACATAACCACATTGGAAACCTCTGTCGGGGATAAACGTACCTGACGAATTTTACCGTAAAATTTATCATTCGGGTAAGCATCTACCGTAAATGAAGCTGGCATATCCGGTTTAATATAACCGATATCGGCTTCGGAAATGCTTGCTTCTATCTGCATTTTGGATAAATCCTCGGCAACTTCAAACAATGTCGGCGTTGAAAAACTGGCGGCAACGGTTTGCCCCTGCTCTATTTCCTTAGAGATAACCGTACCGGAAACAGGAGAGGTAATGGTAGCATATTCAAAATTTTTCTTGGAAATATTGTAATCTGCCTTGGCTCCCAAAACATTTGCCGAGGCTTCCTTATATAAAACTTCGGCTTCTTCCAAAGAGGCGGAAGAAGTTAATTTATCCTGATAAAGTTTTTTAATACGATCATAATTAAGCTTTGCTTTGTGCTCTTTGGCTTGAGCTAATTCATAATTTGCCAGCGATTTTTCCATATTTTCTTTCAATGTTGAGGAATCTAATAAAGCTAAAATCTGCCCCTCCTTAACATCATCATTATAATCAGCTAAAACTTTTTCAACGATGCCCGAAACCTGTGTACCAACGGTAACGGTGTTTATCGGGTTTATGGTGCCGGTTGCCGTAACTTCATAAGCAACATTTCCTTTTACAACTTTGCTCATCTCAAAATTTGACGAATTAAGACGAACCTTACCCTTATTTGACATCAAAAAAGCCAAACCGGCTATAACGATAACCCCGATTACGATAAATATTTTTTGTTTCTTAGACATTAGAATCTCCCTATTGAACGATATAAAGTAGCTTTATTGATGAGCACGGTATAAAAAGCAACAACATATGCATCTCGCGCATCTGCCAGTTGTGATTCAGCGGTTAACAGATTTATAATATCCGTATTACCGACTTCGTAGGATTTAAAGGCGACTTTTTCATTTTCTTCCGCACTCTTTAGCACATTTTTGCTGACTTCGTAAGATTTGAGAGCCGTCTGATAGTCATGATATGCACTCCAAACCTCATTTTTTATTTGATTACGAACTTTATCTAAATTATGACGTTCCTGCTCTCGCTGATATTTTGCAGATTTAATTTTATGGGTAGTTTCAAAACCGGTAAATAACGGCAATTTATAGTTTATTCCGATAGAATTATCTCGGTTATAAGAACGGCTCGGTTTCCAACTGTTATTGTAACCGCTTTCCGCTGCTAAAGAAAATGCACCATAACGTGATGCCTCAAGCTCTTTTAAGGAAGAATTTGTTGCATTTAATATCATTTCCTGTGCTTTAACCTCATCTCTCTCTTTGGCGGCAATTTCTATCATTTCATCAAGAGAATCTTTTTTATTTAAGGACATTAAATCTCTGTCTTTCGGCGGTTGCTTTAATTTAAACGGGGTTTGCGGCGGTAAATTTAATATCATTGCCAAATTGCCTTCATATTGCTTTACCGCATTTTCCATTTGTATAACTTTTAACTTTGATTGTTCGTAGCTGGTTTGTGTTTGCAATTTATCGTTTAATGCGGCCATACCGACATCATATTTCCGGCTGGCTTCATCATAAGACTTTTTATACATAGCTTCATTGGCACGGGCACTTTTTAAATCTTCTCGGGCTCCTAAAAGTTTAAAATAATTTGTGTGGATGGATAAAATTAAATTCTGCAGAGAGCTGTTATATGAAAAACCGGAATTTGCCAAATAGTAACGAAAACTATCTATGCGTGCTGACCTGCCACCAAAATCATATAGTAGCAAATTCAAGCCGAGATTGACGTTATAAGGGCTATTTTCCGTATGATGATCACCTTGAAATTTTTGCGTATTTTTACCGATACCCGCGCCTAAGTTTATATCCGGAAAATACTCTGATTTTGCCGCACCTAAATTTTCCTCGCTGGCTTTCAGGCTCATATAATCCGCACTTAATTCCGGGTTATTGCAGATGCCGATTTTTATTAAATCAATCAGCGAAACTTCTTTATTTACGGCTATTTCTTTATCTAAGCAACCGACCGGTGCTTTTGCTAAATAAACATCTCTCTTATCTGCAGAAAAGGCTGTTCCGGAGAATATTATCGTTCCCATCAAAACAGACAAAAATAAGCGATATTGCATCATCTTTTATCCTTTACATATACATAAATTCTGTTTAATATTAGGAAAAATTTTTTAATAAACATTTAATGCAAACAGATAGCTTATTCTTTTTAAAGGATTTTTTATGGCAACCGACAGAGAAAATTATGTAAATCTTTTCAAAAGTATTTTTAAAGACAGTGTTTCTTTCAGTGATATCAAGAAAACTGTTCCCGAAGAGGAACGAAGCTTTTTCAATATGCTTTTTATGTCTGCTTTTCGCCAGCTGACTTTTATTAAAACAGTTGTTTTGCCGCAGTTTGTTAAGAAAAAAATACCGCATAAAAATGAAATTTTGAATTTTATTTTATACTTAGCAACAACCGAATTACTTTTTTTAGATAAACCGGATTATGCGGTTATTAATTCCTATGTTGATATTGCTAAAAGTAAAACCGATAAATTTGGCGGAAACTTTGTCAATGCCGTTTTGCGTAATATTTTGAGAAACAGAACACTGTTATTAGAAAAACATAATCAGAAGTTTTTCAGTGCAGACTTTCTTAAAATTTTAAAACAGGATTATACCCCGATAGAAATTGAAGAAATGGAACATTTTGCAGGAATTGAGGCGCCACTTGATTTGACATTTAAATACAGCGCTCACCCCTCTATTGATAACGCCATTTTATTGCCGACCGGGAGCATTCGCTTGCCGGCGAACACCAAAATAACCTCGCTTGATGATTTTCAAGAAGGAAATTGTTGGGCGCAAGATGCTGCCTCGGCAATACCTGTTAGATGCTTAGGCGAGCTTAAGGGTAAAAAGGTTTTAGACATTTGTGCCGCTCCAGGTGGAAAAACAGCACAGTTGTTGGATGCCGGAGCAACTGTTACTGCTGTTGATATATCCGAAAAAAGATTGGTTAAGCTTAAAGAAAACATTGAGAGATTAGGACTTTCTAAGAATTTAAATACACTGTGTTACAACGCTTTAGATCTTGATATAAACGAAAAATTTGATGTTATTTTGCTTGATGCTCCCTGCTCGGCAACCGGAACTTTTCGCAGACATCCGGAAATTATGAACACCAAAACAATTGAAGACGTTAAGAAACAAGCCGACTTACAAAGAAAAATTTTAAAACACTGTGCCATTTTTTTAAAATCCAATGGGTTAATTGTTTATGCAACTTGTTCTCTCGCCAAAGCGGAAGGCGAAAAACAGATAAAAACCTTTGTTAAAGAATGCCCTGATTTTTGTGTTGTACCGATTAAGCTTAAAGGAACGGAAAAAATGCAAACAAAAGAAGGCTTTTTAAGAATTTTGCCACAATATTTAAGGGAATTTTCCGGTATAGACGGATTTTTTGTTGCTGTTTTAAAAAGGAAAATTTAATAAACTTGTGTTATTGTGTTATAACAATGTCAGATTAGGAGCAGACAAATGAATGAAATGATGATTTACGGTATTAGTGCTTTATTGATTTGTTTTACGGTTTTAACATTTTTGCTCAGTCGTATGCCGACAAATGTTTTTCCGGAAAATTATGAATTTAAGCTAGATCCTTTTTGGTATGTTTCTGCTGTTATGCTGGTTGGTGCGACAGCTGTTTTCTTCCTGTTTCCTGATTTGCCGGATACGGTAAAAACTTACCATTACACCGGAATTTTGTTACCTTTTGTTTTTGCCGGAGTCATATATTTATGCTACCTTTTAGACGTTAACTGGTTGACGAACCTTTTGACATTCGGAGCGGCTTACATCATCAGCTATATGCAGCCGGATGAATTTCAACTATTTCCGGCACAACTTGCACCATGGCAGGACAAATTAGCCGTTGCCGCTATCATATTTGTTTTATCTAAAGGGTTAGGTCTGTTAAATGGTATCGGCGGGGTTGCCTCAGCGCAGTTCTGTGCGGTTATGGTAACAGCAATTATTTTAACTTATTTTGGTGCCTTACCGCAATTTCTTGCCGTTATTGCTATGACTTATTTGGGTACAATGATTGCTTTTGCATTTTTCAGCTGGCCACCGGAAAAAATCGTTATGAGTAACGGCGCATTTGCCTCTATCGGCTTTATTATGGGGTGTTTCATGCTTGATGCCGCCAACGAATTTGCGGAAGCTCCGATGTTAATTGCCGCATCATATCTTGTTACAGAGGTTTTGATTGCGTTGTATAACCGTTTTATCTGCCACGAAAAAACAGATTCATTATACATGAATACATCTTATTATAAAACCTCTAATGAGGGCATATATGATGCCGGTGTTGCACGCGGTATCCTAAAAATTTTAGCCATAGATATTGTTTTGTCTTTAATGCAAATTGTCGCTTACGAACGCTTAGCCATACCGGTTTTTGCGGTTGCGCTTAACCTTTGGTTCTTATCCATTTTATCTGGGGATACAAATCCCGAAGAGTTGGTATCTTTAACAAAATGGGGTAAAAAGGTTGTAAAAGGTGTCTTTTCTAAAAAGAAAAAATCCTAAAGCGGGAGCGTTGTATGGCAAATTTTATCAACATTTTGTTTGGAAATGATAAACAGAACAAACGTGCTTTACCCAGAGCAGATAAGCTTAAGGTAGTTGTGGTTGAATTTGCCGAATATGGTAATTACGGTTTCGGACAAGCTCTTACAAAGTTACTGCATAAAAATCCGGCTTTAAGTGTTCGTTATTTTGATGAACCCTTTGATAAAACCTTTCTTAATTTACAAGGACGCAACTTCTTTGATATGGTTGATGCCGGCAATATCCTTTTACAAAAATTAAATGCTGATGTTGTCATTTGGGGGTATCAGGAAAATGATGCCATCAGACTTAATTTCCAAACAGCCAACGCTTATTCGGATTGGGAAAATATTTCCTGTTCCATCTTGGAAAGTCTTTTTGTTAAAGCAGAATATTTTGAGCGCATCAACGATTTTCCGGAAATTTTAGAAAATTTAATTAACGGGATGATTGTTGCCTCTATCAGTGAGCAACGGCTTGATTTAAGGCTTTTAAAACAAAAACTTTTAAAAGATATTGTTCATAAATTCAGCACCGGACAGCCGAGTGATAAAGATGATATTATGTTTTCGCCATGCGTCATGAACGCTGCCGGCTTAATTTATTTGAGCTATGCGCAAAGAGATTTAACCGAAAAAACTTTTGACACCACCAAAGAATTATTTAAAAATGCGCTGACCTATAAAAATAAGATTATGCAAAACGTTCATCTCGGCTGCATCTATAAAAATATGGGGCAGCTTTACGAAACTGCGCTCAAGTTGGATTTGGGGCAATATTGGTTGTTGTTTAAAGAAGCTATTACTAATTACCGCACGGCGCAGAAGTATCTTGACCATTATAATTGCCCGTATGATTTTGCGTTGATTTCTTTTAAGCTTTCAAAACTTTATTTTAAGTATTGGAAATTTTCCAATGACATTCAGGCATTGCGTGATGCAATATTCTTCTTAAGAGAGGCCGAAAAAACATATACGCAGATTTCTTTCCCTGAGCTATGGTCTAAGATTGAGGGGTATTTAGGTTTTTATCTCTCTTTATTGGGTTTATTCTCAAAAAGTGATGATATTTCCATGCTGGCAATAAAAAGCTATAAAAATAAGCAACAAGTTTATCGGAGAGAGCTTTATCCGGTTATGTGGGCAAAAATTCAGGAAAACATTGCCAATGTTTACTATAATATCGGGAAAAACAGCAATGACCAAAATGCTTTCTCAGAGGCTATTGATTACTATAAATCAGCCCTAAAAGTTTATGAAAACAAAAAAATGCCTGATGAAATTGCAATTGTTACTAACAGTATTGAAAAAGTTATGAAAGCCTGGAAAGGGTAAACTCTTTATTTTAACGACGTTTGTTTTAACAGCCAATTATTTGATTCTTCTTTGTTGTTTCCCTGCCATAACTTAATAAAACGGTCTTGATAGGCTTTAATTGTTTTATCCTCTTTTTTTATCAATAAGCAATTCTCGCTGTTATTATTACTGGCGTGTCTTGTCCAATTATATGAACCGGTTATAACTCTGGCATTATCAAAAATAGCGAATTTATCATGCAAATAGGAATATTTATTATTAACTTGTACGTCCAAACCTCTATTAAACAGGGCTATAGCTTTTGAGTCTTTTCCGCTTTTCTGCGCTAAAAGCCGTATTGATATACCGTTTTTATGCGCTTTTATCAGTGCTTTAGCTATGCGTTTATGCGTGAACGAATAAATGGCTATATCTATGTTTTTTTGTGCTTGCTGTATCTCTGAAATGATTAGATTTTCACAGTCTTTTGACGGTGTAAAATATACTTCTGTTTCTGCTTTTATATTTGCAGGAATGACACACATTATTACAATTAAGATAAATTTCTTCATAGCCCTCAACAAAAAAAGCCACCTTGATGAAAGGTAGCAGGAAGTTGAAAGCTATTACAGGAATAGTGTAGGTATTTGGCAGAAACAAAGTAACCGCCTTATTAACTACCTTCCTGCCATTGCAAGAAGATAGCTTTTTACGTCTGATTTACAGACAACCTGTAGAGGCTTTCAAACCTCACATCAGTCATCAGCTAATGCAAGGGTAGATTAGCCGTCAAACAAACTAAAGTCAAATAAAAATTATTTTAGCACAAAAAACCGCCTTTGCGGCGGCTTTTCTTTTTATTGGGAAAAGTTAAATCACTTCTCTTCTGCCGACATGATCTGCCGGAGTAACAACGCCTTCAGCTTCCATGCGTTCAATAATAGTGGCAGCCTTGTTATAGCCAATGCCTAAACGACGTTGAATATAACTGGTGGATGCCTTTTTATCATTACGAACGATTTGAACAGCCTGTTCATATAGGTCATCATTGCTGTTAC
>DEKL01000067.1:19161-24699 GCA_002353835.1 Alphaproteobacteria bacterium UBA2723
TCTTTGTTTTTCATTTCAAGCTCTCCGGCGGTTACTTCATCCACATATTCCGGCTCACGTTGAGATTTGATGAAGTTTACAACATCTTCAACTTCTTCATCTTTTACAAAGCCACCATGAATACGTTGAGGTCTTAACCCTGCCGGCATATAAAGCATATCGCCTTTACCGAGCAGTTGTTCAGCACCCTGCTCGCCCAAAATGGTGCGGCTGTCTATCTTAGATGTTACTTGGAAGCTTATTCTGGTCGGGAAGTTAGACTTAATTGTACCGGTGATAACATCAACAGACGGACGTTGGGTGGACATAATCAAGTGAATACCGGCAGCACGTGCCATTTGTGCCAAACGTTGAATAGCAGCTTCAACCTCTTTACCGGCAACAAGCATTAAGTCTGCCATTTCATCAACAACAATAACGATATACGGTAACGGCTTAGTATCTAATAATTGTTCCTCATATTTCGGTTTGCCGGTTTCCGGATCAAAACCGACTTGAATAGTGCGTTTCGGCGTTTCGCCACGGTCACGCATTTCTTTTAATTTTAAATTATAGCCATTTATGTTACGAACAGACAAGCAAGCCATAGCACGATAGCGCTCTTCCATTTCTCTTACCGCCCACTTTAAGCCGATAACAGCTTTTGCCGGATCGGTAATAACCGGAGTCAACAAATGCGGAATACCGTTATACATGGAAAATTCCAACATTTTCGGATCTATTAAAATGAATTTACATTCTTCCGGTGTCATTCTGTATAACAGAGATAAAATCATGGCATTAACGCCGACAGACTTACCGGAACCGGTGGTACCGGCAACAAGCAAGTGCGGCATTTTGGCTAAGTCAGCATAAACATTTTTACCGCCGATATCCTTACCTAAAACAACGTTTAAGGCATTTTTGCTGTCTGAAAAAGCGACATCTTCCAGTAAATCTCTTAACCAAACGGTTTCGCGCTTGGCATTCGGAATTTCTATACCTATCGTATTAGAACCCGGAACAACGGCAATACGTACCGAAATGGCAGACATGGAACGGGCAATATCATCAGCCAAACTAATGACACGAGATGTTTTGGTTCCCGGTGCCGGCTCTAATTCATATAATGTTACAACCGGACCGGGGCGAATTTTAACAATTTGTCCGTGAACACCAAACTCTTCTAAAACGCCTTCTAGGGCGCGAGCTATTTCGTTTAATTCCTTTTCGTTAACATTTAAGCCCAGTTTTTCTTTCGGACGGCTCAACAAGTTTATATCCGGGAATTTATAACCGTTATCTTCTTTGGTCGCTTTGGGAGCTATCGGAATAACCTCGGCAGACTTCTTTGCACTTTCTTTTTTTGGTTTTACGGTTTCTTTGGTTTCTATCGGAGATATAACAACATCTTCGTTTTCATCTTCAGGCATAGCGGATAGAGTCGGCTCTTTACGAACATTTGATGTTGAATAAGTCTGATTTTCCGTCAAAGCGCGCGGCTTGCATAATCTTGAAATAAAAATACCGGTCTTCTTTAAGACAACGACAATAAACTTTCCTAAAGACTTTAAGGCTCGGCCCCATTGCTTAAAGGTTATACCGACAGCCAAATTAAATGACATAACGGCAATCAATGCTTGGAGTGTGATTGCTATAACTGCTTCATAACCTTCCATTTTCCAGCTTTTAAATAAATTCATTAAGGCTTCCGGCAACAAATGACTAAATTCACCCAATAATTTCAGCTCTCTTAGTTGATTCGGGAATAATTGATAAAATATACCGGCTAAAGGAACAATGCCGACAAATACAGCAAGCAAGCGAATCTTAAATTCTAATATTTTTTGATGCTTGATAAGTAAATAGCCCCAAACAACAACCGGAATTAAAAAGATAAATATGGCCAAACCGAAGCTATTTACAATAAAATCTGCACTATATGAACCAAAACGCCCCATAAAATTGCTTATTTCTTTAGAGTTAGAAACGTTAAACGATTCATCGGCGGGGTTATAACCTATCATCCCCAACACTAAACATATACTGAAAATAATCAAACCGGAACCGGCGAGGATTCCCAATATTTTAGCAAAGATGTTATTCATTTGATTTTCTTTTTTGCTTTCTTTTTTAGTTCTTTTTGCCATATTAACTCCAATATTAAATTTGTTTTGCCTTGAGTTTAGCGGTAATTTTTAAACAAAACCTTAATAAAACCACTTTACCGGCAAAATACTTAGCTATACACACATAAGGGATTTAAAACTTGACTTTCAGCATAAGTTATTTAGCTTATCTTTGAATAATAAAGTTTGGAGTTACTTAATAAAATGAAATATGCGTTTGTTTTCCCCGGACAGGGTTCGCAATTTGTCGGCATGGGGAAAGAATTGGCTGAAAACTTTAAATCCGCAAAAGATGTTTTTGAGGAAGTTAATCAGGCTTTGGGGCAAAATTTATACAAAGTAATGACGGAAGGCTCTGATGCTGATTTAACGTTGACAACTAATGCTCAACCCGCGTTGATGGCTGTTTCCATGGCTGTGGTACGTGTTTTGGAGAAAGAATTTAAGGTTAAATTAAAGGACAAGGCGGCTTATGTCGCCGGACATTCTTTGGGTGAATACTCTGCGGCGTGTGCTGCCGGTGTTTTTTCTTTGCAAGATACTGCAAGGTTATTACGTATTCGTGGAGATGCCATGCAAAAAGCCGTTCCTGTAGGTGTGGGCGGTATGGCGGCTGTTTTGGGTTTATCTTACCAAGATATCGGCGCCTTGGTTGAAGCTTGCAATGACTCACATTACTACTGTGTAGCAGCCAATGACAACTCTGATGGTCAGGTTGTTTTATCCGGACATATTCAGGCAATAGAAAAAGCTATTGAAATTGCTTCGGAATTTGGGGCGAAGAAATGCTTACGCTTACCTGTTTCCGCGCCATTTCACAGTCCGTTAATGCAACCGGCTGCTGAAGCCATGGCTCACGCTTTTATGGAAGTTGAGGCTCATGACGCCGAGATTCCGATTGTTGCTAATGTGTTAGCTGATACGGAAACAGAAAAGAAAGAAATTATTAAAAACTTGATTGAACAAGTTACCGGTACCGTCAGATGGAGAGAGACAATGGCTTTCTTTGACGATAATGATGTCACGGATATTGTTGAACTCGGTGCAGGAAAAGTTCTCTCCGGTATGGCCAAAAGAAGCTTGAAAGATATAAACTCATTTGCTGTTTATTCTGTTCAGGATATTGAAGAATTGGCTAAAAATCTTTAACTTTTGAAGAAAGGGAAAAAGCTATGTTTAATTTAGATGGTAAAATTGCTTTAATTACCGGTGCTGCCGGAGGACTTGGAGATAAAATTGCTCGCACTTTGCACGCTCAAGGTGCCACATTGGCATTGACCGATATGCGTGCTGAACCGATGGAAAAATTGAAAGCCGAATTAGGCTCACGGGTTGAGTGCTTTGTTGCTAACCTGACAAATTCTGATGATGTTCATAATTTGGTAGCAAATGTGGAAGAAAAGATGGGCAGAATTGATATTCTTGTCAACAATGCCGGTTTAACACGTGATAATTTGTTTATGCGTATGAGTGATGAAGATTGGCAGTTAGTTCTTGATGTTAACCTTTCTGCCGGATTTAAGCTTGCAAAAGCCGCCGTTCGCGGAATGATGAAACGTCGTTTCGGTCGCATTATCGGTATTGCTTCTGTTGTTGGTGTTATGGGTAACGCCGGTCAAGCTAACTACTCTGCTTCTAAGGCCGGTATGATTGCCATGAATAAATGTTTGGCACAAGAAGTCGGCTCTCGCGGTATTACGGTTAACTCTATTGCACCGGGATTTATCCGCACCCCGATGACTGATGTTTTACCGGATGATGTTAAGGCACAGTTATTAAGCAAAATTCCGGAAGGAAAGCTCGGCGAAGCGCAAGATATTGCTAACACAGTTGCTTTCTTGGCTTCTGATGAGGCACAGTACATTACCGGTCAAACCATTCACGTTAATGGCGGTATGGCAATGATATAGTGCTTATATCTTTAATCTGTTTCTTTGAAGCACCCTTCATGGGTGCTTTTTTGTACGTATTTTCAAAAAAAACTTTACATTGCACCTAAATTTTATAGACTGTACGTAAGTTCAGGAGTTCTGAACTGAGGTGTGGAAACCTTTCAGCAAGCGTCTGCCCGTGTAAAGACGAAACATTTGCACGCTTTCTAGTTTTATATGACTGGAAGGCGGCAAAATAAGCTATATTTCAGTCAATATGTCGCACTATCTTGCTGTAGTTTCCAACTTCCAGTCGCTTTTTAGCGACTTTTATTTTATTAAATGGGAGTTGTTAAATATGTATTTGATCAATCAATCAGGACGTTCCATGATAGAAACGCTTGGTGTGTTAGCAATAGTCGGCGTATTATCCGTTGCAGGAATATCCGGATATAATAAAGCCATTAGCGAATATCGGATTAGTCGTTTAATAGGTGATTATTCTCTTATTTTAAACCATGCGTTAGAACATAGCTCATTTTTTATGAATAGTGCAAAAAAAGCAAAGACATCCGTTCCATTTGCAAAAATATTTGATGATACAGGCTGGCTTCCAAAAAATTGGAGCAGAAGCAATAACACTCTATATGACGGTTATTTTCATCGCAAGGTTACTTTGTACTCTGTTAGCGGACAATATCTTGACTTTAGCATCGGGCTTACACAAGCGAAAACACGTTCTAAAATTAAAACCGAAGATATAAGGCTTTGCCAGCGTATTATTTCTGATTTTGTTAAGCAGTACCATGAAGTTATTTACCAAGTTAAAATTTATGAAACTGGTACAGATCAAGCTGCAAATAGAGTCTTTGCTTATGGAAAGGATTATTGCGGACAAGATAAAAAGTGCCTTTTTTCACTAACACCGGGTGAGATTTTGGAAGCATGTAAACTTTGCATAGGTGAGAAAAATAACTGCAATATGATATTATTGTTTAAGAGCTGATATAATCTTTAGCTTTTTTGTTGAGCGACTCCTTTTTAGGAGTCGTTTTTGTTTATTCACAGGTTTATCCACAAATACGAATCGCGAAAACCGATTTTTTCGCCCTTTTCCATAAAAAAGTTAAAAAAATGATAAAATTTTATATTTTTCCATTGATTCCCATAAAATACCATGATATACCATAACTAATATGTACATAGGAGTGAGTCGGTTAAATGCGTAAAACCTTTCTGTTTTTAGATACAGTTATCAATAAAGTTGATGCCAAAGGCAGAGTATCACTTCCGGCTGATTATCGCGCTATTGTTAAGGAACTCGGCTCGGAAATCGTGTGTTACAGAAGTTTAACAGCCCCTTGTATAGAAGGTTGTACGGAAGATTTGCTGGAAAAACTTGCAACAGAAATAGAAAACAGTACTGACTTCTTCTCAGAAACTCAAGATGACTTAACAAACCTTATTTTTGGTGATGCAAAACGCTATACTTTTGACAGTACCGGGCGCATTATGCTCTCCGAAAAGTTGCTAAAACATGCAGAAATTACCGATTCGGC
>DEKL01000067.1:24756-28553 GCA_002353835.1 Alphaproteobacteria bacterium UBA2723
GTTTTTGTCGGCAAAGGTCGTAAATTCCAAATTTGGAGTGAGAAAAATTGGGCAAAGGAAGAAGCTCGCATTAGAGAAAAAATTAAGACAAACCGTCCATCTCTTAAGCCGGAGGACAAGTAATGACCAAGACTTCCCGCCATATTCCGGTTATGCTTGATGAGGTGCTGATGTATTTAGCACCGAAAGACGGCGAAGTATATGTTGATGCCACATTCGGCAACGGCGGTTACAGCGAGGCTATTTTAAAAACAGCAAATTGTAAAGTTATTGCTCTTGATAGAGATCCGAGTGTTAAATCACGTGCTGATGAATTAAAAGAAACTTATGGATCAAAATTTGAGTTTCGCGCCGGTACGTTCGGTAATATTGCCGATTTAATCAAAGAAACCGTTCATGGTGTTGTTTTTGATATCGGTGTGTCATCCATGCAATTAGATGACGGCTTCCGCGGCTTTTCTTTTGCTAAAGAGGCTCCCCTTGATATGCGTATGTCTATGAGCGGCATTTCTGCTAAAGATATTGTTAACACCTATGGGGAAAAAGAACTCGCCGATTTGATTTATCTTTACGGGGAGGAAAGAAAATCTCGCCAAATAGCGGCTAAAATTGTTGAGTACCGTGCGAAAAAAGAAATTGAAACAACAACAGAATTAGCTGGTATCATTTATCAGGTTATGCCGAAGCATTCCGGTTTGATTGACCCGGCGACTCGTACTTTTCAAGCTATTCGTATTGCCGTTAATAATGAATTGCAAGAGCTTGAGAACGGTCTTGTCGGCGCTAAAGAAAGACTTTGTGCCGACGGACGTTTGGTTGTTGTGGATTTTCATTCTTTGGAAGATAGAATCGTCAAAAACTTTTTCAGCCAGAATTCGGAAAAGAAAGTTCATATCTCAAGATACAATAAAGATTTTGCTTTGCCTGATACAGGTAAGGCTTTTGCTTTTGTTTCAAAAGCTATTACTCCAACCGAAGTTGAATGTGCTCTTAATCCGCGGGCTCGTTCAGCCAAACTCAGATACGCCATTAAAAGAAAGGAACTAAATAATGAGTAACGTTAAAACCGCAATATCTGTTTTATGGTGCTTGATTACCATTGTTATCGGCTCTTACTACTTTGTTTTGACTAACGAGGTGCAAAACCTGGAAAAAGAATTGGCGCAAATTAACCAAAATATTGAAAATGATATTCGTGATATTCATATCTTAGAGGCGGACTGGAGTGAATTAAATAATCCGGAAAGATTAAGAGCATTGGCCGGAAAATATATTTCTTTAGATTTTATAAAACCTGAACAAATTATTAACTATTCTGCGTTACCATTGGAAGGCGAATTGATGGGGAATCCGAGAATGTTTGCTAAAAACAGCAATAATTTGCGGAAACTCGTTAGTTCGGAAAGATAATCTGGATAACGAGAATAAAGTGGTCAAACTTAGTTTATCAAAAAAGAAAAAAAATACCGTTACTTATACACCGGGACAAGAGATTTATTTTTCTTCCGGTGGTTTCGGGTGGGAAACAGAAGATGAAGCCGTGCAGGTATGTCGCGGAAGAATCTTCTTTGTTCTTGCACTTTTTCTTATTGTCTATGCCGTTATTGTGGTACGTATTTTTGACGTCTGTTTGGTCAATGGTGTTAAATTTCATCAGGAAAGTGTTGCCTACTACCGTCCGCGCATTAAGGGTATCACGCCGGTCAGACGAGCTAATATTACAGATAGAAACGGCATTGTTGTTGCCACAAATTTGCCAACCGTTAATTTAACAACGCATCCGCATAAAATAACAAATCCCAAAGCCATTGCCAAAAAGCTTGCGGAAGTCTTTCCGGAAACGAAATATGAGGATTTTCTTATTATCTTAACCCGCAAGTCTAAATTTGCCTATTTGAAGCGTAACATTACCCCACAACAACAAGCAAAAGTTAATGCCTTAGGTTTTCCGGAATTAGAGTTTGAGCCAAGTGAGGTCAGAGTTTATCCGCAAAAGGCGCTTTTGGCACACGTTCTCGGCAACACTGACATTGATGGCGAAGGTATTGCCGGTTTAGAAAAATCCATGAACAGCAGATTAAACACATCCACCAAAGATTTGCGGTTGACCATAGATTTGGGTGTGCAGTATGCGGTGCGTGATGAGCTGATTAAAGCTAAAGAGAAGTTTATGACGGAACGTGCCACCGCTATTGTTATGGATATTAATACCTCTGAGATTATTGCCCTTTCTTCGATTCCTGACTATGATTTGAACAAACGGGAATTTACTGACCCTGATATTAAGTTTAATTTTGCAACACTTGGTATTTATGAAGCCGGTTCGGTATTTAAGGTGTTTAACACGGCACTCGGACTTGATAGCGGAAAGATTAAGATTACAGATAAGTTTGACGCGACAAAACCGCTTAAAATGGGATGGCATAAGATTACCGATTTCCGTGTACCGGCAAAGTGGCTATCTGTCGGTGAAACCTTAATTTATTCTTCCAATATTGCATCGGCCCTAATGGCACTTAAGGTGGGTAAGAAACCACGTATTCAATTTTTCAAAAACCTAGGCTTTTTTGATAAAATAGAAAATTTGGAAATTAATGAAAAAGGGCGTCCGCAGTTTCCGCCGGAGAAAAGTTGGCGTGATGATACCGTTGCCACTACCGCATTCGGATATGGTATTTCGGTTACGCCTATTCATATTATTACGGCATTTTCGGCTATATTGAATGGTGGACTTTATACACCGCCGACACTTATTCAAGAGCATCGTGAGCGGAAAACAAGACGTGTTATCTCTCATCAAACATCTATGGATATGCGCAAACTCTTAAGAGATGTGGTTATTTTCGGTTCTGCAAAAAAAGCTAATATAGATGGTTATGAGATTGCCGGTAAAACAGGTACGGCAAATAAGCTTGGTAAAAACGGGCGATATATCCAAGGACAGAGTATGACTTCCTTTGTTTCGGCTTTTCCGGTTAGTGATCCGAAGTATGCGGTTATGGTTATTCTTGATTATCCTAAAGCATTGAAAGAAACTTTCGGGTTTGTAACTTCCGGTTGGAATGCTGTGCCGACGGGCGCAAATATTATTAACCGAATCGCCCCGCAATTAAATGTTCAGCCGAATTTTGATATTGATACGCAAAGAGAGAAAATTTTAAAAAATTACGGCCTTTAGAACCAAAGTTTTGAAAAAAATATAAATAAATCTTTTGTTTTATACACAAAAAGTTTAGTTTGTTATTGAAAAATTTACTTTTATTGCTTAATTTAATCCTGTCTAGTTGATTTTAGGGAACCCTATTAGGCAACTGAAAATTTTAACCATATGGAGAAAATATAATGAAAAAACTTTTAAGCTTGCTTTGCATCGTTTTTGCACTCTCCGGCTGTTCTACAACAAGCAGTTGGTTTGGTGGCAGCGATTGCCAGTCTAAACTCGCTCGTGAGTTTGCTGAAAATGCAGATACTACTGTTTACTTTGCTTTTGATAGCTCTGCTTTGTCTTCTGAAGCCGTTGCAGCTCTTGATTCTCAAGCAGCTTGGTTGAAGAAACATGAGAAAGTAAATGTTGTTATTCAAGGTTACTGCGATAAGAGAGGTACTGCTGAATACAACTTAGCTTTGGGCGAGCGTCGTGCTGAAGCTGTTAAGCAATATTTAGTATCTCAAGGTATTGCAGCCAGCAGAATCGCTACTGTTTCTTACGGCAAAGAATATGCTTTCCCGGGTGATACCGAAGAAGCTTATGCAAAGAGCCGTCGTGGCGTAACAGTTGTTGAATTAAGCAAGTAATT
>DEKL01000101.1 GCA_002353835.1 Alphaproteobacteria bacterium UBA2723
ACGTTACGGTTATGCTTATTTGGCTGTGACCAGAGCGGTGATGGACGGGCATTTTAATCCGCTTAAGCCGGAGATTAAAAAGACGGGAATTGCGGTGTTGACCGGTGGGCGGTATCGTATTTCTAAAGGCATTTCTTTATTACAGCAGGGCAAAGGGGATCGGTTACTGATTTCCGGGGTGATGGATGAGGTTACCTTAAAAGATATTGCTAAGCGTGAAGATGTGCGCCTTTTTGACGGCTATGAAAAGAAAGTGGATTTAGGTTATAAAGCGCGGACAACGGTCGGTAATGCCAAAGAGATTAAAGAGTGGGCTGTTAAAAACGGTTATAAGCATATTACCGTTGTGACCTCGTTTTACCATATTCCGCGGAGTAAAGCAGAATTAAAGCGCGTGATGCCGGATATTTCTTTTGATTTTGAAGCGGTCAGCTCCGGTTATGTGTTGCCGCAATGGTGGAAACATTGGGGGAGTTTCTTCTTTTTGGCGGCAGAATATTGTAAATATTTGGCGGTGAAATTGCAGTATATGTTTGAGTGAGAATTTTAAGAAAGGACTTTGATGATGGGATATAAAATTTATGTGTTTGTGCGCTCGTTGATTGCGAATTTGTGGTTTTATCCGGCGCAGGCCGTCGGGTTTACAATCGTTATTCTTATCGGGTTGTTTAATCGTAAAGCCGGTGTGGCGGCATGGGATAAGTTTTTACATCCGATTATTTGGCAGACGATGCTCAAACTTTCCGGCATTAAAATTGTGGTTAAAGGGCAGGAATACGTCAAGCCGGGGTATATCTTTGCATCCAAACATGAATCGGCTTTTGAAACCTATGCTTATACTGCGATTATTCCGAACTCGGTGTTTATCTTAAAAAAAGAATTGACTTATGTTCCGCTTTTCGGCTGGGGACAGGCGGCTTACGGTATGATACCGGTGGACCGTGGTGCCGGCGCAAAGGCAATGAAAGGAATGGCTAAGATGGCTAAAAAGCGTGCTAATGACGGGCGGAAAATCATCATCTTTCCGGAAGGTACGCGTTGTAAACACGGTGAAGTTAAAGGCTATAAGTCAGGGATTGTGTTCTTAGCGCATGAGCTTGATATGCCGGTTGTGCCTGTGGCCTTAAATTCCGGTCTTCTTTGGGCTAAAGGGGCTTTTATTCATAAACCGGGGACGGTTACTTTTGAATTTATGCCGCCGATGAACCTTGCCGACTATAAAAATAAAAATGAGTTTATGGATGCGCTTCAGGAAAAAATTGAAAGCAAATGTAAGGAATTGGGGTAAGGGTTATCGGAATCCTGAAACGAGTTCAGGATGACGCGAGGTATGTTGATGAAAAAAAAAGCGCCTTGCAGTCATTTTTGTATTTTCCGAACGGAAAACAAAAATGACTTTTATACAAGGCAAGGCGCCAAACGGCCTAACGGCCGTCGCCTATGCGGCGGGCAGACCTGTGCGGTCGGCAGGGCGACTTGTCGCCCGTTTAATATGAGGAGTTCATGATGCAAAACAAACCGCTTGCTGTCTATGTTCATTTTCCATACTGCAAAAGCCGCTGTCCGTATTGCGACTTTTTTCGTGCGCTTAAACCGAAAAACGACGACGAAACAATACTTCTTGACCGCTATAAACAAGATATTCGCTATTTTGCAGACCTTCTCGGCGAACGCTTGGTTACCTCAATCTTTTTCGGTGGCGGGACACCATCTCTTTTATCTGCCGATGCCGTGCGCCAAATCTTAGATGAAATCTCACGCGCTTTTGTCGTTTCCGCTGATGCCGAAATCTCCTTGGAGGCAAACCCCAATACCTTTGATCGCGATAAATTTGTTTCTTTTCATGATGCCGGTATTAACCGCCTTTCTTTAGGCGTACAAGCGCTTAACTCAGATGATTTGAAATTCTTAGGTCGTACCCACTCGCTTGATGATGCCTTAACGGCGATGGAATTGGTCGTCAATACTTTTGAAAAATCTTCCGTTGACCTGATTTATGCACGCCCTAATCAAAATTTTTATTCTTGGCAAAATGAAATTGATACCGCGCTTTCTTTTGGGCTTAAACATATCTCTCTTTACCAACTGACCATTGAGGAGGGAACTGTTTTTTATAAGAAAAATGTTGCCCCGCTTGATGAGGAAAATGCGGCAAATCTCTATGAGCAAACAGTTTCTTATTTACGTTCACGAGGATTTTCTCGCTACGAGGTTTCAAATTTTGCGGCATCACCCGCAGATGAAAGCAGACATAACCTCGTTTATTGGCAAGGCGGCGATTATATCGGTATCGGTCAAGGCGCACACGGGCGGTTTCTTCATGACGGGAAAATATTTGCCTCGGTTGACGGTAAAATTGCTGAAACATTACCGCCTTTAGAACGTGCGGAAGAATTACTCATTATGGGGCTTCGCATTAAGTCCGGCATTAACTTTGAGCGCTTTTTTCAGGCTTCCGGTATTCACTTTTTTGATTTTGTCAATAATTTGGCAATAAAAAAGCTTGCTAAATTAAATTTATTGTGTTATGATGACGCCAATGTTTGGCTGACAGATAAAGGTTTCTTGCTTTTAGATAAAGTTATTTTGGAACTTGTCAGTTAGAAGTTGAACACTTTTTAGGAGATTTTTAATGCGTTTTACTGTTTTAGCTGTTGTTTGTATGTTACTTGCCGGTTGTTGTTCTGAATGCCAGAAGAACAGAGCTCGTCATAGCGAGGCTTATTATGTACCGACCATGATTGAACAAGATTATCAGCCGGTTAAGACCGGAGAGGTTTTCCATGTTGCCGGTTTTGATGTTAAACAGGCTCAACAGATGCGCGCTTTCTTTGATGAGTTTGAAGAGCCGATGCACGCTAAATATGTCGGTAATGATAATGTTGAGTGGACATATTATGTGGACTATGATGCGGCACATGATAAAGGGCGTATCATTCGTTATTGCGAGTTAGATAACTACCAACCGCACAGCCTTTGCGCTATGAAAGTTACTTTCCACATGACCTATGTTTCTAACGCAACATCTAATTGTCGCTAATATAGGCTAAGCTTAAAGTATTTTAATAATGAGGGGGTGGTGTTTGCCACTCTCTTTTTTTTGTGTGCAACTTTTTGCGGTTGGTTGTTTGATGTATAAAACGGGGCGCCTTGCAAATAATTTTAGCCCCCATAATGAGGGCTGAAATTATTTTTTTAAGCTATGCAAGGCGCTGAACGACCTTTCGGTCGTCGCCTGCACGGCGAGTGTCGCTGCGCGCGAAGCGGCAGGACTTGTCCTGCACCTTTACGGACGGTGCTTCTTTATTTCGGCTAACGTCTCCCTAAACTCGTTTGAGTTTGTAATATCTTCTACCCGCTTTGTCAGCTTTAATCGCCAATTCGGATACTCATCAATCGTCCCTGGGGCATTATCCAATTTCTTTTGCTTGTATATATCGCATAATCTGACAAAATATAACGCACTGTTGGTTTTGGCACCATACGCATTGACGGATTTGCCCAAATCTTCAGGTATCTTATCGCCTTTGTCCGCGCTTTCTTCCATCTCTCTCTCTAATTCTTGAGGCAAAATATCTTCGTTCTTAAACGCTTTTATCATATTTTCCCGATCTTTTCTTCTCGTATCTAAATTGCTTTGATACTGCTCATAGTTAACATATAAGCCGCAACCCTTAAATACTTCTATATCCTCATTCGCCCAGAAACCTTTTGAGGTTGCCTGATCATGCGTTGATGACTGCGCTAAGGACATATACATATATTCTTTCGGGGCGATAAAACTGCCGTCTTTGTTCTTCTGTCTGAAAAAGACTTTATATGATAATAAACCGTGCTCGGCCATATACTCTCTAAACCCTTCCGGCACCGTTCCCAAATCTTCGCCTATCAACAAACATTTGGCGCGGTTGCTCTCTATGGCTAAAATTGCGGTCAAGGCCTTAATGTCATAGTAAACATACGCCCCTTGTACCACCGGAATATTGGCGGTGAAATATACCCAGAATAATCTTCTTAACCCCATGGCATGATCAATTCTTAAAGCTCCGGCATAACTCATGCTCTCTCTGGCTAATCTGATAAACGGCGCATAATGTTGCTTGTTTAATTCTAACGGATGGTACGGCGTAAAGCCCCAGCTTTGTCCTCTCGGACGCATCGGATCTGCCGGCGCCCCGACACCGGTTTCTAATACATAAGCTTCTTTGTTTTCCCATACCTCGGCACCGTTTGAAGCCGCACCAATCGGCATATCGGCATACAAACCTATCTTCATGCCTAAATCTTTGGCAAGCTTTTGTACCGATTTAACCTCTATATCGCCCAACCAATGACAATAGGCAAAGAAATCAACCCGCTTGCGATTGTTATCATAAAAACTTCTGGTGGCGGAAGAATTGATATCCTCCGTACCGTCATGCCAGAAACGCCAAAATTGTTCGCCGCGATGCGCTTCCAACAAACATTCAAATAAACATAAATTGGTAAGCTCGTCGCCTTTTTCATCTTTATATTGCTTGAAAGCACGTTGACGTTCCGGATTGTTCTCTCTTAAAAATTGCTCAAACATTAAACCTAACAAACGCAATTTTAAATGAAGCGCGGCGGCATATAACACGTTTTCAGAATCATTTAGTCGTCTTATCTCATTTTTAAATTCAGCCGTGTTCATTAAATTTATGACTTCCGGCGAATTGTTGAAATCCGGCTCGCTTCGTAAATCTAAATAAGCGTAGTTGATAAACAACCGGCTTAATGAGCGATAGGGCGAAACATCTCCTTTTAAGATGTTAAACAACGGCGAGGGAAGGGTATAAGGGCTCATCACACCTAAGGGGTTAATGCCCACCGCATCACCGCCGTTTTCTGCGGTTATTTTAACCAGTTCTTTTAAATCTCCGAAATCACCGATACCTAAACTGTTTTCGGAACGGAGAGCATATAACATTAAAGATACGCCGTATAAATGTTCTTTGTTTTTAATAAATTCCGGTTGGTAACACATGACCGGGGCATAGATTAAAAGCGAATCCTGTTCAAGCTCGTTTTCTTTATAAACTTTTAATTGATAATAGCCGTGTTTTAATTGGGTTGTGATTTTGATATCTTGCTTATTTTCTGCTGTTGTTTCCCATACGATATTATTGGTTTCGTCTATTAATTTTAGGCTGTATTTGCCGTTACCGTTAAAGGGAAGTATTACTTCTTCATTATCATAAAAAGCGAGGGAATCCGGCAGGAGGGGTGTCTTTTCCAACACTTGTTTGGATAAAATCATGTCCATTTCAGAGGCAGCGGGAATCTTCATGGCATTTAAGAAGAAGAGTCTGACGTCATCCGATGTATCGTGTTTTTGTCCAGTTTTGTCAATGTAAGACGAGGATATACCGGCTAATTCTGCTAACTCTCTTAAGGTATTCATTTGCTTTTCTCCGTATTTTTTACATTCATAAATCTTATATAAAATTGTCAAAAATATTTGACAATATTTTTTTTTGTATTATATACAGCCTTATAATAACAATAATAAGGATTTTAGCTATGAATATTGAACAAATCACTAAATATTTGGAAAATTGCCGTTGGTGCAACTTTAAGGAGGACATCAAGCTCGGCCATATCC
>DEKL01000119.1:0-2573 GCA_002353835.1 Alphaproteobacteria bacterium UBA2723
GGCAAAAATGATTGCAAGGCGCCTTTTTTATCTTAAAAAGAAACACGATACAGCAAAAAGTTCTCCACAACACGCGTTTGAGCTTAAGGATTGCTCACGCGGTTATGGATAACTTTTATTCATTTAAACCCGTCATACCTCATTCGGCGTACCCCTTTAAATCGTCATACCTCAGCCGGCAAGAGAAAATCCAAATCGTTGCAGGTGGCACTGTCACCGTCATTACAAGTAATTATCCCTGTGCTAAATATACCTAATTATATTTGCTAAACTCTTGATTTTTAACAAACAAATTCTTATATATGAATTACAATATATTAACATCACTACAAATTACACCGGAGAAAAATCATGGATATAAACGAAAAAATTAACCGTTTAAAGCAACAAATCAAAATCCGCACCATCGCCGACGACGGATATTACCTCAGCCCGCAATACCAAAAAGACGAACAGGCATTATACGAATTACAACAAAAACTAAAAGAAAAACCAACCGCTGAAAACATCTAATCCCACGGAAAGACCACCCAATTATCGGCAGGCAATCCCTCGCGTGCGCAAATATCCGGCATTTCAGCACAACAGGTTTTAGTCAGCAATGTGCAGATTCTCGCTGTCGGAAATTTCTTTTGGATATAAGCAATCGTCGCCCCGCTATCCACAATATCATCAATAAAATAAACATCTGCGCCGTCAAACAAGCGGTCGGTAGAAATATCGCTGATAGGGCAACGCTCATTATTTTCATCATAAGAAAGCAGCTTCATAACCCGAACATCACGAATATCCAGCTTATAAGCAATCAGCTGTGTCGGAATAAGTCCGCCGCGAGAAACGGCCACCAATGTCGCTTGCGATAAATCTGTGCAATCCTCGGCAATTTTCTCGGCTAGCCTATCGCTCCAATGTTCAATTTCTTCCCAAGAAACAAAAGTTTTTTCCATCATCTATCCTTAACTGCACCGCTAAAGTTGTTGTTGCACCTTAGCCAATGCTTCATCATCTAAAATCAGCACAATATAATTGCCGTAAATAAAGAGACTTTCTTTTGCCGGCCATGCTCTGGCTTTGGTTAAAAGATAATCACGAATAACCGGCTCATTGACGGCTTCAACCTCGGCATCTCCCTCTAAAAAGTCAGTCTGGTAGAAGAAGTTGTACGCCTCTTTGGCATGACCTTCCGGATAGTAAGCTTTGGCCAACAATTCGCCGACCGGAACTTCAAACGGTGTCTTGATATAATATTTGGCACGCAGGCTCTTTTCGCCGATTTGCAACAATTTATAACGGCGATCAATATTAAACTCCGGCATTTTCTCCATACGGGTAATAATACGCTCGGCAAGTTTTGTTTCCGCATCCCAACCGAATTTCCACACCTTTTCGGCATAAGCGACACGTACAAAATTCATAAAGATAAGAAGTCCGGCCAAGATATAAGCCACCCGTGAGAGATATTTTCCATCCAAACGGATAATGAGCACAAACATCAGCGCATAGAAGAAAGTTAAGCCGAAGAAGCTCATCCGCGTAAAGTGAACATGGGGTTCGGCCACAAACGCCAACGCCAAAACCGAAGCAATAACCAAAAACGGGATAAGGATAAGCCCGCGCACGGAAGCCTTAACACTCGGTGCCTTAAAGATAAGCGTAAACAAAGCCAAAGCCAGCAAGACCCCGTAAACAGCTTTATAAACCCAATCCATAAACGGCAACGGCAACGCAAATTGCAAAGCGGCATATTTCAACACTAACGGCAAGCGTTCCAACGGCAAAGCCAGATTAAGCGCCGCCGCATGCACTTCGTCTAAGTGATTAGCATCATTTAAGAGATAAAGAATAAGCACATAAAGCATCAAAGCCGCGACCAGATTAACCACGCCCTGCACTGTTCTGTTCGCCGCATCACGGAATTTAATATCAGCATAGACCGTTTTTAAGAAGATTTGCCCCAAAATCGCCACAGCCGCAAAATTGATAACCGGCATATAAGTACCCAAAGCGATTAAAAACAGCAACACCGAACAGAGATTAGCCAAATAACTGGATATTTCCGAATTTTGCTTTTTATCGGCAATTAAGAGAGCGATTAAGACCAACGCCGGCGCAAACAACACCCCGAGCGAGGTTTTTGCAAAATAAAGCACAGCAAGTGTAAACGGGGTAACCGCAAATAACAGACCGGTAAAGACGATAGGTGTTGCCCGTTGCGGTAAATTCCAATAAACCGCCAACAACACGCCGGCAAGGCTTAAACCGGCAAAGCACCACAGGTTATTGATAACCGGTAAGATTTTACCGTCAAACAAAAGTTCCTGCAACCAATATGCGGAAAACGAACCGGCAGAAAGACTTTCGTTATGGTCAACGGCAAAGCGAACAGCCCCCCAGTCCTCATTACCCCACATAAAATTGATGGTATTAAAGAGGAATGCAACGTTAATAAAAGCAAAGAGGAGCCAAAAGCTTTGGCGATATTTTACGGGAACGGCATGATAAAGGCGGACACTTTCATCAGCCCAATCCAGTTCATTACAGATATATTTTAATTTTTGGAAAACGGCAGGTTC
>DEKL01000119.1:2612-2948 GCA_002353835.1 Alphaproteobacteria bacterium UBA2723
ACGGCAGGTTCCAGTAATATCCAAGTTACAACCGAGGCAAAGAAAGCGGCAACCATACTTTGTTCCAAAGAAACCGGAAGTCCTAATTTAGCCGCACCGACCCCGACCAACAGGGTAATTAAGCCGATAATAACCATAACAAGCAAATTAAAAGCGTATCTGGACACGTTCATCTCCTCAACAATCTACATATAGCAACAGGATAACGGCATTTAGCTTAAAATCAAGCCTGATAAAGCGGTTATACACTATCAACAAGGCACCATAAAAACAATATAGCCAAAGGTGGGATAGCACCATTAACAAATAAGCTATGGGCTTGGATAGTGCGTATGC
>DEKL01000032.1 GCA_002353835.1 Alphaproteobacteria bacterium UBA2723
AAAATCAAATCATTTTGATGAATAAATTTTCTTTGTAAATATTCTGAATCTTTTTGTCTATGAAGATAACTTGTTTCGTGACGATACCAAAAAGTTAAATTCTTAGCAATATAATAAACTTTTTCTGAAATGGTAATTTGTCTCCAAAGCCACCAGTCTAAATTACATGGCCTAGGAGTACTTAATAAATCACATTTATGCAATACTTCTTTTTTTATCATTATGCATGAAAACGTTGGTATCCAATTTAATTTTCTAAATGTTTGTGGTGATATTTTTGTTCTTGTCGTTCTATAAAAAGTATCAAAACGTTTCATTCTTGCTACAATATTGCCAATATCTCCGTCGCCAAAAACTTCACACCTATTTACGATGCAATTTACCTTATAAAACTTGTTTATTAAGTTAACTTTTTCTTCTAGATGATTAGATGTCCAGTAATCATCTGATTCACAGAAAGCAATATAATCTCCTTTTGCTTTTTCAATACCTAATTTTATGGTAGCTGGTAAACCTCTATTCTCTCCGTTTTCATGTTGATATAATTTTATAAATGGATATTTTTTCGTATATTTTTTAATAACTTTTACACTATTATCTTTTGAACCATCATCTACAATAATTACTTCAAAATTTTTATATGTCTGAGCCACTAAACTATCTAAAGCTCTAGTGATTAAATATTGATAGTTATAACTGGCAACAATTATACTAATAAGTGGATTATTTTTCTTGAATCTTAATAATATCTTTTCCCAAAATCTCGGCGTTATATTTCTGAATTCTGAAAGATCAAAATCTTTTGTAACTCGACCTTCCTTTTGTCCTACTTTCAAATAGTGAACTAACGGGTTTATCCCTGCTTTTGCTATGCCAGGATAAATATTGAGATAAAAGTTTGTATCAAAATATTTACTGGGATTATATCCAAGTTTCCAACCTATATTTAGATAATGTTCTATAGGATCTATTTTTTCTTTAATAGCATCAGAATATTGTTTTAAATACCATCTTCTATTAAAATACTTAGTATGTGTAAGTAATTCATAATTTGTTGTTATATTTTTGCTTCTGAATTTATTTTTTATAAATATTATTGCATTTTGTTTTAAGCTACTTAGTGTAATTAGTTGCTTTATTTTTCTTCCTTCTTTCTTACCTATTTTTAAATAATGCAACAAAGGATTTGAGCCTGTTTTGGTCACGTCTGAATATTCTTTTAAATAAAACTTGGTATCAAAGTATTTACTTGGATTACGTCCCTCTTTCCATCCGTGTTTAAGATAATGGTTAATCGGATCAACTTTTGCTTTTTCAACGTCTTTATACGTCCGTAAGTACCACTCTTTATCAAATAATTTTGAATTGTTCAAAAGATCATAATCACTCATTTTGGAAATATCTATTTTATTCGGCTTTGTAGTCTTTTTACAAAAGATATTTTTCAACCCTATGCTAAATTTTTGACACGTTTGTGTGGCGAGTTCCTTTTGTGCTCTACACCAGATTTTAAAGCCTTTGAATAAGCTATCTTCTGTATGTTTTATTGTCTGTGGTTTAGAGTTCGGTAGTGGGAGGCGGCCCTCATCTTTACCGTTGTGAATATAGTGCAATAACGGACAGATACCTACTTTGGCAACATCTTTGTATTTATCTAAATAAAACTTTGTATCAAATAATGGTGACGGATTGTAACCTAATCTCCAACCTTTTTGGATGTAATGTTCTCTTGCTGAAACACCACTCTTTTTTGCATCCGGATATTGCGCGAAATACCATTTTTCATCCATATATTTTTCTAATTCGTTTCTTTTAAACAAATGCTTCATAAATATCATTTTATTTATTAACCGTAACAAAACATATCTAACCTGTTCCCTCTTAGCAATTTCCGGTTTTAATTTGATTAAATATTTGAACACGCTATAATCGTATTTATAATCAGGAAAATTCAACGTATCAGCTGGTATTGTTTTTTTGCCTTTTCCATCTGAAGTACCGCGTGAAACTTTATTTTCCGCTTCTTCTCTTGATTTGCAATAATAATGATTTATCTGTATTTTTTTTCCTAATACAATATCTGTAAAAGCTTTTGGACTGGGATGGTAGGAGCAGCCTTTTATCTCATCTCCGTTTGCATCAACTGCATTTTTATCATTCACATACTTGGCATAATGAGGATTAGGATATTGTTCCACCAATTTGGGATTGATAATACTTTTGATATGATGATTTGTTAAAAATTGTTCGTCATAGTGTACTCTGGTATAATTTTCTAGTACACCGCCTTTAGGACGCTTGTAATGTCCGTTAGAATCAAAACTTATCCAGTTTATACCCACGCCGGGATATTGTTCAAAATCTTTTAAAAATTCAGGAATACTGTCTTTTTCTTTTGGAACGATAAATTCATCAGTATCAATAAAGGCAAGCCATTGCATCTTATCGCGATAGTCCTTTAAGCACTCATTATATGCCGGCATTTGCTTAGCATCGCCAGGATAGTATTTATAAACTACAATACCTTGATTTATATAAGGTAAAAGCTCTTGGTACATATTATCCGTTGATTCGTTGTCATAAATATAAAATCTTTTAACCCCGACTAAGCGATGATAATCTATCCATTCCTTAACATACGGGCCTTCGTTTTTCATAATGGCACAGATAGCTAAATCAACAAAGCTATTGCGATTATATTCAAAAACTAACGGACAAATTTTACATTCCGGATATTTTTTTAAATATTCTCTTGTACTGAATTTAGGGCTCGGATTGCGATTTTCTTTCCATCCGTTTTTTAAATAGTGCCGAGCAGCACTCATCTTACGGCTTTTTACATCCGGGTTTTTCTCCAAATACCACTTGGTATCAAAAAACTCTGAATTTTTGATAATTTCAATCTGTTGTTCTTCTTCGTGCTTATGATGATTGAATACTTGTTTTAATTTCATATTATCCTCGTAATGGTTTGGAATACACCGGCAATTTGCAGATTTTTATCAGCTTTTTACCGGAATTGGTTATCTTTTGTTGGAACAAAAATCTTTTTAAGGCAACATACGCAAAGTAGATACCGTAGCCGTTATGTTTGATGGCCTTTATCTCATAGCCCTGCCCTAAAACTAAGGCACCAAATAAACGTTCAACAATATGCGCCAATGTGCCTTCCTTAATGTTACCGTCTGTTAAGGTAAAATCGGTTATTTCATAAGCTTTTAGCGGGGCAAAAATGTCAGCTCTGGCCAAGAACATAGAGCCGGCAATAAACGATATTTTTTCAACCGGTTCTTGTCCGAGTTTCTTTAACTCCGTATTGATTTGGGGCAATAAATTTGCATAGTCTTTTTTAGAATTTGTGAAACAATATCTGCTGCCCACCATACCGATTTTATCATTTCTTTCTAAGATATTGATGTTTTCAGACAAGCGTCTATTATCAGCTAACATACTGTCCCACAAGACTTTACCCCATAGTGCATTATTAAAGCGATTGCCGTTCAGCCAGGTATAATTTTTACTGCTTTTACCCTTGGTATGTAACTTTAGGATATACTTGTAATCATCAAGATTAACATGATTGAGAAAATCTATAAACGGACCGACATCATAACCGCGGTTTTCTACAACCCACACTTTTGCTTTCGGATATTCAGCTTTTATTTTGTGAATTATCTCTTCATTTTCGCTGCTCACGGTCACATATAAATCATAATCAACATTGCTTAAGTTTGCCAGATAATGCAAAACTTCCGGCAATTGTTTGATGTAATACAGATGGAGATGAACAGCCAAATTTTTCATCTTTACTTTCTCCACCCGAGCAATGCATTACTCAGCTTTAATAAGCCTTTATAGTATATCGGTAACTTGCTTTTTTCTACATAAGGGCGAACATTTATCTGCCGGCTGTATATTGCATTGAAGCAACGCTTGCTCATGTATTTTCCGCAAATTTTATCAAAAGCGGCGACATCTAAGAAATGCTTTTTGTGATTTTCTTCAGATATATAATCCAGTGTTTCGCAGATGTTAGCAATAATGCTCGGTTCTTTTATTTTTCGGCGGCCATAGGTGGTATAATGATCAAATATATCAACGGCTTCCGGTTTTAAGACAATATTGTTGTGAGCAAACCAAAGCTTATGGAAAACGGCGCGCTCGCTGACAATAACACCTTTTTGTTTTTTGCTGGTCATATCCGGATGAAAACGATATTTATACAACACATCCGGTAAATTGGCTAACTTGCTGTATTTAGCAAATTCACAATAAAGTTGCCTATCGTTTAGGCTGATAAAGTTTTCATTGTAGCGAATCTTATATTCATTTGCGACAGAGTGGCGCAACATCACGGTCGGGTGATGAATTGCTGATTTAAATAGTAAATATGCGCAAATGTCATCATGTTTGGTCGGATAAAGAATCCGCTTAAAACGATTAATTTCACCGAACTTTTTATAACCTGTACCCAATATACCGATTTCTTTATGGGTTTCCATAAACTTATACTGCTTTTCTAAGCGTTTCGGCAACATAATATCATCATGGTTCATTATTGCCACATACTTACATTGCGCCATATCCAAAAGCTTGTTGTAGCTTTGCGGTATGCCCTGATGCTCGTTGTTTTCGGAATAATGAATTCTATCATCTCCGTAACCGGCAATAATTTCTCTTATTTCAGGATTTTCCGGACTGTCATTTAAGATTAAAAATTCAAAATCTTTATACGTCTGTTTCAAGACACTTTCTATGGCCTGACGCAGATATTCTTCTTTGGTGTTATACACCGGCATTATCACACTGATTTCAGCCATTATGACACTCCTTTTCGCATACACAAAGGAGAATCCGGCATCATACAGTCAACAAACATATCAGCGTTTTGACACTGTTTATCTATCATATCCCTTTATCCGTAGTTATTTCTAACGTATGGAGAGGTTATAATGCGTTCTTGAGCGTTTGTCAATTTAAATATTTATATTTTTTTAACCTTTTTAAGCCCTATGAATAAAAAAACAACCTGCTTTTTGACGGCAGGCTGGTTTATCATTTTGTTTTATAATCAGATTTTACTTTTCATCATCATCAATTATAATTCCATCATCAAAATCATCTTCGTAATCTGAATCTTCTTCAAGCATTTCCTCGTCTTCGGTATTGGAATTTTCTTCCAACATCAACTGTTCGGCGATTTCGGATTTTTTACGACGACCGCGACGTTTTTTCGCCGGAGCTTTCTTTTGCAACGCGCTGATGACGTAATTGCCGACAATCTTGTATAAATCAGCAAGATGTCCGTTATACATATGGTCACCCTCTTCTATCATGGCAAAATCAACATCTATATGGCGTTGCGTATTTAAGCGTGCGGCTAATTCTTCCACAATTTTCGGCGCACCGATATCATCCATACCGCCTTGAATAATCAAACCGGATGTCGGGCATGGTGCCAAGAAACTGAAATCTTTTTCATTTGCCGGCGGTGATACGGCGATAAAATTATTGATATCCGGACGGCGCATTAACAATTGCAAACCAATCCATGCACCGAACGAATAACCGGCTATCCAGCATTGACGGGCATCAGGATTATTCGCCTGCAACCAATCTAAAACCCTTGTTGCATCAGATAATTCGCCGGGACCGTCTTCAAATTCTCCCTGAGAACGGCCGACTCCGCGGAAATTAAAGCGTAGAACAGAAAAACCCAAGTCCTTAAAGCAAGTAAATAAGGCATACACCACTTTATTATTCATTGTGCCGCCGTATTGAGGATGCGGGTGTAAAATTAACGCAACAGGAGCGTCCGGTCGTTTCGCTTTATGGTAGCGTATTTCTATTCTACCGGCTTGTCCGTTTACAAATTCTGTCGGGCTGGTTTGTCCGTTCATAAATTCCCCCATATTAAGTTCTTTTTTTATCTTGATTTAGCTAATCTTAGCGTCTATATTACTACACTGTTTCTTAAATAGTTGTTAACACAGAGAGAGGTTATAACAAAGATGAAAACAAATTTCAAGAATTTTCTTCAAGAACTTGATGTCATTATCGCCAGAGACCCTGCTACGACTAGCAGAACCGAGGCTTTTTTATGTTCTTCGGGCTTCCATGCTATCCTTTTTTATCGCTTAGCGCATATTCTTTGGACAAAGAATTGGTGTCTGACCGCACGTATAATCTCTCAATTCGGGCGTTTTTTAACCGGTGTTGAAATTCATCCGGGGGCTACTATCGGCAAACATTTCTTTATTGACCACGGAATGGGTACGGTTATCGGCGAAACTTCCATTATCGGCGATAATGTCACCATGTATCACGGAGTTACTTTAGGCGGTACGAAGTCTTTTGAAGGCTTAAAAGGTAAACGCCACCCGACTTTGGAAGATAATGTAATTGTCGGTTCAGGGGCACAGATTTTAGGACCGATTACAGTCGGAAAAAATGCTAAAATCGGGGCTAATGCCACGGTGGTTAAAGATGTAGCACCCAATTCAACCGTGGTCGGCGTGGCCGCACATAAAGCTGATGCTGCAAAAACTACCAGCTTTCAGCCTTACGGTATTAACTCTAAGGTGCAAGACCCTTATGATAAGCGGATAGAAGAGCTTGAAAAGCAAATCAAAGAACTGGAAAAGAAACTTAAAAACAGCAAATAAGACATGACTCGTTTGTGCATATCTCGGCTTTAAGGTTGCAAACGGCTTTTCTCGTTAATATAGTCATAAAAGTTTGAAACG
>DEKL01000037.1:0-10610 GCA_002353835.1 Alphaproteobacteria bacterium UBA2723
TCGCCGCTTTTTTTATGCCTTAAAACTATATCAGTTTTTCCAGCTCATCTAAATAATAACTGATGAGGTTAAGCCCTCCTTGCCAAAATTCTCTTTCCTCCGGATTAAAACCAAACGGCGCGAAAATTTCTTTATAATCGCCGATAGCCGTTTGTGAGAGCAGTTTAAGATATTTATCTTCAAAATTCTTGACCTTCCCCGTCAGCTTTAACCAATAAAGTGAATTAACCACACAATCGGCAAAAGAATACGCGTAAACATAAAACGGTAAGAAGAAGAAATGCCCGATTTGTTCCCAAATAGCTTCGGAATTTTTATCAACGACCACCGCCGGTCCGAGACTTGCCTTCATTTCTTCCAACCAAATTTGATTTAATCGCTCAACTGAAAGCTCTCCCTGACGGCGTTCTTCATGCGCCCGTGTTTCAAAAAAGTGAAAAGCAATCTGTCTGACCGCCGTGTTAATCATATCATTAACCTTCATCGCCAAGAGAGAAATCTTCTCTTTATTACTCTTTGCATTATTAAGCATAGACTGAAAAACAAGCATTTCCCCGAAAACGGAGGCAACTTCTTCGGTTGTCATACGCGTTGTCTCGTTTAAAACGCCGTTTTTTTGCCGTAGCTGGTGGTGACAACCGTGTCCGAGTTCATGCGCCAAGGTCAGCACATCATTACGCTTACCGCTAAAATTAAGCATTAAAAACGGATGTTCCGTTACCATCGGACCGGAACAAAATGCACCACTGCGTTTCCCGTCTTTAGGCGCCGCATCAATCCACGGTTTATCAAAAAAGTCTTTTGCAATATTATAAAGCTTCGGTGAAAACTCTTTGTATGCCTTCAAAACAGTCTCAACCGCATCATCCCAACTGTAAGATTTATCATCTTCTATCGGTAAAGGTGCGTTTCTGTCCCAATATTGAATTTTCTTAACCCCTAAAAGCTTAGCTTTAATCTTATAAAAGCGCCACGCGATATTTTTATAGTTATCACGCACCGTTTCAGCCAATGTATCCACTGTTTTATCAGACACGTTTTCAGACAAATTGCGCGAAGACATCGGGCGCTTAAACCCGCGTTTTTCATCTTCGGTCGCCTTATCTTTGATAATCATGTTATAGATATAGCCGACCGTAAAACTGTTTTCTTTACAAACACGGTTAACTTCCTTACCTGCCGCCTCGCGCAAAGCCGGATTATTGCTCAAATAAAGCTTGCTGATTTCGGCATCATTATACTTCTTTCCTTTAACCGTATAGCTTAACCGTGCCATATATTCTTCATAATAACGTACCCATGCCGAACCGGAAGTCACATCTTTTTCAAGCAATGTTGTTTCCACTTCCTCTTTAAGCTCATAAGGCTTAAACCGGCGCATTCTTGAAAGATACGGCTGATATTTTTTAACCCTTGTATCAGAAAGCAGTTTTTTCTCTTGTGCGACACTGATTTTATTATATTCCAGCCCAAAAAACAAAAGATTTGTTCCTGCCGCATTTAAGCATTCTACGACTTTTTGATATAATGCCGTTGCTTTTGTATCTTTCATTTTCGTAGTTTGGTTAAGGTAAGCAAAACCGGACAATTTTGCCCCGAGATTACTTAAAACCTCCAAGCTTTTGAGCGCTTTTAAGAACTCATCCGCCTCAAGTTTATTAACTCTGCCGCGATATGACTTTGCAAAAGCCTGAGCCTTTTTGGTATAATCCGCCATATCTTTTTCAAGCGCCGGATCATCAACGCCTTTATAATATTCAGACAAATCCCAATCCGGTAATTTTTTACTGTTTTTCATCATCATTCCCCTTTTCTTCATGCCCTAAAAAATCTTCTTTAACTTCCTTATCATCTAAAACATTGGCTTTAAGTAAATCATCGGAAAACGGCTCGCCCTCTTCCGGAATTTCATCAAAACTTTCCGCCTTAAACAAATAATTTTCCCACGGTGTTTTCTGTTTTCCTAAAGCAAACTGCTTAGCACCTTCGCTTATAACTTGAAAATAGCAGAAATATCCGTTGTTAACAATCTTAAAAATACGCATCATCTTATACGACGTATCACGACTTAGCTCTTGAGCCATCTGATAAGTACACGGCGTAAACCCGCGCATTTTTGCATCATTATGCGGAGCAACGGCTATTACTGCCATAAACAGCATAAAAAGAACAACAAAAATGCTTAAAAGCAGTCCGAACCAATGTAACCGAACAAATTTTACCAATTTTTCCGCTCCTTATAATACTCTTCCAACTGCGCCAATTCTTCTCGGGTATTCGCACTGGCAACCTCTTTGGGATTTCCCTCAATAGCTGTACATTTTAACCCCATTTCGCGAGCGATTTGCACCGCATCAGTCAGATAATACTCTTTAGCGGCATTTTCATTACCGATTTTATCTAAAATCTCAAACAAATATTTGCCGTCAAACCCCATACAACCGGAATTGCAGAATTTAATCGCTTTTTCTTCATCATTGGCATCTTTATATTCCACGATGCCTAAAAGCTCATTACCTTTCATCTTTAAGCGCCCGTAACGACCTGCATCATCAGGGGTAAACCCTAAAACAACCACCGCATAACCTTTATTGACGGCTTCTGCCGCCCTAAGAAAAGTTTGAGCTGTAATTAACGGCGTATCACCGAACACCACCAACACCGTACCGTCAAAATGTCCGAGCGCATCTTTAGCGCATTTAACGGCATGACCGGTGCCCAACTGTTCTCTTTGTACGGCTGTTTTATGCGGTGCGGTTTCTTTTTTAACCAAATCACCGTCTGCCGATATAACCGTAACGATTTTTTCTACCCCCATACCTTCCAAAGTATTCAAAATATGGCGTATCATCGGCTTTCCTGAAACCGGCATCATCACCTTCGGTAAATCGGATTTCATACGTGTTCCTTTACCGGCGCCGAGAATAATCGCGGCAATGTTTTTATCAGTCATAAGTTATCCCCTTTAAAAAATTAACTGCTTTTCTTTATTAAGAAGTATGGCTATACTGCTACCATAAAAACATTTCCGGTGCAACATTGAAGAAAAAGATATGAAGAAGTTTTTTGTTTTCCTCTTGATAACCTTTATTACTCTTACCCCACAAACCGGCTTTTCAGATGTCCGCAGTGTTTCCGAGCCACCTATCAAAAGACCGGTGAATATTCAAAAAAATACTAAGGATTTAATGCGCCTTTATAAAGAAATTCCTGATTTGAATGATAAAGAGGCTATCAAAAAATATTTGGAAAAGCGTCTGCAAATTGTAAAAAATGCCAATATGACACCGGAAGAAGTTGCCGCACCGGAAACCGTCAGTTTAATTGATGTTAATGCCTTAAACAAACAACAGGAAGGAACCATTTCCGCCTACGAAAAGATTTATCAGGAAAGCCTGAAAAAAGCATCTGACATGAATGTGCCGCTAAACGCTGATGTCAATGAAGACGGCGAGTTCTACGAGTTGATGCAACCAAATGTCAATAATGAGCCGTTTATACCGGATTTTCCGTATGTAACCATTAAGCTTTCGGATAAACGAGAAATTATGGCACCGGCGGAAGAACATATTGCTTATCTTTTGACCACCGTCAAAATTGAAAAAAATGCCATGATGAACGTTACTGAAGAATTTGTATTCGTTTCCAATAACGAAGGTTTTCCGCAAGGTTTCTTCCGCATTTTACCGAAATACACTTATTCCCGCAGCGGTTCTAAACGACGGTTGGATTTAACATTACAATCCGTTACCATAAACAACGAAGAATATCCTTATAAAATTACCGAAATCGGCAACCACTTATACATAGAGCCGGAAAAACCGTTAAACTTACCGACCGGAATTTATACTTATCGCTTTAATTATGTGATAGATCGTGCCGTTTGGTTTTATGATAACTTTGACGAATTTAACTGGGATATTACCGGCAAAACCATCCGTAATGTTATCGGTTCTGCCAATGCACTCATTATTTTGCCGCAAGATGAAGAATTCCTTGCCCAAAACGCTATTGCCAGCACCAGAAACGGCTTAAAACCGGAACGTGTAACCATTACCAATTTAAGTCCGAATTCCCTGGGATTTGCTGATACAGAAGCTCTGGCCGTCGGCGAAGACATCCATTTATTCATCACCTTAAATAAAGGTACATTGGAAGCACCGGATATGCTCAAAAAATACTTATGGCTGATACAAGATTTCGGTGCGGTAATTTTTGCTCTCTTAAGCTTGTTAGCCATTTGGCTTTCTTACAGAATATCCTTAAAACAAATTCGCCAAAACCGCGATAAAACCAAAGCCTCTATCCGAAAATCTCCGGCGATTTTCCGCTTAATTAACGCAAACATCTTTGATGAACGCTCGTTTTTATCCGAATTGCTGGATTTATGTGTTAAAAACATTACCGAATTAAAAACCGATAATAAAACACCGGTACTTGTCAAAAAAACGGATAATTTAAAGAAATTACCGAAGACCACACAAAAATTTGTAAAAATACTGTTCCCGCAGGCGGAAACTGCCCTTCCTGCTGATTCTCTTTCGGAATTAAAAATTACCCGTGCCTATAATTACCTGCGCCGTACTATTTACAATGAATATCGCTTGTACGCCCTGAAGTTAAATAAATTCTATTTACTGTTCAGTGTGACCATGTTGCTCTGCGGTGTCATTGCAGCCTCATCAATTTCCGTTAACCCGACACATACGTTTTGGGTTATCACAATATGCGGCATTTTAATAACGGCATATATTCTGCTGTTTACTTTTTCTTTCAAAAAACGTTGGCTGAATATCATCATAAAACTTCTCTCGGCTTTATCTGTTCTTTACATTGCCGGTTGGCTCGCTATTTATACCTCAAAGTTTTATGCCGCCCTAATCATATTAAGTATCGCCATGATAAGATATTATTATTTGTTGTTCTCTCGCCGCAACGGCTTATTGCGTAACAAAATTAAAGAAACCGAAGAATATAAATCTTATCTTCAGAAAAATCCGGAAATTGCCCAAACCGAAAGAGATTTCAATACGCGTTTACCGTACATTTATGCCTTTGAAATTGAAAATAAATACAAAGACATTAAAAGCTTGACTCTTATTGAAAAGTATAACACACTCTTGAAAACAACGGAAAAAAAGGAATAGTACCATGAAAGGAATTATTTTGGCCGGCGGTTCCGGCACCAGACTGTACCCGTTAACTCAATGCGTTTCCAAACAGCTTTTAGCTGTTTATGACAAACCGATGATATACTATCCGCTATCTATTTTAATGCTGTTTGGCATTAAGGATATCCTGATTATATCTACCCCGCAAGATACCCCGAATATTCAACATCTATTCGGAAGCGGTGCGGATTTAGGCTTAAATTTACAATATAAAGTTCAAGATAAACCGAACGGTATTGCCGAAGCCTTTATTTTAGGCAAAGATTTTATCAACAATGATAAAGTATGTTTGATTTTAGGCGATAACATTTTCTACATGCAATCCATGATAAAAGAATATCGCCAAATCGTACAACAAGAAAACAATGCCGCCACGGTTTTCGGCTACCACGTTTCTGACCCGGAACGCTTCGGTGTGATAGAATTTGATAAAAATAAACGCGTTATTTCCATTGAAGAAAAACCGAAAAAACCGAAATCAAATTACGCGGTAACCGGTCTTTATTTCTATCCGAGTGACGTTTGCGAAAAAGCCGCCTCATTAAAGCCCTCTGCCCGCGGCGAGTTAGAAATTACCGATTTAAACAAAATGTATCTTAAAGAAAACAGATTAAACGTTATCCCTTTAAGACGAGGCAGCGCTTGGTTGGATGCCGGTACACCGGACAGCTTAATGGAATCAGCACAATTTGTGCAAATTATTGAACAACGTCAAGGCTTAAAACTTTCTTGTTTGGAGGAAATAGCTTATCGTCTGGGCTTTATTGATGACAAGCAAATGCAAAAGTTGATAAACCACTTAAAAGACGGCGTTCCCTATAAGGATTATTTGAAAAAAGTATACGAGGAAAATCATGATCTTCACTAAAACCGAATTAGAGGGTGTTTACATCTTAACCCCGCGTGTATTTACCGATACCCGCGGCTATTTCTTTGAAAGCTATAATCAGGCAGAATTTGAAAAGAATGGTCTGTTTTATAATTTCGTACAGGATAACCAATCTTTTTCATCTTACGGTACCATCCGCGGCTTGCATTTCCAAAAAGGCGAACATGCTCAAGCCAAACTGGTACGCGTTATCTCCGGCGAGGTTTTAGACGTTGCCGTTGATATCCGCCGCAACTCGCCGACTTATGGCAAACACGTTGCCGTTCGTCTTTCCGGCGAAAACCAACAACAATTACTCATCCCCAGAGGTTTTGCCCATGGTTTCTCCGTATTATCCGAAACCGCCGTTTTTGCTTATAAATGTGATAATTTCTACTGCAAAGAGGCCGAAGGCGGTCTATGCGTTAATGACCCTGAAATCGGTATAGATTGGCAAATAGATATGAGCAAAGCCAACGTTTTGGACAGAGATTTAAATCACCCCTTATTAAAGGATTTGGAACCATGTTTTTAGTTACCGGATGCAACGGTCAACTCGGCACGGCCTTACAAAGCCTGTTAAAAGATAAAGCCGTTTATATTGACCGGGAAGAATTGGATTTAACAGATGAAGAAGCCGTTAAAGCATATCTTGCGGCAAACCCGTTTGACTGTATCATCAACTGCGCCGCTTATACCGCCGTGGACAAAGCCGAAGCAGATGAAGAAAATGCTCGCAAAGTAAACGCTCTTGCTCCGCTTTATTTGGCAAAATACGGCAAAAAAATAGTGCATATTTCAACCGATTACGTGTTTGACGGCACCAATCATAAGCCTTATACCGAAGAAGACGAAACCAAACCGGTATCTGTTTACGGCAAAACCAAGCGCGAAGGCGAATTAAACGTTATCAATAACGCTGAAACCGCCATTATTATCCGCACTGCATGGCTCTATTCCCCGCACGGCGGAAACTTTGTTAAAACCATGCGCAAATTGGGCGAACAGAGGGATAGCTTAAACGTTGTTTTTGATCAAGTCGGCACCCCGACCAACGCTTATGATTTGGCAGAAGCTATCGTTACCGCTTTGCCTCAGATAAAAGACGGCGAAAAAGAAATTTTCCATTTCACCGACGAAGGTGTCTGCTCGTGGTATGATTTTGCGACCGAAATTATGGAACAATCCGGATTAAACTGCAAAGTTTACCCGATAGAAAGCAAGGATTATCCGACCCCGGCCGCCCGTCCGCACTATTCGGTCTTAAACAAAGCCAAAATTAAAAAACGTTTTAACATCAACATTCCCCACTGGAAAGAAGGATTAAGAAAATGTCTCAAACAATTTTAGTAACCGGTGGTGCCGGCTTTATCGGTGCCAATTTTATCCCTTATTTTATGGAGGCTCATCCGGACTATAAAATTATCAACCTTGATAAATTAACGTATGCCGGCAATTTGGAAAACTTAAAAGAAGTGGAAAATAATCCGAATTACACCTTTGTTAAGGGCGATATTTGTGATGAAAATTTTGTAAATTCCTTGTTTGATAAGTATGATTTTACCGGTGTCATACACTTTGCCGCCGAAAGTCATGTAGATAATTCCATCAAAGGGCCTCGTGCTTTCATCAATACCAACTTAGTCGGTACTTTTAATCTCTTAGAAGCTGCCCGCACACATTGGTTTGATGCCCCGTTTACGCCTAAAGCCGGCAAAGAAAAAAACCGTTTTCATCACATCTCAACTGACGAAGTATTCGGTACCTTAGGCGCTGAAGGCTATTTTAAGGAAACAACGCCCTATGCCCCGAACTCGCCATATTCGGCAAGTAAGGCCGGTTCGGATTTCTTGGTACGTGCTTATTGTCATACTTTCGGTATGAACGTTACCACTTCAAATTGCTCTAACAATTATGGTCCGAAGCAACATAGCGAAAAGCTTATTCCGACCATTATCCGCAACTGCCTAAATCTTTCACCGATTCCGATATATGGCAAAGGGCAAAATATCCGTGACTGGTTGTATGTTAAAGACCACGCCAAAGCGATAGATATGATTTTCCATAACGGTAAAAGCGGTGAAACATACAATGTCGGCGGGCATAACGAACGTACCAATATGGAAATTACACATACCATTTGTGCGATTTTAGATGATTTAAAGCCGAGAAAAGACGGCAAGAAATATGCGGACTTGATTACCTTTGTTAAAGACCGTGCCGGTCACGATTTGCGCTATGCCATAGACCCCACAAAAATTACCAAAGAATTAGGTTATAAACCTGATGAAACCTTTGATACCGGTATCATTAAAACCGTTAAATGGTATTTAGATAAAGCATAAATCTGGCAAATATCATCAAAACGACTGCACCTGCCAAAGTATAATCAATCGCTTTCGGCAGGTGTTTTTGTGTAAAGAAATGCCCGAGCCATAAAAATGCCGCCGGCATTAAGATAATCGTATAGCGAAATTCTGCCGAACAGAAATACGGATAATCCAGCCAAAAATTTATCCATGCCGTTAACACCGAAAATATCAGCACAATCAAAAAGGCATTAAACGCATAATCTTTGCCGAACGGCCGCGTCAGCAAAGAAAAGAAACTCATGACAAAAAGAATTGCCGACAAAATCCCGAAACCATATAAGATATACGCCCAGATAAGTCCTTGCCATGTCCACTCACCGAATAATGAGGTTTTAATAAGCGTCAGCCACACATTCGGTTCAAGTTGTTTTAACCGTACATCAGCAAAGGGAAAACTTGCCTGTGCCAAAGAAAACAGCCTTTCCGTGAGCCTGAAACCTTCCATATTTTGAAATTCATTATTAAGCGGCGGCGGTGTTAACGGCAGATGATGATACAGCAAAAATCCGCCCCAGGCAAACCCCAAAACTGCACCGACAATCATAATCAAACCTTCCCCGCAAATTTTCGGATAAGCCGTTTTTTTAACCGTCAACAATTTGAGAAACCCCAAAATACCTAATGCCGGCAACATCATCAATGCCGAGAATTTTATCATTGTGGCAATAAGTAAAAGCCCGCCGATTATAAAACTGTTCTTCCAAGAACTGTCATCATACCACAAAACCGCCACATATATTAAAGCCGTCATCAAAAAATAAACCATGGCATCATTATTCACGAGATTTGCCATAATACCGTTTATCGGCATAAAAACAAATGCCGTAAACAACCATAATTTATGCTCATCCTTAAATTGAAACTTTTGGCTGAGCCGCCAGAAGATAATCCCTGCCCCGCTTATGGCAAACAGGCTGATAAAGCGCACAAAATCAAAACCGCTTTCTTCAACTTTTCCCAAAAGCATTATGATTTTCGTTATTGCCCCGCTTATAAAACCCCGCAACGGCGGCTGAAAATAAACTGATTGCAAATAGTCTGAAGGCTTAAAAATAAAAAAGTCATTAGCTGCAAAATAATCGGCATGCATAAAAAAATTAAAATAATCATATTGGCGCACATTCCCCCAAGAAGAAAGCACATACCAAAGATTAAGCAAAAAAGAAGTTGCAAAGATACCGTCAACCACAATTTCTTTTTTCTTATGTTTTAAGCACCACAAACAGACAGCAAAAAACAATGCTCCCCCCAAAAATGTATAAGGAAGTAATGCTTGCCATAAGATGAGGCATAAACAAATAAAAGCCACACTTTTAAGATTAAAATGAAATACCATAACAACTCTCTCTAAAAATTTCCCCTATATTAACCGATTTTTCTAAAAATTCGCTTAACAACTTCACAACTAATTAAAAAATGGACAAAAATATATTGACAGAATTTAAAATAACTGCTATATATAAGGCGAACACTAACCTTTAGGAGTAACCGACAATGCATAAAATCAGCTTTCTAACCATACTATTTTTAGGTGCGACATATAGTTTAGGAAGTTATGCAGATGCCCCCACAAGAAACTGGTGCGGTATATATACACAAGAAGGAAACTACGGCTATATCCGTATAGCCCGCGAAGATTTGAAAAACGGAAGTATCGGCTGTAATTCTGCTTTATATGAAGAGCGCAGTCACAACAGCGGCACGGTTGAATTGCCGTTTGAAGTAAACAAAAAACGTACCGCCGCACACGAGTGGCAGAATTTTAACAACCACTTGATTGAAATTCGTGGTAAAAACCGTAATGGTGTCATAGAAAAAGTACACTTCGTGCGTGATATCAATCTTTAGTTATTATTTCATAATCTCAGCCCAAATTTCGGTCGGCACCGTACCGCCCCCGATTTCTTTCATCGGGCTGTTGTCATCATTTCCCACCCAAACAGCCGCCGTATAACGTTTATTGGAACCGATAAACCATGCGTCACGATAATTTTGTGATGTACCGGTTTTTCCGCGCGCGCCATCAACCGCTCGTGCTCTTTTTCCGGTACCGCTTACCACAACTTCTCTTTCCAAAATATTGATTTTTTCCAGCACATCATCACTTAAAACTTTTTCTTTTGCCGGGGCTTTATATTGATATAGCTTTTCCCCGTCCGTATCGGTAATTTCGCTTATAGCATACGGAAAGACGGCATA
>DEKL01000037.1:10639-10776 GCA_002353835.1 Alphaproteobacteria bacterium UBA2723
CCGCCGTTAACCGTTGCCGTATAAGCCGCTGCCATATCTATAACTTTAACTTCTGATGCTCCTAAAATAATAGACGGTTCATCCTTAATTCCGGTCGTAATACCGAGTTTTAGCGCCGTATCAATAATATCATCAAG
>DEKL01000037.1:10793-15248 GCA_002353835.1 Alphaproteobacteria bacterium UBA2723
GAAAGATAAGTTGCCAAATCAACGGTCGCCACATTAAGCGATTGCGCAAAGGCCTGTTTTAAGCTGACAGTCCCATGGAAGCGCTTATCATAATTCTGCGGTTCCCAATTACCGATTTTTAACGGCTCATCAGCGATAAGTTCATTTTCCGAAAAACCCTTTTCAAATGCCGTCAAATAAACAAACAGCTTAAAGCTTGAACCGGCTTGCCGTAAGGCCTGTGTTGCCCGATTAAACTGGCTTTTATTATAGTCAAAACCGCCCGCCATCGCCTTAATAGCGCCGTTACGGTCTAAAATAACCACCGCACCCTCGCTGACATGGTCTTTATGGTGGGCGCGGATATGTTTGCGTAAAATGTATTCCGCCCGCTGTTGCAAGTGATAATTCAACGTTGTTTTAACATAAATGTCATCATCATAATCGCTTAAAAATGACGGCAATTCGCTCATAATATAATCACCGAAATAGCGCACACCCAATATCTGCGTTTCTTTGCTGTTACCCACCGGCTGTTTTAAGGCTTTTTCTCTTTCTTCTGCGCTAATTGTTCCGGCGCGTTGCATTAAAGAAAGCACCACTTCGGCACGCGCTAAAGCCTGTTTTTTATTTCTGAGATAATTATAACGGCTCGGCGCTTTTAAAGCTCCGGCAAGAATAGCTGCCTCATGCAAATTCAAATCTTTGGCCTTTTTATTAAAGAAACGTTTTGCCGCGGTATTGATACCGTAAGCCCCGCTCCCGAAAAAGACACGATTAAGATAAATCTCTAAAATCTGTTTTTTGGAGAAATGTTTTTCCAACCACCGCGCCAAAAGAAATTCCTGCACTTTTCGGCGAACGCTTTTTTCTCGGGTTAAAAAGAGATTTTTTGCCACCTGTTGCGTTAAAGTGGAAGCACCCTGCGCATACCGCCGTTTAATAAGATTAACCCCCATCGCACGGATAAACCCGATATAGTCAAAACCGCTGTGTTTGTAAAACCGTCTGTCTTCGGTATCAATAATTGCTTGCGGCACGTATGATGGCAATTTGTCCACATCAACCGGCTCAGCAAACAAAGCTCCGTAAGAAGTAAGCTCGCGTCCGTCTTCTGCCAAAATCTTAACCCCGGGTTGGCGTTCCACATAAATCGCCTTAGAAAAAGCCGGCAAAGTTTTTTGACAATAGAAAATATACCCGCCGACTGCTAAACCTAACAACACGGCAAACCACAGCAAAATTAAAAACAACACCATTTTTAATGAACGCTTTTTTGTTTTAGATTTTCTAACGCGCTTTTTCGGTGCTGATTTTTTCTTCTCCGTTTTTTCTTCTTTCTTCTTCTGTTTTTTATTTTCTTCCGTTTTCGCCATAACATCCTCTAATCAAAACCACCCTATACTACCGCGCTTTGATTAGAAAAAGATTAACATTTACAAAAAAAAAGACAATTTTCAGCCTTAAAACTCGCAAAAAAACTTTGCAAACAGCCTATCCGTGATTAAAATAAGAGTAATCAGATTGAAAAATCGTTCGCAAAGAACGATTTTTACAATGGGTGGGATAAAGTGCGGTGCTATCGTCGTGAGCCCACCGAGGCGCACGAGCGTAGTTAAGCCTACGTAACGCACCGAAGAGTGGCCTCCTCACGGCGATTTGACTGTGCTTTAGCACACCCTCAAGGAGTAAAATATGGAAAAAGTTTGTTTGATAGACGGTTCCGGCTACATCTTCAGAGCCTTTTTTGCCAGCCCGACAATGACCAACCCCGAAGGCTTGCCGGTTAACGCTGTTTATGGCTTTTTGAATATGTTTTTAAGCTTAACGCAAAACATTAAGTGTGATTATTGTTTGGTGCTGTTTGATGCCAAACGTCAAAATTTCAGAAACGAAATTTTTAAGGATTATAAAGCCACCCGTCCTGAATTGCCGGAAGACTTAAAACCGCAATTTGCGCTTATCCATGAAGTTGTTGAGGCCTTAAACCTTCACTGGTTACAAATGGAAGGCTATGAAGCAGATGACCTCATTGCCACCTATACCGATTTAGCCTTAAAAGACGGCAAAGAAGTAACCATTGTTTCCGCCGATAAAGATTTAATGCAACTCATCCGTAACGGCGTTACTTTTTATGACAGTATGAAAAACAAATTCTTCACCCCTGAAGATGTTAAAGAAAAATTCGGCGTTTACCCGGAGCGTGTTACGGATGTTCAAGCACTGGCCGGCGATAGCACGGACAATATCCCCGGTGTGCCGGGTATCGGCATTAAAACCGCCGCCGAGTTGGTTAATCAATTCGGCTCTTTGCAGGGTGTTTTAGACCATGCTGATGAAATCAAACAAAATAAACGCCGCGAGCTGATACAAACCCACAAAGAAGATGCTTTAATTTCGCAAAAACTCGTTACCTTAAAGCCTGATGTACCGGTAGAAATTGCCTTAAAAGATTTACGTTGCATGGCGCCGCACCAAGATATCTTGCTTAAATTGATAGACAGGCACGCCTTTAAGAGCCTGAAAAACAAAGCCTTAAACTGGCTTAAAGCCAAATGTGAAGACTTGCCGGAAGAAGCCCCTGCGCTCACCCCTGTTTATAAACTGATACAAACATCTGCCAAACTGCAAACATTAACTAAAACCATCAAAGAAGAAAACGAATTTGCCTTTTTACCTCATTCATCGGAAAAATCTTTATTAGGTATTTCTGTTGCCCTCAAAAATGCCCGAGCTTATTACTTGCCTTTAGGACAGGAATTACCTCCGGCTGACTTATTTTCCTTACCGACATCATCTGACGGTCTGACCAAAGATGATTTAAGAAATTTTCTTAAAAATCTTTTGGCTGATGCCGCTGTCTTAAAGATTTCACTTAATCTTAAAGATAACCTGCATTGTCTGGAAAAAGCACTGAATACCACCTTGCCGATTACTTCTTATGAAGATGTTGCCGTTATGTCTTATGACCTTAACAGCTCATCAGCCACCCACACTTTAGAAGCACTGACGGCAATGTTTTTTGATTTTTCCATAAAATCCTCCCGGCCGGAATACAAAAAGATAGATTACAACACGCTTTCCAACGAAGAATGTTTAAGTTTCTTTGCCGAAGAAGCAGATTACACCATGCGTTTATATCAGCTTTTTAAGCCTGAACTCTTAAAAGAAAAAAAGCTTTATGTTTATGAGGGAATAGACCGCCCGCTCATCAACATTTTACACGATATGGAACACGCCGGCGTGATGTTGGATACCTTAAAACTAAAACAATTAGACAGCCGTTTTGATGTTGAAATGAATAACTTAACCAAAGAAATTTATGCTCTTGCCGGCGAGGAATTTAACTTAGGCTCGCCTAAGCAAATCGGCGAAATTTTATACAACAAACTCGGTCTTAAAGGCAAGAAACACACTTCCGGCTCATTAAACACCAGCGCCGAAGTTTTAGAGCAAATGGCAGAAACACACGAATTACCGAAAAAGATTTTGGAATGGCGCCAATATCAAAAATTAAAATCAACCTATACCACCGCCTTGCTTTCATTGATGGACAGAGAAAATCGCGTTCATACCACTTATAGTCAAATTTCGGTTAATACCGGTCGCTTATCTTCCCTAAACCCGAATTTGCAGAATATCCCTATCCGCACCCCGATTGGCAGGGAAATTCGCGAGTGTTTTATTGCCAAACCAAATCATAAGTTAATAGCTGCCGATTATTCGCAGGTAGAATTACGTCTGCTTGCCACTATTGCCGATGTGAAGTTTTTGCAAGCCGCTTTTAAGGAAAACGTGGATATTCACAAAAAAACCGCCTCGCAGGTTTTCGGCATACCGTATGACGAAGTGGACTCCGCTCACCGCAGACGAGCCAAAGCGATTAACTTCGGCATTGTCTATGGCATGTCTGCCTACGGTTTATCCAAAGAAATTGATGTTACTCCCGCTGTGGCACAGCAATATATAGACGCTTACTTTGCCAACATGCCGGAAATCAAGAAATATATGGATAACACCATTAACTTTGCCCGCCAAAACGGTTATGTTTTAACCCCGTTTAACCGTAAAATTACGATTTTCGGTATTCAAGACACCAACCGTCGTATGGCATCTTTTTCCGAGCGTGCCGCCATTAATGCCCCGATACAGGGCGGTGCCGCCGACATTATCAAACTTTCCATGATAAAAGTTGCCGCACGCTTGAAAGCGGAAAATCTTAAAACCAAAATGTTGTTGCAAGTCCATGATGAGCTTGTTTTTGAAGCGCCTTTAGACGAAGTTGATAAAGTTTCCGCACTGATTAAAGAAGAAATGGAAAATGTGACCGGTATAGAGTTAAAAGTCCCGCTCATCGCTGAAGTCGGAATTGGCGATAATTGGGGAGAAGCTCACTAGAATTTAATGTATTTGTTGACGATAATGCGCTACATTTGCACTATGTTCCTGAAGCGTTTGAGCAAACCGGTGTCCGCC
>DEKL01000037.1:15283-19659 GCA_002353835.1 Alphaproteobacteria bacterium UBA2723
CGTATTTTCAGGGTGTGCCACCGCCATAATTGCCTCTTTTCCCGGACTACAAATCGGTGCCGGCGGCAAGCCTTCATAAACATAGGTATTATAAGGCGAATCATAACTCAAATCACGTTTATAAAGCGGGCGATTAAGGTTCATTTCCCCGTTGGTTACTGCATAAATAACCGTCGGATCCGTCTGCAACTTCATCCCTAACCGCAAGCGATTAACAAACACCGAGGCAACTTTACCGCGTTCGTCGGCAATTCCGGTTTCTTTTTCTACAATACTGGCCAAAACAAGCATTTCCTGCTCAGATTTTATTGGCAGATTTTCATCACGTTCGGCAAAGGCTTTTGCCAGCGTTTTTTTCATCGCCTGACGTGATTTTTCTAAAATTGCGTCTCTTTGTTCGCCTTTAGTAAAGTGATATGTCTCAGGCATTATTTCGCCCTCTTTAATATCCAACGTTATCTCGCCGGAAAGATACGGATTATCATTAACAATTTTCTTAATTTCCACCAGAGATTTTCCCTCCGGTATTGTTACCACGCGCGCGATAACATCACCTTTAACCAACTTTTCTATGATTTTTTCATAAGAAAGACGACCATCAAACGCATATTCACCGGCCTTAAAGCTGTTTTCAACCTTATTAACACGAGCAAACAACATCAGCCACAGCGCATCATCAATAACCCCGTTATCTGCCAAAATTTGCGCAGTCTTATTTAAGCCTGTACCACGCGGAATAACAATTTCCTTAGCAGATTCCAGCGTATATTCTTCCGTAAATTTTTTCTTGGCATACAAAAATAAAGCGGCTCCCGTTACCCCTGCTAACAACAGTAAAACAAAGAGCCACTTTAATAATCTCATCATCAGACTTTACTATCCGTTATACTTCTTAAAAATAAGCGAAGAGTTTGTACCGCCGAACCCGAATGAATTAGACATTGCAGCCTTAATTTCGCGTTTCTTCGGCTTTAACGGAACAAGGTCAAAATCGGCCACTTCATCAGCCGGATTTTCCAAATTAAGCGTTGGCGGGCAAGTTTGTTCCAAAATTGCCTTAATTGTATAAACAGCCTCAACCGCACCGGCGGCACCCAACAAGTGACCGATAGCGGATTTTGTAGAAGACATGGAAACTTTCTTAACACCCTCGTCACCAAACAAACGCTTAACCGCCATTGCCTCGCCGACATCACCGGCCGGAGTAGATGTACCATGTGCATTGATATAGCCGATATCAGAAAGCTCAACACCGTTTTCTTTAGCGTGTTCAACCGCCATTTTCATCGCGCGATAAGCTCCGTCTCCCGAAGGCGCTGTAATATGGTAAGCGTCACCGCTGATGCCGTAACCGACAACTTCGGCATAAATCTTCGCACCGCGTGCTTTAGCATGCTCTAACTCTTCCAAAACCACGGCACCGCTGCCTTCACCCATAACAAAACCGCTACGGCCTTTATCCCACGGGCGAGAAGCCTTTTCCGGATTATCGTTAAATTCAGCCGTAATTGCCTTCATACGAGCAAAACCACACAAACCCAGAACATTAACAGCAGACTCAGCACCGCCGGCAACCATAATATCCGCATCACCGCGGGCAATCATTGCCGTCGCATCGCCGATAGCGTGTGTACCGGTAGAACAAGCTGTCACACAAGCGTGATTAGGTCCTTTAAGACCATGTTTGATGGAAACATTACCTGAAATCAGGTTAATCAAAACAGACGGAATAAAAAACGGAGAAATACGTTTCATCCCGACTTCATTAAAAGAAATTGCATTTTCATAAATTGTCTGCAAACCGCCGATACCGGCCCCCATCATCACACCGGCACGATATTTTTCTTCTTCTGTGGCTGTTTCCACATTCCAACCGGCATCTTTAAGGGCATCATCCGCAGCAGCCATACCGAACATGATAAATCTATCGTTCTTTTTCTGGTCTTTAGGCGCCAAAACAGAATCCGGATTAAAATCCGGTTCTTCTTCACCAAACGGAACACGTCCCGCGATACTGACCGGAATATCTTTCAAATCAATATCATCAATTTTCTTAACACCGGACTTACCGGCCATCAACGCATCCCAGTTATGTTGAACACCGCGTCCGAGCGGAGAAACAACTCCCATACCGGTAACGACAACTCTTCTCATATGAAACCTCTTTGACCTTATCCGACGGCTTTAGCACCATGCCAAAGCCGACGGGTAAACTTAATACGAAAAAACTCGCCTAAAAATTTTGAGCGAGTTCTAACTTATGATAATTCCAAAGACTTATGCAGCTTTTGAAAGATAGTCAATAGCATCTTTAACTGTAAGAATTTTTTCTGCTGCTTCATCAGGAATTTCGCAACCAAATTCTTCTTCAAATGCCATAACCAACTCAACAGTATCCAAGCTGTCAGCACCTAAATCATCAATAAAGTTTGCATTTTCTGTTACTTTTGTTTCTTCAACACCTAAATGTTCAGCAACAATTTTCTTAACACGATCAGCGGTATTATCAGTCATTAAATTAACCTCTAAAAATTATTAAAACAAATTTTAGACTAACGTCTGAAAAGAACGCTACACAGAAAATATTTATTTGACAAGCATTTTTTTCATTTTTTCAACTTTTCACCCCGTTTTAAACCTATAATTTATTGATTTTCAACAAGATAGAAACGCTAAAAAAACACCGATTTTTCCCAAAATTCGGTCATTTTATGAACAAAAGTTTAACAAAACCCGGGAAAACCGCAAGAAACACACTTAATCCGTTACTTCTTTTCATCTAATTTTGCTTTAAGCACACCTTGATTATATGGTTCACGCCCGAGCATTAAGATAATATCTTTTTCACCGATATAATAAAAATTCTTATAAGGGTACGGTCGCATTTTATCTACCGCCACCCAGATTTTATCTTTATCCGCACCAAACTTTTTGGAAAACATTTTAACACTAATCATATCTTGCGCCCTTAATGTATCATTGGCGACATTAGGTACCAACCACGGACCTAAAAACCACACATCCGTCCATATCGGATTATTCGGTTCATATAAAAACAATCCTGAAGATGCAAATTTATTAAGATATAGCCCCCAACCGTAAATTTCGCGATATATTTCACGCTTTTCTTCGTCTATATTCATTTTATCGGCAAATTTAGAAGCACCGTAAAAACTACCCATTAAAACCATGCGATAGTGTTTGTTTACATCAATCTGAGGCAATAACCGTTCTCTTACCCTATCGGCAACTTTTTCATCTTGCATACGTCCCAATGCCCATACCTTTTGTGCATTAAAATCGGCATTGGCAAAACAAATAATCATAGTAACAGCAAACAAACTTCCTAAGTTTTTCAAAAATTGTCTGCCCGAAACACAAAGTATTGCATACATAATTGCTAAAAAATACGGTACCGAATAAACATTTGTTCGCATCATAGACCATGCCGCCCAAGGAGATGCATAAGTTGTCACAAACATTGTAAAAATAAGCCCGACAATTCCTGCCGTCATCAACAAAAGCATCCACCAACCGCCGCTCAAAAATGCAGCAAGTAACACCAAAGCAATCATCAATACCAAAATCGTACGCGACAAGAACGGTGAACAATAAGGCATTTCCAACATAAGTCCCTTAAACGGCAAATACCAAAATGTCTTTAGCTTATATGTGATTTCTGCGACAGTAAGAACCTGCGTATTATACATTCCTGCATCAACAATATGATAAGTTTTCAAAACATGGATAATTCCGCCGTAAATAACCAACACGACCACACTTAAAAACAGTGCTGTTAAGATATATTGCAACCAATACTTTTTTAACCGGTGTTCTTTTCGTGCAGTTTGAAATTCCGTTCCCAAAGAGAGCAGAAACTTTCCGATTAAAATCACAAAGATTAACTGCAATACGGAAGCATAACCCAACAATGCCGTCAAAAGAAAGAAAATGGAGAGTATTGCCCATTTTATCTTTTTCTCAAACACAAATTGCCATGCCGTCATCACGCCGATAACCGCAAATAAATGCCATAACCCGATAGAGGTAGCAATAAACGCATAATAAAGCTGAGTTAAGTGATAAGGGTGCAATGCAACCAACAGTGAAAATATCAAAACAATGCTGTACTTTTCCGGCAATTCATACCATTTAGCCAGTAACACGACCGCACCTGATAAAAACATAAACCCTAACAGCGCATTAAATATCGGTAATATCTGCCCTGAAGAGAACAACCAATACGGTACAAATTGCGTAACGCGTGCTTCCCATGCGCCGGCACCAAGCGGCATGCCGTAACGCATATATTGGTAATCATGATTACCGAAATAAAACCCCGTAATATAAAACGAAAAAACAACCGAAAGGATGCC
>DEKL01000060.1:0-2521 GCA_002353835.1 Alphaproteobacteria bacterium UBA2723
TATGAAACGTTGGTGCCGATAGTGTTTTCCTTATATGCAATGGCAAAATGTTTATATAATGGCAGTATTTATGTCAAAATTATCGGGGCAATATTTATTGCCGAATTTCTTATCAGAATGTATTACTTCACACCGTTTGTTTATTATTTCACCACATTGCACGCATTTGCCGCAATTTTAGCCGGTGTTGCCGCGGTAGATTTGATAAACAAAAAACAATGGTGGGCATGGGTGTTTGCCATATATTTTGCCGTAATTGGCGGTATTTATACCAATATTTATCGGCAACGTATCACCATTGGGGACAGTTTTAAGTATGGTGCCTCGGGTTTTCTGTTGGAAATAACCAATCCTTGTGATTACATCTTAAACGGCTATCGCATAGGTTATAACTTGTTTAACAAAAATGTGAATTACATCTGGAACTTAAACGGTCAAATAGATGTTATTGCCTCTCATATCGGTCTGTATCCGTTAGAAGATTTGGAAATGCTTATCAGAAAATATCGTCCGAAAATTATTTACGGTGGAAACTACTATGATACATACCGTGAATATCGTGGTGCGATAATGACATATCCGATACATCGTTTAAGTAATGTCATATTAAAAGAAATGTATGAGCCGTTGAACCGAGATAATTTATACATCTTAAAACCGGAATATCAAAGCTATGATTGTCGCTATGATCCGCAGACAAAGACCTACGAATATCAAGATAAACATTAGCGAAAATTTTACCAATCATTATTATACTAAAGCCATAAAGAACAATTTTAACAAAGGAGATGCCCATGCGTGTAATAATTAAAAAAGACTATGATGAAGTAACGGATTGGGCTGCAACCTATATTGCATACCGCATAACCAGAGCCCGTCCGACTGCCGCCAAGCCGTTTGTTTTAGGTTTGCCGATGGGCGATACCCCGAAAGGTATGTATAAAAAACTGGTAGAATTAAACCATGCCGGAAAGTTATCTTTTGCTAATGTAGTTATTTTTTGTATGAATGAGTTTATCGGGCTTGATAAGAAAGATCCGCAAAGTTGCCACAGCTACATGGATGAATATCTTTTAAAACACGTAGATACTAAGGCTGCCAACATTTATATTTTGGATGGTAAAACAAAAAGCTATGAAAAAGAATGTGCTAATTTTGAATTAGCCATAAGGCAGAAAGGCGGTATAGACTTATTCGTTGGTGGTGTCGGTGCAGATGGCCATATTGCCTTTAATGAGCCGTTTTCATCATTGTCATCTCATACGCGTGTCAAAACACTGACCACCGAGACCATGAAGATAAAAGCCAAATTATTTGATAATGATATCAAAAAAGTGCCGCATACGGTATTAACCGTCGGTACCGGAACGATTATGGATGCCAAAGAAGTTTTGTTATTGGCCACCGGTGATAGTAAAGCTGAGGCAACCAAAGCTGCCATTGAGGGAAGCGTAAATCATCGTTGGGCAGTAAGTGCACTGCAGATGCACAGACATGGCATTTATTTATGTGATGAGGCCGCCGCTTCCAAGCTGGAACAGGATACGGTCACCTACCTAAAAGATATAGAAAGAAACGCTTATTAAAATAAAAAAGAGGAGATAAAATCTCCTCTTTTTTTTTACTCCTCATAAATCGGAAATTCTTTTGTCAGCTTTAAGATACGCTCATTAACATCTGCCAACACCTTCTTTTCATCAGGGGTATTAAGGGCTTCTGCGACATCAGCAATAGCATTACCGATAAGCTCAAATTCCTTAGTTCCGAAACCTCGTGTTGTTCCAGCCGGTGTACCTAAGCGAATACCGGATGTAATAGTCGGTGGTAACGGGTCAAACGGAATAGCATTTTTATTTGCCGTGATATGCACGCTATCAAGCGCATCTGTTAATTCCTTCCCGTTAATTCCTTTCGGGGTTAAATCAACCAACAGCAAATGCGTATCCGTTCCGCCGGTAACAAGCTTAAAACCGCGTTTAACCAAAGTTTGCCCCAAGGCTTGTGCATTTTCCAAAACTCTGGCGGAATATTTCTTAAATTCTGGAGAAAGAGCTTCCTTAAAGCAGACAGCCTTTGCGGCAATAACGTGTTCTAACGGACCACCCTGCATACCCGGGAAGATAGCGGAATTTATCTTTTGTGCAATTTCGGCATTGTTTGTTAAGATGGCGCCACCACGCGGACCGCGCAAGGTTTTGTGTGTTGTCGTGGTCACCACATCAGCAAAATTAAGCGGGTTAGGGTAGAGTCCGCTGGCAACGAGTCCCGCAAAGTGTGCCATATCCACCATCAAATAAGCCCCGCAATTATCTGCAATGGCACGGAATTTTACAAAATCCAACTGTCTCGGGTAAGCTGAGCAACCGGCAATAATCAATTTTGGTTTATGGTGTTGAGCTAAACTTGCCACTTCATCATAATCTATCAAACCGCTTTCACGTTCAACACCATATTGAATAGCATTAAACCATTTGCCGGAAACAGAAACTTTAGCGCCGTGAGTTAAATGTCCGCCGGCATC
>DEKL01000060.1:2561-2737 GCA_002353835.1 Alphaproteobacteria bacterium UBA2723
AGAGCCGCATAGACTGCCATATTAGCTTGAGAACCGGCATGCGGTTGCACGTTAGCAAATTCGGCATGAAAGAGTTTTTTTAAGCGGTCAATTGCCAACTGCTCAATTTTATCAACGTTAGCACATCCGCAATAATAGCGTTTGTTCGGATATCCTTCCGCATATTTATTGGTTAA
>DEKL01000060.1:2787-3605 GCA_002353835.1 Alphaproteobacteria bacterium UBA2723
GAAGCAATCAGTTCCACATTTTCCTGTTGGCGCTTTAATTCATCTTCAATAGCGTTGTAAATTTCCTTATCAAAATCTTTCAAGTTATGCTCAAACATATATTTATTCCTATTTATCAAGTAAATCAATACGGGTTTGGTGGCGTCCGCCATCAAACTGTGCGGTTAAAAAGATATCAATTCTGCGACAAATATCGTTAATATTCATCGTTCTGCCCCCAAAAACCATAACGTTAGCATCATTATGTTTTCTGGCCATCAAAGCTACATCATCTGAATAGAGAATAGCGGCACGAATACCTTTATGTCTGTTAGCGCGGATAGATATACCGATTCCCGTACCGCAAACCAAGATACCGTAATCAGCCTTTTGTGCTAAAATATGTGCGGCGACTTTATCGGCATAAAGAGGGTAATCAACGGAAGTATCGTTATTTGTTCCCAAATCGGCAACCTCAATACCTTTTCCCTTTAAGTAGCCGACAATAAAAGTTTTCGTATCAAAACCGGCGTGGTCGGAAGCAATGGCAATTTTCATTTTCAAATCTCCTAAACAACTATAAAATATGTAACAAAAACTGATATTGAAATGGAACTAAAATAAGAGATATGCACAAGATAAAATTTTTTTAGAGATTTTAAAAAAAATATATTGACGTTCAAATTTTTTCATGTATATATACAAATCACCACGGAAACGTTGGTACCTTGGGTTGGCCGGTTGGCAGAGTGGCTCATGCAGAGGACTGCAAATCCTTGTACATCGGTTCGATTCCGGTACCGGCCTCCAGGAAGGTTATTCCGGCTTAGCTCAGCGGT
>DEKL01000060.1:3643-3817 GCA_002353835.1 Alphaproteobacteria bacterium UBA2723
AATCGGCTGTTAACCGATTGGTCATCTGTTCGAATCAGATAGCCGGAGCCAAAGCAAAAGCGTTCTTGAGAAATCAAGAACGCTTTTTCGTATGCGCATTTTAAAATCAATTTTCATTTGACTTTCATGGGATAATTTTTTAACCTAAATCTGCATTAGCTGATGACTAATGTG
>DEKL01000043.1:0-2924 GCA_002353835.1 Alphaproteobacteria bacterium UBA2723
GTGGAGCGCGACGCCATGCGCCGTTGCATCCTCGATGAAGGCAAGCGTCTGGATGGTCGTAAGACCGATGAGATCCGCCCCATCTGGTGCGAGGTATCTCCGCTGCCCATGCCTCACGGAAGTTCTATCTTCACCCGTGGTGAGACACAGTCGCTCACGACTGTTACCCTCGGTACGAAACTTGATGAGAAGATGGTAGATGATGTGCTCGACAAGAGCTACATGCGCTTCCTGCTCCACTATAACTTCCCCCCGTTCTGCACGGGTGAGGCCAAGGCCCAGCGCGGCGTAGGCCGTCGTGAGATTGGTCACGGCCATCTGGCATGGCGCGCCCTGAAGGATATGATTCCTGAGAACTATCCTTACACCGTTCGCGTGGTGTCACAGATTCTGGAGTCTAACGGTTCTTCTTCTATGGCAACCGTATGCGGTTCTGTCTTATCTTTGATGGATGCCGGTGTACCGTTGAAAAAGCCTGTTGCCGGTATTGCCATGGGCTTAATCAAAGAAGATGACGGTCGTGTTGCCATCTTAACCGATATCCTAGGTGATGAAGATCACTTAGGCGATATGGACTTTAAGGTAGCCGGTACTAAAGACGGTGTAACTGCCTTACAGATGGATATTAAAATCACATCTATCACCAAAGAGATTATGAAAAACGCACTTGCTCAAGCGCATGAAGGTCGTATTCATATCTTAGGCGAGATGGCAAAAGCCTTACCGGCACCGAGAGAAGAAATTTCTCCGCGTGCTCCGCGTATCATCACTATCAAGATTCCGGTAGATAAGATTCGCGAAGTTATCGGTACCGGCGGTAAAGTTATCCGTGAAATCATTGAAAAAACCAACACCAAGATTGATATTGATGATGACGGAACGGTTAATGTTGCAGCCGTAGATAAGAAAGATGCTGATGCCGCTTTAGAAATCATCAACGGTATTGTTGCCGTACCTGAAGAAGGTAAGAATTATCACGGCACAATCACCAAGATTATGGATTTCGGTGCATTTGTTCGTTTCTTAGGTTCAACCGAAGGTTTGGTTCACATTTCTGAAATCAAAAACGAGCGCATTGCCTCTGTTTGTGATTTCTACAAAGAGGGTGACCAGATTTGGGTTAAATGCATGGGTGCAGACAATCGTGGTAAAATCCGCCTTTCTGCTAAGCGCGTTAACCAAGAAACCGGTGAAGATGCCTAAGATTAAGGCAACTCAGAAAAAATTAAGCCTCCCTCAGCGGAGGCTTTTTTATTAACTTTACATTTAATATTCATCAATTATAATCAGCGGTACTGCTAGAGGTAGCAGTAGGGCGTCAGAACCCTATATTAGCGTGGTCTTGCATTAGACCTTAAAAAATGCCGACTTCGTCATGGACGGATGTCGGCGAATAAGGCTCTGCCAAATAAGCCGAGCCGTTCACGCTAATACGGTTTCTGAACATCCGCCCGCTTCTTTGAAGTGGGTTTTTATTTTAGAAAAGGATAAAACCGTATGACAAAGAAGAACATCAGCAAAGCAGAAAGACAATTAGCAGAACTCAAAAAAGAAATACCCCAAAAAGTATGGCAATATGTCATCTTAAAAGAATTTATCAGCCTGTTCAGCCAAAACAATCGGGTTTTGAACTTCATTTATAATAAATTTCGCACAGCAGAAATTAGTGTCATTGATGACAGATTCCCCTTAACCGAAAAAGAGCTAACCTTGTATGAACAGGGCAAAGAACTAACTTTAGAAGAAACCATAAACGAACTTTTAGATAGCAAATAAAATTTTGAGAAAATTTGAGGTGCAAGTGCAAATGTCTTCATACAGATAGGGAAATGAGAGAAATTTTAAGCTAATAGAAATGGGTACGAGGGAAACCAAAATTTTAGTGTACATAGGGGTACATGAATTTTGGTTTGCCCGAAGTAACCGTTCTAGAAGCTAAAATTTACCCATTTACCTCGCCGACGTACATACCCATCTCTATAGCCGCTTTCACATACACACTGTCTTTATTGAGCGGCGTAGTACCGGCAGACACAACTTTTTCCAAAGGATATGACTGTATTTTATCCCCCTCTAAAGCAACCATAACATCTGTATGACCTTCTTTTAAGAGCTCAACGGCACGAGCACCGAACGCACAAGCAAGCGCACGGTCAAAAGCAGTCGGATCACCGGCACGTTGAACGTGACCGAGTTTGGTAACACGAGTCTGGAAACCGGAATATTTGGCATTTAATGCGGCACTTAAATATTCACCGATACCGCCGTTAATTTTTTCACCGATAAGATTTTTCGTACTGGAAACCATTTCGCCTGTTTCGGTATGAACACCCTCAGAAACGACGATAACCGCATGGTTACGACCGCGAGCCTTAATACTTTTTAATTTTTTAACAATACCGTCAATAGAATAAGGAATTTCCGGAACAAGACAAACATCTGCAAAACCGGCAACGGCGGAGTGCATAGCTAAGTGACCGGCATCACGTCCCATAACTTCCAAAATAAGAGCACGTTGGTGAGAACGAGCCGTCTTCCACAAAGCATCAATAGCATCTGTGCAAACCTGACAAGCAGAATTAAAACCGACAGAATACTGGGTTAAAGGAGTATCATTATCAATAGTTTTCGGAATACCGACCATTTTAACACCGGCATTACGGCAATAGTTGCTGACAATATTCATACTACCGTCACCGCCGACAACAACAACCGCATCTAACCCCAAAGCGGCAACACCTCTGCCAAAACGCTCGGAAACGGCTAATTGCGATTCCATTTTAACACCTTTATTTAATGAACCGAGATAAGAACCGGCAAGTCTTGGCCACGGACTATCGGAAAAATTTCCTTCTGTTAAAATTTCATAAGAAAGAGGTTCTTCCGTTAAGCCGTCCGTACCATTATGAATACCATAAACTTCC
>DEKL01000043.1:2949-19997 GCA_002353835.1 Alphaproteobacteria bacterium UBA2723
CCATAACCTTCCCAGCCGTACTTTGCAGCAGAGCTAACCACGGAAGAAACAACCGCATTCAATCCGGCACAATCGCCGCCGCTTGTTAAAATACCGATTTTCTTAATTTCTGTCATACTTCAAATCCTTATATTTCTTTGTTTTCAATGCTTATTCTGCATTGATACCCTATAATTTAAATTTTACTAGCACAATTTTTACTTTTTCACTAATTTTTTTACTTTTTTTATCAAAATCTCTTGCTTTTTTGCCAAAAATGCAGTATAATGTGCCCGAATAAAGAGAATCGCATATACCGCGACGTAAACTTTTTTGGAGCAACACTAAGATGATTAATACAAATTCTTTCAATAAACTTCAAGTGCAATTATGCGAGCTTAAGCTTGAAGAAAGAAGGGTTAAATCAGACATTAAAAAGCTGGTCAAAAATAAACAAATGATAGATTTTTATCAGGCACAGCAGTTGAATCGTCAAAATACAAACGTTAAAAGCAAAATTCAGAAAATAGAAAATCTGATTAGCCCGAACATTATTGCTTAAATCTATTGGATAAGCCTAGAGCTTTTCCGATAACACCATGTTTGTTTAAAGAATTTAGAGATAAAATTATGAAAAACAGCAAATATACAACCTCCCTCCTCGTTATATTTGCTGTTTTTATTTTGTGCGCATCATTTTACATTTTATTTATCCATAAAACAGATTTCTTAAAGATATATGTTGTTTACTACAAACCGGCGCCACTGATAAAAACGGATATTTTTGTACCGATTCAAGGCGGGCGCGCCATTGCTGATACGCCATCACGCCAGGGAACATTTACTAAAGAACAAATCGCTTGGTTAAATGAAAATATGATTGGTGACGACACCGGCGATAACATCTCTGATTTAAATCGTAATTTTGCCGAAATAACCGCCCTTTATTGGATATGGAAAAACACTAAATCACCTTATGTCGGTTTAACGCATTATCGCCGTTTTTTCAGTATAAATGAAAATGCGCACTACCCGATGGTAACTTTTCCCTCTATGCGTATGCGCCATTTAGGCTTAAAACACTTAAAAGGATTCGCTAACGAATTTTTACGCGATTTGGAATTGCAAAAGAAATTCATTATGCCATGGTTTGCCACCCACGATATCATCCTATCCGAACCGATAAAAGTAAATACTTATGAGCAGTACAAAAAAGAACACGTCGGTGCGGATTTAGATAAAGCTTTAGATATCATCAAGCAAAAATACCCGAAAATGTATGATTTTGCCGTTGAAAACCTAAACAGCGAAGAAGGTTTTTACCCGACCAATATGTTCATCACGCGCCGTGAAATCTTAAACAACTACGCTGAGTGGTTATTCTCCATTTTATTGCCGCTTTATCAAGATATCAAAGATGATGTTAACAGTCGCGACACCGAGCAAAAAATGGCCTTTGCTTATCTTTCCGAGCGCTTATTTACCATATATTTTCGTTACCAAGCTAAATTTAACGGATTACGCATTAAAGAAGTACCCTTTGCCCTGGCTTCGGACTTCTTTGAACCACCGGTCGGACAACCTTTTATAAAACTGAACACCCCACAGTTTCAAGACTTTTTCATTGACCAAAAAGATAGTAGAATTTGTAGCTTTAATAACGAATATCGTAATTGCGCCAAATTTGAGTTTTTACCCCAAAATCGCTTAAAAATCCGTTGGGATAACGGTGGCACGTCATATTTTTACCACACAAAAAATAATGAATTTGATTTAGAAAAATAAGTTTTCAGCCTATTCATTAACCAAACATAAACCTTACATAATTCATAATATTCCCAAGTTTTTACATATATTTAGCAAAAGAGAAAAAATATGCACGCAATCAATTCACTTATTGTTGACTTGACACTTATTACCATATATGCCGGTATCACCACGTTATTGTGCAAAAAATTAAAGCAACCGTTGGTATTGGGTTATGTTTTGGCCGGTATATTCGCCGGACCATATTTCAGCTTATTGCCGACTGTCAGCAATAAAGATGATTTGACCTTGTGGGCAGATATCGGTATCATCTTTTTACTTTTTGGCTTAGGTTTGGAATTTAGCTTCAAGAAAATGCTCAATGTCGGCAAAGCCGCCATGATAACCGCCAATGCCAACATTCTTTTCATGCTGTTTTTAGGTTATAACACCGGACTTCTGCTCGGCTGGTCAACCATGGACAGCTTTTTCTTAGGCTCAATGATATCCATGTCTTCTACCACCATTATCATTAAGGCTTTTAATGACTTGAACATAAAAAAACAACGCTTTACTGATTTGGTATTCGGTGTGCTGATTGTTGAAGACTTAATGGGTATTTTAATGCTCGTTTTATTACCGACAATTGCCATGGGCAGCCATATTGACGGCGCTGCTTTGGGTTTAAGCGTCTTAAAATTGGTATTTTTCTTGGTTTTATGCTTTATCACCGGCATCTATTTGGTTCCGACATTCTTAAACAAAGTTCAAAAACTCCTGACAGATGAAATGCTACTTTTAATAACTATCAGCTTATGTTTCGGTATGGTCTTGCTTGCCACCTCATCAGGTTTTTCATCTGCTCTTGGGGCCTTCTTAATGGGTTCAATATTGGCGGAAACCGAGTTAATTGAACGCATAGAAAAAAACTTACGTCCCTTAAAAGATTTTTTCGGTGCGGTATTCTTCGTTTCCGTCGGTATGATGGTTGATCCTCTAATGATTGTAACTTATGCCAAACCGATTCTTGTAATCACCGTTATTGTCATCTTAGGTATCACCACTTTTTCTTGTTTAGGCTTTGTCGCCTCAGGTCAGAACTTGAAAACCGCTGTTTCTGGCGCATTTTCTTTGGCTCAAGTTGGTGAATTTGCCTTTATTATTGCCACTTTAGGTATGAGTTTGGGTGTTTTATCAGATAAAGTTTATCCGATAATCGTTGCCGTTTCGGTCATTACAACCTTTATCACCCCGATGATGATAAAATCCGCCGAACCTGCTTATAAATTTTTAAGCAAAAGCTTGCCGGAAAATTGGGTAGCTTACATCAATAAATATTCATCTTCCGCCACCGTTACCAAAAACGAAGAACGTTTATGGAGTGCTTTATTTAAAAGCTATTTACTGCGTTTATGCCTGTTTTCCATCATTTTATACAGTATTTTACTGATAGCATTAGCCGTTCGCCCTTATGTTCGCGGAATAATTCCTTATCGTATTCCTGCCAATATTTTAATGACCGGTTTAACCCTGCTTGCAATGTCCCATGTCTTAAAAGCGCTTATCGGCTGGAATATTGTAACCACCGAGTTTATAAAAAAGAAACTGCATTGGCTATTCCCGCAAAAGCAATCTGATGAAGAAATAGAAGCCAATGAGATAATAGCCGAAGAAACGCGTGAGCAAACAAAAGTTGATGTCTTAAAAACAGCTGCCTATAATGTATTAGATGAAAAAACATCTCGTATCCGCAACTTTTTTACCAGTAACAACCAAGTCTCTCGTATCTATTACAAACTGTGGATGGCAAAAAAAGCAAACCGTCTGCCGTTAATTATCTTAACCAGCTTCAGAATACTTGTGTCATCTTTCTTTATCGTAACCGTTGTCCATAAGTTTTTAAGCGAAAACCCGAGATTAACCCTTGTCTTACTGTTGCTGACAATTTTCTTTGTATTCCGTTCCCGTTGGCTCTTAGAAAAATACGTAAATATAGAAAGTCAATTCCTGCATAATCTAAAAGGTCGCAGAGAACAGGAAGAAACAGAGGAAAAAAGCGAAAATCAGCGCTCTAACTGAACCAACGGATAAATGCGCTCCCAACCTTTACTATGATCTGCTGAAGGCACTTCTCTGACATTGTCCGAACCGACAAAATCCTCAACCAATTTTGGGGGTATAATCGTATCATTATTACCGACGAAGTGTTCCTGCGGCAAAGCCAAATAGTTCTCCTTATAATCTGCCAAATTAAGTGAATCGCTTAATGCCGGCACATTATGATACTCTGTCCATGCCTTATGGTCTAAATTACCGGCAACCGTTATCATCTTTTTAACATGTAATTCCGGTGCGGTAACGGCAACCAAACCGGCAACTTGCGCCCCGCCGGAAAAACCGATTAAAATTACATCATTTTCCTGTGCAATATCTAAAACCGCTTCACGCTCGGAAGCAATAACCTCCGCAGAAAATCGTGCCGTTGTCCAATATTTCTGTTCACATTGATTATCTGCCACAAATTGACATGGACGCGCTAAATAAACCACATTCGGACTGTTATCTCCAAAAGCAATTTCACGTAAGAGTTTTCCTTTTGGTGTTGGATCTGAAGTCGGGCGCCCTACCCCATTAAAAGAAGCGCCGTCTCCTTCAATATAAATTTTAACAGGTGCCGCCGAATTTGTTATTTTTTGCCAACTGGCCAACGTAAATTTCTCCGTCTTAATTTCCTTATATGCAAATGTTTCCGGTATATGAACAGTGTTACATCCGCAAACTAAAAAGACTACCAACAACCAAAATTTCTTTATCACACCTTTTCTCCGTTTCTGATAAAACTGCTTTGAGTATAACTTTAAGACAACAAATTGAACAGTTTTTTATTTGACTTTATAGACAGTTTTTCATAACATTTACCCATAAACCAATTAAATAGATATAGATATGATTGCAATTTTTAGAGGAAAAATTTTGGGTGCCAAAATAAACAAAGACACCTCAAACAGCGTCACACTGGAACTTATTGTTTCAATCTTTCTCATCACGCGCAACGGGAAAATCCAAGTCATCAAAAGAAATCCCATCAGATTTTTTACAAATGATGAAAAACTGATTAACCGGGCGGACTACAAAGTCGGGGATTTAATTAAAATCACCGTCTGCAAGGAAAATGATGAGTTTAATGTGACAGAAATTAGAAACTACCAGGAAGATGAAGACTGTAGGAAAAATTCAGAAAATCACGCCATCTCCGGTATTGCTGTATCTTTTAGAGAAATTTTAAACACCTCTCAAACATACAGACCTAAAACAAAAAAGAGACCTGAATAGGTCTCTTTTTTTTATGCTAAACAGCAATTTCTATTTCGCTGTACCATAATTTTGGAACTGATGAATAATATTGGTTGCCATGGATTGTGATTCCTGGCTGATACCCATAGACTGTAATGCCAACTTTTGCATACAACCTTTAACCATATCCTTTGCCGTTGCAGTAATTCCTTGTGTAAACAAAGTACCTGCTTGGAATCTGGAAGATGCATCACTAAGCAAGCATGCGTGCATTTTTGCTTTTGCGGAATCACCACCTGCTGCACCGGAATATTGAGAAACAGAACCACAGCCGCTCAACATAAACAATGCCACCAAACAAAATAAAACCTTTTTCATTTTTCCCTCTCAAAATAAATTAAACAACAATTTTATATGCCAAAAGAAAAATGCTGTCAAATATTTTCAGCCGACTCAAATCTCAACTTTAGCGATTAAAAAAGGATGGTCGGAATAAACCATATCTTCACAAGCAGATATAAGCTTAAAATCTTTCGTTGCCAATATATACTCTATCTGTGTGTCGTATGGATATATCGGCTGATATTTCTTACCATCATAATTAACCAAAGAAAACATTTTCTCCCCGACTTTAAGCTCCGGAAAAGCTTCTTTAATGGAAATTCCAACCGTATTAAAATCCCCCATAACCAGAGAAGACTTATCCGTTTGCGGCACCAACATCTCCGCCCACTGCTGACGATACTCTCTAAATTCCTCATCCCAAAAATGCTTGTTAAAATGCTGAAACGGAAACATATGTGTATTGATTAAACTGATTTTCTTATCATCTTCCACACAAATTTCAGCCTTCTGAATATATTTATCATGCATATACCAATAATCACCGTTCGGACGAATGATTTCAATATGCGGATTGGCAAGCTTTAACACCTCATAATTTGCTATCGGAAATTTGGAACATATTGAAAGCCCATAGAATTTATCTTTTACAAAAAACGCCTTTTCCCCGACCAGATTTTTATAATAATGAAAAGCGCACTTTTCACAAATGTCACTCACAAAAGCACTCTGCCCGTTTTCATCATCAAACAAACACTCTGCCATACACAAAATATCCGGCTGTTCTTTAGCAAAATAGGTTACATATTTTTCAGGATGAAAACCGGCAAATACATTTTCCTTTTTTTCATTATAGCCGATATGGTGCATCCCTTGAATAACATTAGCAAAAATCACTTTTATCTGCATTTTTTACTTTCTCAGTCTGTCATTTTTTTCAATATATCATTCTAAAGTACAAACACAACAAAAGTAAAGTCCAATAAATCTTTTTACCAAATATAAAGACTTAAAAATCTAACATACTGATAAAGAAACCCGAGGAGAAGACAATGTTGCACTACATGGAAAACTTAAAAGAAGTCAGAAAGCTGAGGAAAAACGTCTGCTACACCAAAAACGCCGTAACATATTTTAAATGGGCTTTTCCGACAGCTCAAGGCGGTTGGAATCAGACACATGCCGAAAAAATAAATCAAACGATTATCAAAGAAATACTCAAAGAAACCCAAAATTATAAAACAATTCTGACCTCCGCAGACGGCGATTTAGATAAAAAATACCCGAAATACCTGAAAAAGACCGAAAAAGACATTGTTTACGGCTTAGAACAAAACAAACCTTTTGTAACAAAAAATACGCTAACCGTAAAAACCGTTAAAACCAAAGAAGACCTTATCCTCTGGGGACAACTTGCCTCTAAGGTGTATAGCCGATATGATACTGATTTCATTTATGAATCTTTTAAAACTGACTTAAGAAAAAGTTATGCTGATTATTTTATCTATTACCAAAACAAAAAGCCTGTCGGTATCGCTCAAGTTATCCGTGGCGGCGGATATTCTGCCATTTATTGGGTAGGTGTTCTTGAAGAATACCGAAAAAAGGGTTTGGGTGCCGAGCTTACAAAACAAACGCTGAACTATGAAATTGCCCGCAAACGTTATAAATTTTTACTGACCGCCTCTGAATTAGGTCTGAAGATATATAAAAAACTTGGCTTTAAGCCGTTAGAAACCTTTTACGAGTATGAGTTGAAAAGATAAAATCCACCATATCCTTAACAAAATTCAAAAACGATTTGACAGAGTCACGGAAAAAACATACTTTCCCAAATATTACAAATCAATTATGTTATATTATGATGGAAAGAACAATTACTATTCAGGACTTCAGACATGCCATAGCGTATGTCAACAATGAGCACTTTGGTGGATCATTGAGACTTCAAAGTTTTTCTGATGAACAGTTGCTTAACAGCGATTTAACCCATGATTTAAACATCGGTAACATCAGATTAACCAACATCATCAATGAGCTTAGAAAGATGTACAATTTAAGTTTACCGTTGGAACTACCCAAAGTAGTACCCGATAATCGCGTTAAGTCACTTTTAGACACTATCAATTTTTACCTCAGAGAGGCTGAAAAAATGACGCAGTCCTAGGTTGGGTTAACTAAAAGGTGATTTAACATCTTATTAAAAGACACGGCAAGAACTATCTTCCCGTGTTTTTTGTGTGTTGGGCTAAAACTTCATATATCATACCAATAAAAAAAGAGGCCATAAAGACCTCTTTTTTATTGGTGCGCTAGGCCGGAATCGAACCGGCACGGGATTGCTCCCAACAGATTTTAAGTCTGCAGCGTCTACCAGTTCCGCCACAAGCGCAAAAATCCGCAACAACGACTTTATACAAACAAAAAAATATAAATGCAACATAAAACTTGTATTTTTTTTAAGTAAGAGTAAAATTTCCCTGTTTTTAAGGTACAGCGTACCCTAAAAAAGCTTAAAAACTCAAGCATATATGGCAGAAACAGCGTTTCGGTATATGCTATATTTAAGAAAGGTAAATTGATGAAAAAAATTGAACGGAAATTACCGATTTCCACAGAAAAATTTGCGGAATTGCCATTTCGCAAAATTGTTCCCAACATTGTAACCATGCTTGCCCTCTGCTCCGGGATGACATCTATTCGTTATGCTATTCAGGAAAGTTGGAGCAAAGCAGTCTTATTTATTTTCTTAGCCGCCTTGTTTGACGGGCTAGACGGCAGAGTCGCCAGAATGTTAAAAGCATCTTCCAAATTCGGTGCTGAACTGGATTCTTTAAGTGATTTTATCAGCTTTGGTGTAGCCCCTGCTATTTTAATGTTCCAATGGTGCTTGTTTGACTTACCCAAAATCGGCTGGTTTTTCTGCCTCTTATTTGCCATGGGTATGGCTTTGCGCTTAGCACGTTTCAACACCATGTTGGAAGATGATACAATTCCCCCCTATTGGGCACACTACTTTACCGGCGTACCGGCACCGGCTGCCGCCGCTATGGTTATTATGCCGATACTGTTAGGGTTTGACTTAGCTGAAACCAAGCCGTTTTTAAGAACACATGCTTTCTGCAGTATTTGGATGTGCATTGTTTTTTACTTAGAAACGAGTCGTATTCCGACAATATCTTTGAAAAAAGCCAAAATTAAACCTTCCATGGTTATACCGCTTTTGGTTATCGTTGCCGTTATTGCGCACTTCTTATTTACGCAAACATGGCTGACCTTAGGCGTCTTAACGGCCATTTATACTTTAAGTATTCCTTATTCCGTTATCCGCTTTTTGCATGATAAAAAGCTTTACGAACAAGGTAAGACAACCAAGGTTTAACAAAAGGCTTGACTCTTAATAAAACAAGTCCTATAAAAATTACCGCTGATAGCACCCCTGGAGGCTATTGGCGGTTTTTTTAATCAATTGATAAGGAAAAGAAAATGTCAGAAATTACATTTAATGCAGTTTTGCGTGAAAAAGCAGGTAAGGGGGCAGCTCGTCAATGTCGTAGAGAAGGTCGTGTTCCTGCTGTTATTTATGGTGGTAAGAAAGATGCCGTAAACATCAGTTTACACCCTGTTGAGTTAGAAAAAGCCTTAGATTTGGCTGATTTCTATAAGTCTGTTATTACTATTGCTATGGAAAAGAAGAGCGAAAAAGTTATTTGCAAAGACGTTCAATTTGATCCGGTATCTGATATGCCGATTCACGTTGACTTTATGCGTAAGTAATAAAGGCTTATAAAATGTTTTTAGTGGTAGGTTTGGGAAATCCCGGTGAGGAATATGCTTTGACACGCCACAACATAGGGTTTATGGCGGCTGATAAAATCTTTAGCCGCTATAACTTTACCCCTTTTAAGAGCAAATTTGAAGGTTTGCTTGCCGAAGGAACAATAGACGGTGAAAAAGTTTTACTCTTAAAACCGCAAACATTTATGAATTTATCAGGTAACTCGGTTGCAAAAGTTGCATCATTTTATAAAATTGCACCGGAAAATATTATTGTTATCCATGATGATAAAGATCTCGCCCTAGGCAAGATAAAAGCTAAAATCGGTGGCTCTGCCGGCGGACATAACGGCATAAAAAACATAGATTCACATTTAGGAACAGAATACAATCGTATCCGTATCGGCGCAGGTTCACCGCAAGAACATCACACAGACACCATAAATTTTGTACTATCACGCTTTTCAAAAGCGGAAAAGGAAGTTTTAGAAGAAAGATTAAATTTTGTGGCTGATACAATCAATGAACTAATTAAAAAAGGTATCGCCCATTATTCTAACATTGTCGGTATGCATAATACCAAATAGCAAGTTTAAACCGTATTATTATTCACATTAAAAACATTTGTTATTATGAGTATCGCAGATGACATTCTAAGAAAAAGAAGAGAGTTAGAGGCAGTGCCCCCGACTTTAGATGAGATTGCTGAAAAGGTAGCCCAAAGCTACCACCGGCGCAAGTACACTATGGAATCCGCTATTGACCTGAGAAATGGTGAAAGCGAAGATGATTTCTTAAAGAACGTTGCACGGCAAACAGACAAGAGCGCACCTGAGAAAGATGAAAAGTTCCTTTCCTGCATTCCGGAAATGCACCGTTCATGGTCAGCTCTGGAAGAAATCAACAAGAACAGCCACATGGCTCACATGTATGCGTTGGTGATGACCAAAATTTATCAGGGAACCATACCTTTTGAAATTGAAAAAATCATCACCGTTCTGGATAGCCCGGAGCTCATCTCGCAACTAAAATCCGCCGGCTTAAACTGGAGCCCTCGTGCCCAAAGGTTGATAGAAAAATTTCACCCAAAGATGTACGATCGTCTGTTCACGGAGTGCCACCAACCGACAGGTTTTACTCTCTAAAGTTAAACGTCATTCTCAAAGCAGTTTTTAGCCCGGCTAAAACTGCTTTTTTTATTGCAAAACAGAAAAATATTGCGTATAACCGCCCTTATACAAATAAAAATTCTTAAAGGAGCCGTTAAAATGGGTTTTAATTGTGGTATCGTAGGTCTGCCGAATGTCGGAAAATCTACACTGTTTAACGCCTTAACACAAACTATCGCCGCACAGGCTGCAAACTTTCCGTTTTGCACCATTGAACCGAATACCGGACGAGTTGCCGTGCCGGATAAACGTTTGCAAGCCTTAGCCGATATTGTTCACCCGAAAAACATTGTACCGACACAATTAGAATTTGTAGATATTGCAGGTTTAGTCAAAGGTGCCAGCAAAGGCGAAGGCTTGGGCAACCAATTTTTAGCCAATATCAGAGAAACAGATGCCATTATCCATGTTTTGCGTTGCTTTGAAGATAGCAACATTACTCACGTTGAAGGTTCCGTTGACCCGATTCGTGATGCGGAAATTGTTGAAACTGAATTGATGATTGCGGATTTGGAATCTTTAGAAAAGCGCTTTGAACAAACCAAGAAAAAAGCACAAACCGGCGGAGATAAAGAAGCTGCCGTCCGCGCTCGTGTCATGGAACCGATTATCAATGCTCTGCGTGAAGGTAAACCTGCCCGCACCGCCGCTCCCTCTGAATCGGATAAAGATGCTTATAAACAATACCAGATGATGCAACTTTTAACCTCTAAACCGGTATTATATGTTTGCAACGTAGATGAAGACAGCGCCGCAACCGGTAATGAATTTTCTAAAAAGGTTTTTGAAAAAGCAGAAAAAGAACACGCAAAAGCCGTCATTATTTCTGCTGCCATAGAATCTGAAGTTGCACAACTAGATAGTGAGGAAGAAAAGCAGGAATTTCTTTCAGCCCTTGGCTTACAGGAAACCGGCTTAACCAAAATCATTAAAGCCGGATATGCATTGCTCGGTTTGGAAACATATTTTACTGCCGGTCCGAAAGAAGTGCGTGCATGGACCTTTATTAAAGGCTCCAAAGCCCCGCAATGTGCCGGTATTATTCACTCTGATTTTGAAAGAGGTTTTATCCGTGCTGAAACGATTGCCTATGATGATTATATCAAATATAACGGCGAGCAAGGATGTAAAGAAGCCGGCAAGATGCGTTCGGAAGGCAAAGATTATGTTGTCCAAGACGGCGATTTAATGAACTTCTTATTTAACGTATAAGCCAAAGCCACCGCAACGGTGGCTTTTTTATTGATAACTAGACATTCAAATTTTTACTTTTTAAGCAACGGAATCCAAATATTCAATAGCATCCATTGCGGCAATTGCGCCGCTTCCGGCAGAGATAACCGCTTGCTTATATTTCGGGTCTTTCACATCACCGGCCGCAAAAACGCCTTCTACATCTGTTGCCGAACAATTTGCATGCGTAACAATATAACCTTTACTGTCCAAAACAAGATTTCCCTTAAAAATTTCCGTATTCGGTTGGTGACCGACGGCAACAAACACACCGTCTGCATTGATAACTTTGGTGGCGTCTGTTTCGACGTTGCGCACCCGAATACCGGTAACTTTCTTCGGTTCATCTACGCCTAAAATTTCTTCAACAACACTATCCCATTCAACAACAATTTTACGATTCTCTTTAACTCTGTCTTGCAAAATTTTATCCGCTCTTAACTGATGTCTTCTATGAACGAGAATAACTCTGTCAGCAAGTGTTGCCAAATAAAGCGCTTCAGCCACCGCAGAATTACCACCGCCGACAACAACTACCGTTCTGCCACGATAGAAAAAGCCGTCGCACGTTGCACATGCCGAAACCCCGTAACCTAAAAACTTCTTTTCTGATTCCAAATTAAGCCACTTAGCCGAAGAACCGGTTGCAATAATAACTGCCTTTGCCTTATACGAATGACCGTTTTCCGAGCTGCAAACAAAAGGTCTGTGCGCAAAATCAACCTCAACAATATAGTCATTAACAAACTGCACCCCGAGCTTAACTGCCTGGTTCTTCATCTTATCCATCAGTTCAAAACCGCTGATTTCCTCAAATCCCGGAAAATTCTCAATAGCGGATGTCATTGTCAATTGTCCGCCCTCTTGATTACCGGAAACAATCGTTACACTGATACCGGCACGTGCCGCATAAATACCTGCCGTATAACCGGCCGGTCCGGAACCCAAAATAAGTAAATCAGTCGTATAAAGTGCCATAAATCTCTCCTAGTTCTTTAATAGTTTTAATGTGTTATCGCGTAATTTTTGCACACGCCTTGCTTTTTCATATTCTCCCAATAATTCATACAGTACCGCTAATTGGCAACAGATATTAAGCGTATCTTGATATTTTGTATAAAAACTTTCATCCTGTGCCACAACAGTATTTAAGGCACACTCTAAGAAAAAAATCTTCATTCGCGGCTGATATGCATTTTTTGCCAACAGCACATACGCTCCGAAACGATCTTTCTGATTATGATTATCAGCCCAGTTTTTTTCTATCTTAAAAAAAGCTTCCTCATCATCCAAATAATAATAAATATCTTTCAACGCTAATAAAACACGATTTTGCTCTTCTGTTTTTTGAGCATAACTCAATGCTTGATTATAATATTCTATTGCTAGAAAATATCTACTATTATCTTGATTTTGTAAACCATCTTCATAATAGATATCGCCAAGTTTTATATCTATCTGATATAAAATACTGTTTATCAACGGCGGATAACTGTCTTTGTCTTGCAAAAATTTTATAAAATAGCGAAGAAGCGCATTATACTGGACTATTTTAGCCTCATTATTTAAATAAGGCTCTCTTTCTCTAACCACTTTATACAACTGCAAAAAGCGACTTTCCGAACCTTTTGTACCGGATACAGTTCTACTTAACATAACTCAACTCCGTTAAATAAACAGCCTTAAAACACCCCGCCGGTATGCAGACAATAATCTTCATTATTTAACGCATATTTCTTGTGTATCGGACAAGTTTGACACATACATCCGCGATTCTCATGGATACAATTACTTTTTTCAATTGCACAAAATAGTAATTCCCAATGCTCATCATTTTCCTTTTGCAAAACATCTTCATTGGTACGCATATTATTCTTTATTTTACAGGTTGTTGTATAAGACGGACAATTCAAACATTGGCACATTTGGGCATTAGTTTTTGTTTTTTCCACACGCATATTTAATCCTCCTAAAATATAAAACAAAGATAAAATATGCTTTTATAGTGCTAAAACAATTAGCCGAAACCCTATATTTACGTTTATATCCTGATAAACCGCCCTTCAATAATTTGCGGTAAAAAATAGTTTTTAACCCCCGGCAAAAAGGATATTTTGTCAACGCGGGCAAACATCGGCCCGTCATAACAAGCCTGTATCATTTTATTTATATTATCATCTTCGCCACGCATTAAGATTTCAACACTGCCGTCATCTTCATTTCTGACCCAGCCGGAAATTCCGCCGATTTCCGAGGCTTTAACCATTGCCCAATGCCTGAAACCGATACCCTGTACACGACCTTCTATTTTAAGATACACTTCTCTCATTAAGCCACCGCTCTAAAGCTTTTAATTGTAATTTGACAGCCTGATGCTTTTCTTCGGCCTCCGGCAACACTCCCCACTTTTTCTGCTGGGTAAGTTCTTCATAAAAAGAAAACTTAAATGCTTCCTCAGCATTTATTTCTTTCTCTGCCAACAACACCGCCGCCAATACCGAACGCAATTCCGTTGCAACAAGGTATATAAAGGTTTGCTTTTCAACCGAACATCTATTCATATATTTTTTTATATTTTCACCATACAAAAGATTCTCAGACAAAACATTTATTCCATCCGTTCTTTCAAACCGACTGCCTAAAATCTCATTAGCTGATTTTATTTTTTCATCGCAACCGGAATCTTTGGGTAAAAATAAAATCGTATCACCCGCAACAAAAGAGACGAGCTTACAAATAAGCTCATCTCTTTGCGTTTGAAAAATTCTTAAGATTTCATCAAATTTATTATTCGGCATCTTAATTTTTCTTACCGGAAAACATATTCAACAAACCTTTAGCCTGTTCTTTAACCATTCCGACACTATCATCTAAGACCTTACCGACATCATCACCGGTGGACTTAGCGATATTGCTTGGCTCCGGAAATCTTGTTTCATACCCTGTCCCTTTTAAGGCCGTATGACAAGGAGAATCATCATTTTCCATAACTAACTGTGCCCCCAAATAAACCGGACCTGTCATTGTGGCACCAACCACGTTTTTGACCACATTGGCCGTATCAACACCGACACTTGGCTTTTGCAACGTACCGGTTAATTTAACAAGCGAAGAAAGTGCTTTGGCAATATTGGTATCTGATAACTTACCGCCAAACGGTTTAACACCCAAATCTATCTTATCGTTTTTAAGATTGATATCACCATTGGAAACAATTGTAAACTTATCAGCATTAACAACAATACCGCTCGGGAATTTTGCCAAACCGTTCTTGAAATCTGCGCGAACAACAGCACAAGCCAGTTTCAAATCATCATTACCTTTGGTTATCTTCAAAGTATTGAACAACTGCGAAATAACATTACCCTTTATCATGCCGATATTACCTAAATGCAATTTAGATTTATCAACAATCAAAACCAGTCTGCCATCCAAACTTTCGGCAATAGCAGCATAAGTATTACCACTACCGTTAAGGTTAACATACAAATCCGTACTACCGCCGTTAATAAAGTTAAAGCTATCAGATTGAGCTTCCAATACCTTTAATAATTCTATAAGATTAACTTTTACCATATCAGCGGTTAAATTTAAGCTTTTCGTACCCGCATTTAATTTTGCGTTGGCTTTAATATCACCTTGGGCAAGTTTACCGCTTACAATATTAAATAATGCCACACCATTATCAACCTTAGCATTTAAGACCAAGTTCTCAGCAAGCAACGCACTCTTATTAAACACCTTAGCAATGGTAACATCCGCATCAGCATTAACACTGTATAGTGCCTCATACGGAATTTTATCTGCCGGCACCATGGTCGTTGCCTCAGCTTCTTTAATAAGCGAGAACGAATATGCTGTCTTTTGTTCATTAGCAAAAGATGCTATATCAATTTTATCGGAATTAAGGTTCGCGGTTATATTCGGCACTTTACCATCAAGCAACACGCCGATTGTTCCTTTAATAACATTATCGGCAATGCTGACACCGTTAATAACGGCATCAATTTTCTTTAAATCACCTTTGACCGAAACATCAGCCGATTCGTTATATGTGCTGTCTTTGCCTAAGAAACCTTTTGCTTTAACATCAGCCATGAAACGAAGTTCACCTAAAACATCATAAAGCATAGCATCAGTTGCAACACCTATGCCCATAACATTAAATTCACCTTTAACCGGAAAGCCGTCTTCCGATTTAAGTTTTTTCAAAGCACCGACCATACCTTGACCGCTGTATAAACCATCATTAACATTAAACTTAAAATCAATGTTTTTATCATCACGCTCATCTAAAGTCAGGTTCTTAATATCGTAGCTGATTGTTTGTGCCTTTTTATCTGTGTAATTTATTTTAACATTATTAAAAGCAACTTCCTTAATGACTATTTTTGATAAGATATCTGCTGATGAAGCATCTTGCGCAACAACGGTTTCCTCAGCATGTGCCTCTTTAATTAGGCTGAACTTATAAGAAGTTTTTTCAGGTTTTGGTTCTTCCTGTACCGGTGTTTCAAAAACCCAGTTTGCAACGCCATTGGCATTTTCTTCCAAATTAACCACCGCATCATTGATGATAAATTTATTGATAACATAATGGCCATGAATTAACGGGATCACGGCAATTCCGACATCAATAAAACCAACCTCTGCCATTTGCGGATTCTTTGACCACTCGGCATTTGAAAAAGCAACATTTTCAATGCGAACTTTCGGGTTAAAGGACGGCTTGATTTCAATATTGCCGATTTTTAAGACACGTCCCGTTGCCTCAGCAACTTTTTGTTCTATCATCCCTTTATATTGACTAAGGTCAATATTTTTCAAAACAATATATCCGCCGATTAGAACAATCAAAACCAGACTGCCCAATGTAATCAATGCAATTTTTAAAAACTTTTTCATTATCAACTACTCCTTAAAATCTAACCCGAGTGTTTTCAAACTTTCTCTAAAATAATCCGGCAACTTTGCCTTAACAATCATCTTTTTGCCATATACAAAAGATAAATCAATTTTATAAGCATGCAAGTGTAATTTATTGACAATCAGATTATTTTTAAATCTCTCTGTGCCAAAATATTTATCATCCCCGCAAATCGGCGTGCCCAAAAACTCCATGTGCGCGCGGATTTGGTGCGTGCGCCCGGTCAGCGGGCTTGCCGCGATAAGCGCATATTTATCGCCGACTTTATCTAAGACTTCATATTCCGTAACCGCCGGTTTTCCGCCCTCAATAACCTGCACTCTGCCATCCATCTTTTCAAGCGGCGCTTTAACTTCGCCCGTATCTTTTTTCGGCACACCGCGTACCAAAGTCAAATACGTTTTTTGTAAGGTATGTTCCCTGAAGGCTTTGGTTAAACTATCCGCCGTCTTCCGATTACGCGCCAAAACCAATATGCCGCTGGTATCTTTATCTATCCGGTGCACCAGTTTCGGGTTTTCCTCGTTACCGAACCTTAAAGCGGAAAGAAGACCGTCTATATGGCGGGTGGTATTCGTACC
>DEKL01000133.1:0-2741 GCA_002353835.1 Alphaproteobacteria bacterium UBA2723
TCCAATAACAAAAAATGCACCCTTGTGGTGCTTTTTTTGTTTCTACAATTCACCAATCTAATAAATTTGCCATGGGCTTGATAAAGTGCTGTGCTGGAAGTGAAATAGCGACCGCGGTGTACGCACTACAGTACATAAGGGAGCTATTTCACAATCATGACAGTGCTTTAGCAAGCCCCCTAAGCCTCTAGTATTCTTTTAGACGACGGTCTATGTCGCGCTGCTTAATCGTTTCCCGCTTATCATAGAGTTTCTTACCTTTACCAAGACCGATTTCAAGCTTTGCCCGCCCGCGATTGTCAAAAAACAGGCGTTTAGCAATAAGTGAATAGCCTCTTTTAGCCATTGCCCCGATAATTTTGTTGATTTCATGACGGGTTAACAACAGCTTTTTCTTGCGGTTAGCATCATGTTTTTCATAGCCTTTATTGGCATATTCTTCAATTTTTAAGTTTTCAATATAAAGCTCGCCGTCATCAAAAGAGCCGTACGTATCGGTTAAACTTGCCTTACCCAAGCGCAGAGATTTAACCTCTGTCCCTTTAAGTTCAAGACCGGCGATAAAGGTTTCCTCAATGGCATAGTCAAACGTGGCACGGCGGTTCACTGCCACCTGCCCTGTGGTGATAAAGTCTGAATGTTTTTCCTTTTTTGCCATCATAAACCTCTTTTGTTTGCAACAAAATATAGAGAAAATCGCCATATTGTCAAGCATTATATTGACAAACCATAAAGACTGACGTTATATATACGCCTATGAGTAATGAATTTAAAGTTGTCAGTCCTTTTGAACCTTCAGGCGACCAACCGGAAGCGATTGCCCAGCTATGCGAAGGCTTAAAAAGGGGAGAAAGAAATCAGGTTTTATTAGGTGTAACCGGTTCCGGTAAAACTTTTACCATGGCTAAAATCATTGAAGAAATGAAAAAGCCGACCTTGATTATGGCGCCAAACAAGATTTTAGCGGCTCAGCTTTATACCGAAATGAAGGAATTTTTCCCCAATAACCACGTGGAATACTTCGTCTCTTACTATGACTATTACCAACCGGAAGCTTATATCCCGAAGACAGATACTTATATTGAAAAAGATTCCGCCATCAACGAACAGATAGACCGCATGCGCCACGGTGCCACCCGCAATGTTTTGGAAGAAAAAGACGTCATCATTGTCGCCTCGGTTTCCTGCATATATGGTCTGGGCAGCATGGAATCATATTCGTCCATGGCATTTTCCCTAAAGAAAGGCGAAGAAATAGAGCCTCGTGAGGTTTACAAAAATCTTGCCGCCCTTCAATATGAGCGTAATCAGGCAAATTTTGTCCGTTCCACTTTTCGGGTTAAAGGTGACACGTTAGATATTTTCCCTGCCCACTATGAAGACCGCGGGTGGCGTGTTTCGTTCTTTGGTGACGAGATAGAAAAGATAAGTGAATTTGATGTGTTGACCGGTAAAAAAACGGCAGATTTGGAAGAAATCACCGTTTATCCGGCAAATCACTACGTAACCCCGCGTCCGGCCTTATCGCAAGCCATGACCAACATTAAAAAAGATTTAGAGTTACGCTTAGAGGAATTTCGTAGCCAAAACAAGCTGTTGGAAGCACAACGTTTGGAACAACGTACCAATTTTGATTTAGAGATGATGGAAGCCACCGGCCATTGTAAGGGGATAGAAAATTATTCCCGTTATTTAACCGGACGCGCCCCCGGTGAACCACCGCCGACTTTGTTTGAATATTTCCCCAAAGATGCGTTGTTGTTTATTGATGAGAGCCATATTTCCGTACCGCAAATCGGCGGTATGTTCAGAGGCGACAGAAATCGCAAGACCACACTTGCCGATTATGGTTTCAGATTACCGTCTTGCGTTGACAACCGCCCGTTAAAATTTGAAGAATGGGACAAATTCCGCGCCCCGACGATTTTTGTTTCCGCCACCCCCGGTGATTGGGAATTAAGCCAAAGTCACGGCGTATTTGCCGAACAGGTTATTCGCCCCACCGGCTTGATGGACCCGATTTGCGTGGTCAAACCGGTAGAAAATCAGGTAGATGACCTAATGGAAGAATGTCGCCAGACCATCGCTAAGGGTAACCGTGTTTTAGTGACCACCCTAACCAAGAAAATGGCGGAAGATTTAACTGAATACCTGCATGAAAACGGGATTAAGGTGCGCTATCTGCACTCGGATATTGATACGCTTGAGCGTATAGAGATAATTCGTGATTTGCGCCAAGGCGTGTTTGATGTTTTAGTCGGCATAAACTTATTGCGTGAAGGTTTGGACATTCCGGAATGTTCACTGGTGGCGATTTTGGATGCCGATAAAGAAGGCTTTTTACGTTCCACCCGTTCGCTGATACAAACCATCGGTCGTGCCGCCCGTAATGCTGAGGGGCGAGTTGTTTTATATGCCGATAAGATGACCGATTCAATAAAGCAAGCGTTGGAAGAAACCGAGCGCCGCCGCAAAAAGCAGTTTGAATATAACCTAAAACACGGCATAACCCCGCAGACGATTAAGAAAGCCATATCCAATACGCTTTTAACCATGACCGAAAGCGACGAGGATAAAGAAAAGAAAACCGCCACCGTCAGCGTTAAAGACCTTAAGAATATTGATAAAGAAATCAAGCGTTTAAGAAAAGAAATGAAAGCCTACGCCGAAGATTTGGAATTTGAAAAAGCGATGAAATGCCGTGACGAAATCCGCCGCTTAGAAACCGCCCGCCTAACGAT
>DEKL01000133.1:2779-2988 GCA_002353835.1 Alphaproteobacteria bacterium UBA2723
GAGTAGGAAAATAAAAAATTACTTATACATCAAATCATTCAAATGCCAATAGGCATCTGTCTTATAGATGTTTGGATTTTCTTTAGCATAATCTAAAGCTGTCTTACCATATTTATCCTTCGCCTTTACATCAGCTCCATGCTTGATTAAAGTCTCTATAGTAGACGGCTTAGAACTACGTTTTGCCGCTAAGATTAAAGCTGTTATAC
>DEKL01000133.1:3005-12214 GCA_002353835.1 Alphaproteobacteria bacterium UBA2723
ACTGGTTCTATTATATTTACATCTGCTCCATTATTTATTAAAATATTAATTATATCTGGATTTTCATTTTTTGTTGCCCACATTAGAGCTGTAAAGCCATTTTCATCATACGCATTCACATCCGCACCTTTTGCTATCAAAGCTCTAACAATACTATCATCAGCATTATATCTTGAAGCTCTCATTAGAGCAGTCCACCCTGCATTATCTCTACCATTTATATTGGCTCCATGTTCAACCAATATATTTATCAACTCAGAAGAGTGACACAGCTGTCCACACATTATTAAAGCCGTTCCACCTTTTTCATCCCTTGTATTAACATCAGCTCCATATTTAATCAATGTTTCTACAACTGCTAAATTCTTATTAAATAGTGAATCTGTCGTAGAAATTGCATAATTTTCATCTTCGCTTGCATTAACATATGCATTATGTTCAAGTGAATTTTCCACAACTGCTAAATACCTGTTAAATAAAATAGCATTCATCAAAACCGTAAGATTTTCTTCATCTCTTGCATTAACATCAGCATTATGTTGAAGTAAACTTTCTATAATTTCAATGTTATGATTATACCTTATTGCATATATTAAAACTGTTTCACCTTTCTTATTTTTTGCATTTACATCAGCTCCATTTTTAATCAAAGTTTCTATAATCTGTTTCGCATTCGTATTACTCCCAAACTTAGTATTCAGTTCAGCCACCATAAGATTTTGAGAACGATTTATTGCATACATTAATGTTGTATAACCATCTTGATTTCTGGCATTAACATTAGCCCCTTGCTCAATTAAAGTGTCTATAATTTCTGGATTATTATTGCTATAGACGGCAGACATTAAAGCATCACCTAAACTTCTAGCATCAACATCAGCACCATGCCTAATTAAAGTTTCTATAATCTCCGGATTTTTATTACTCACTGCTGCCCACATTAGAGCAGTATTGCCTCTTTTATCCTTTGCATTAACATCGGCGCCCTGCTTAATCAAAGTTTCTATTACCATCGTGTTCTGACTATCAGATGCAGCCATACTAATAATAGTCCTTCCTAGCAAATCTCTCGCATTAACATCAGCTCCATTTTTAATCATTTGCTCCACCATTTCTGGCGTAGCCGTTTTCCACCAATTGTTATCTTTATCAAGAAAACTTTCTGTCGCATACACCGGAAATGCCACTAAAAATGAAACTATTAAAGCGAAAATAAAACCAAACTTTTTCATAAGATACCTCCTACTTCTCCCCTTTATTCAGCACACTGATGATGACTTGTTTCATCATTTCCTTTTCTTCCGGCTTGCTTTCGGCAATTAGAACCGTAAGTGCAAACAGTGCCGCATTATCTATTATTTGCGTATTGTTCTGATATAAGAGCCCATTCTTATCCAAGAAATACAGAAAACACGCCGCACCAATTCGTTTATTTCCATCTGTAAAACTGTGGTTCTTTACCAGAAAATACAATAGCATGGCGGCTTTCTCTTCCAATGAAGGATAACATTCCTTACCGCCGAAAGTTTGATAAATTTGATTTATTGAACTGTCAAAACTTTCATCTTTCGGATTAGCAAACACATCAGAGCCAAATTCCGGCTTCATTTTATCAATAACCCTTAAGAACTCTTCTTTTTTAATCACTATCGCCGGTTTGAGGGTTTTGCCTTTGGTATCTAAGGTTTTATTGTCATACCCGTCAAGCAAATCTAAGCCTTGCGCAAAATCAGCCATTAACGCACTTAACTTTTTAGCATCATCTAAATTATCTGCCTGATGTTCAATACTGCGATTTAGGAGCTTAATTGCCTTTTGTAACTGCGAAATTTTAGATTTTTGCTCTTGCAACCTCTTTTCATTAACCGCGTAGCCATCAACCAAATATTGCTTTAATATACCTGTCGCCCATTTGCGGAACTGTGTCGCAATTTTAGATGATACTCTGTAACCGACAGCTAAAATAACATCTAAATTGTAGTAAGGTATATGTCTTGTAACATTACGCGAACCTTCTTTTTGAACTTGTGCAAAAAATGCACAAGTTGATTCTTTATCTAACTCTCGCTCATCAAAAATATGCTTAATGTGGCGCTGAATATTGGTTCTATCTTTATTAAAAAGCTCTGCAATTTTCTCTGCGCTAAGCCACACTGTATCATCTTGCTGGATTATCTCTATATTATTTATACCTTTGTCACTGGTATAAATTACAATTTTTCCTTGTGATAAATTTATTGTTTCTTGTTCTGCCATTTTTTGCATATTCCTATGTATATCTGATAATTTGAAATTTTATAGAAAACATGGAAAATTGCAAGAACAAAATAAGACTTTCCGAAAATCCTCCCCACACAAAAATCCCTTTGCGTTGTTATGCGCAAAGGGATTTTTTAAGGATTGATTGACTAACCAAGCGTTATATTGGTCAAGTCATCAATCAACTTCTGAAGATCATCACGCTCGTCTTTCGTACCTCTTGCAGTTATCCAAGCCGATTCAGAAAATTCAACAACCTTACCAAGCAAAAACGTAGCTTTTTCTTTGTTTGGTGTCTTCTTCAGCTGCTGTAAAGCCAGCCCGAACATCCACAGCCGAAAGGCTATCGGACCGTCTTTCTTAAAATATTTTTCTTCCATGATAATAACGTTTGACATATACTTAACTTTGTTAATCTATGCTATATGTTGTTTAGCCTCGCTTGTCAACCGCCGCCGGATGCCAAAGTGCATAACTTTCATAAATTGCATTTTTTGTGGATAAATCTTCGTAAAATGAGGAAAAATATCTTTAAGCTATTGCAGAAAAGAAAAGCCGACATTATATTAAGAAACATTGCAAATATAGCTTTTTTTTCAAACCGTAAAAGCATTTTTATAAGGATAAGATTATGAGCCGCGAAGATAATTTTAGCGAAAATTCAGAACAAAACAATAATACAACGGAAGATATGTTTTCTCCGGAGAAGGAATATCCGGTGTTGGCCTTGCGTGACATGGTCGTTTTCCCTGAAAACTCCGCTTCGCTGTTTATCGGCCGCAGTATTTCCCTAAAGGCCGCGCAGGCTGCTTATGAATTCGGCTCGCCGCTCGTTTTACTCACTCAAAAAAATGCCGTTATCGAAATGCCTAAAGAAGAAGATTTATACCAGATAGGCACTTTGGCAAAAGTCCGTCGCTACGTGGTTATGCCTGACGGCACGCTTAATTTGGCGGTACAAGGCTTAAAGCGTATCAAATTAAAAAAGCTCAATATGTTTGAAAAATATTACACCGCTTATGTTGAAGCTTATGAACTTGAAAAAGGTAAATCCTCCCCGGAGGAGATTAACGCATTGATGTCATTGGCATCAGAAAAGTTTAAGAGGCAGATTTTGGATTATTCCAAATTACCCAAGGAAAGCCTGTTGGCATTACATACCGCAAGCTCAGACGTTAACCAGCTTATTGCCACCATTACCGGCAATTTAGAGTTAAAAACCAATGACAAGCAGGAATTGCTGGAATGTAAGACCGAAAGCGAAATGTTGGAAAAGCTGATTGTGATTTTAGGTCGCGAAGGCTCTCGCTTAGAAGTAGAAAACAAAATCAAAGAGCGTGTTCGCAGCCAGATGGAAAAGAACCAACGCGAATACTACTTAAACGAACAGATGAAAGCTATCCAAAAAGAACTCTCCGGCAGTGATAACCCTGAAGAAGATGAATATACAACCTACCAGAAAAAAATAAACGAATTAAAGCTTTCTGAAGAAGCCAAAGCCAAAGCCTCGCAGGAATTACGCAAATTAAAAGCTGCCGGCACCATGAGCCCGGAAGCAACTATTATCCGCAATTATTTGGATTGGTTGTTAAATCTGCCGTGGGGCAAATATTCGCCGATTAACCATAACTTACAAAAAGCCATAGATATTTTAGATGAAGACCACTACGGTTTGGAAAAAGTCAAAGAGCGGATTATTGAATATTTAGCCGTACAAACCCGCTCTAAATCCTTAAAAAGCCCGATATTATGTTTAGTCGGCGCTCCCGGTGTCGATAAAACATCATTAGGTCGCTCAATCGCTCGTGCCACCGGCAGAAAATTTGTACGCGCCTCGTTAGGCGGTATGCGTGACGAAGCAGAAATCCGCGGTCACCGCCGTACCTATATCGGTGCACTTCCGGGTAAAATTATTCAAAGCATTAAAAAAGCCGGTACATCTAACCCGTTGTTCTTATTAGATGAAATTGACAAACTCGGTGCCGATTGGCGTGGCGATCCGAGCTCGGCCCTGCTGGAAGTTTTAGACCCCGAGCAAAATGCGACCTTTAATGACCATTATTTAGATGTGGACTATGACTTATCAAAGGTTATGTTCGTTACCACCGCCAACTCTTTAGATATGCCGCGTCCGCTGTTGGATAGAATGGAAATTATCCATATAGACGGCTACACCGAACAGGAAAAGATAGAAATAGCCCGCCGTCACCTAATTCCTAAGGTTTATAAAGAAAATGCCATCAAGAAAGAAGAATTGGAAATAACTGATGAAGCGATTACCGATATCATCCGTTATTACACCTCTGAATCCGGTGTCCGCAATTTGGAACGTAAATTGGCCGCTATTGCCCGTAAGAGCGCTAAAGAACTCCTGCTTGATAAGAAAACAAAATTACCGATTGTCGTTAATTCTCAAAACATCAATAAATATTTAGGCGTTAAAATTTTCCATTACGGCGTTAAAGAAGAAAAGAACCATATCGGTGTTACAACCGGCTTAGCGTGGACGGAAACCGGCGGCGATATGCTGTTTATTGAAGCGGTTGACATGCCCGGTAAAGGTAGAATTCAGCAAACCGGTAAATTGGGTGACGTTATGAAGGAATCTATTGATACCGCTTATTCGGTTGTTCGCTCTCATGCCTTGCAGTTAGGCATAGATCCCGATATTTTTGAAAAAACGGATGTTCACGTTCACGTTCCCGAAGGGGCTACCCCGAAAGACGGACCGTCTGCCGGTGTTACCATGTACACCACCTTAGTTTCCGTCTTTACCAAAATTCCGGTTAAGAGTGATGTCGCCATGACCGGCGAGATTACCCTGCAAGGACGAGTGCTTCCTATCGGCGGCTTAAAGGAAAAACTTCTCTCTGCTCTGCGTGGCGGTATTAAAACCGTGATTATCCCGAAAGGCAACGAAAAAGACTTGGCCGAAGTACCGGAAATCGTTAAGAAAGAACTGAAAATCGTTTTGGTTGAAAATGCATCAGAAGTCTTAGAAATTGCTTTGGAATGCCCGATAAAGCCGATGCCGATACCAAACGCCTGCAAGATAAAAGGTAAATCAGCCACCGCCAACTAAATACTAAATCTTTTTTGCTTGATAAAACTGCATTTTTGCGGTATAATAGTGCTGTGTCCAACATAGGGATAAAAAGATGAGCACCAAACAAGAAATGAAAGATACCGCAGATAGTTACTGGGATGACTATTACAGCAATGTGGATATCAATAAAAAATATTCGCGTGTTGCCGAACAAAATAAACTCGTCAACGAGGAAACATACGAGGCAACAGGCGGACAACGCTTAAAGCAAACCTATCAGGATAAACAAGGCTACACCTTCACTTGCTACAAAAAAGGGGAAAAAGTAACTTGTATTACAATCAATAAGCCTAATGGCAACGATAAATCTCAAGTGATGATAAACAAGAATCAACTGAACTTTGACGGCTTTAAAAATTCCCAACAAAGGAAAATCATGAAAGATTTGCCAAAACAGGTGTCTGACGGAGCCTCAATCAGTGAAATCTATCAAAACTTTCAAGATTATCTCGGCGCCGGAATTCCCAGTTCAGAACGCCCTAAAGATAACATTTCTCATGAATTGGCACAAAACAATGCGGATGCATATTTTGATGATGAAGAATTTAATTTATATACTCCGGAAGAACGTCTTTCTATTGCGACGGATATGCGCGCCCGTCATACCATGCTTGATAAAAACATTGAAAAAATGACTGCCGAGATAAAATCCCAAGAACTGCCGAATTTTGAAGAAATTAAACAGAAAGTTACTAAAACTCAAAGCAATCTTGTTTATGCCCAAATGACTGAAAAAGATCGCTGAATAATCTAAAAAACTATTCCCATACGGCACGGATTTTAAGCACATGAACCCGCTCTTTATCGGCTTTTGACAGTTTCACATAATCTTTTTCGGTCGTCACCAACGAAAGCCCGTTATCTTCCGCCTCTTTAACCATTTTCTCCACATCTTCTGCCCGATAATTGTAATGGTCAGAAAAATCATGAGTTACCACAACATCATACCCTAAGTCTTGCAAAGTGCGGTAAAATTTCTCCGGATGGCCGATACCCGCAAATGCTAAAACACGTTTATTTTTCAAATCAAACGGCAATGCTTCAATTCTGCCGAAATAGACCGGCAACCTGCATTGTTTGGCCAATCCGGTTTCATCTTTGCCCATAATAAGGATATATTGCGCACGTTTTTCACCGTTTTCAAGTGTTTCGCGCAACGGTCCTGCCGGAATAATCTTGCCGTTACCGATACCCGTCTTCCCGTCAAAAACAAGCCAACTTTCATCTTTATAAAGCCCCGGATTTTGAAAACCGTCATCCATAATGATAATATCAGCCCCCATCTTTTCGGCAAGTTTAGCCCCCTCTTCACGCTTCGGGGTAATAATTGTCGGCGCGACACCGGCCAAAAGTCTTGCCTCATCACCTGTTTCTTCAGCAGTATGCCTGCCTAAATCCACCACAATATTTTTGAGTTTTCCCTTATAGCCGCGCGTTACAAAAAAGACTTTTTTTCCTTCTTTCAAATATTTTTCGGCCATAGCCATCGCCACCGGTGTTTTGCCGACACCGCCGGCTGTAATATTCCCGATACAAATCACTTTTGCTTTTGCATGATACGGCTGCCGCATTCTTAAACGTAACTGCGTAGCAACACCGTAAAGCCACGCCAAAGGCATCAACATTTTTGCTTGCCAACCGTTATATGCCCAAAAACGCGGCGTTTTCATTATTTTAGCTCCTGCTTTAAGGCTTGGCTGATACCGTCTAACACGCTGGACTCTTTAACCGTCCATTGATAAGCAGCCTCTTGACGTTCTTTTAATAAGCTTTCGTCCCTGAGCAAGTTAATTGTTTCCTCTACCACATCAACCGCATTTTGTACCTGCCATACGGCATGTGCTGCCTGCGCTCTTGCTAACATTTCGGTAAAATTATGCATATACGGACCGACCAACACGGCATTTTTTGCTCGTGCCGGCTCCATAAAATTCTGCCCTCCGTGGCTGATAAGCGAACCGCCGACAAAAGAAACCTGCGCTAATTGATACCACAATCCCATTTCGCCAATTGTATCGGCAACATATACATCTGTATCCGCATGAATTTCGCCCCCTTTAGAACGAAGCTCAGCCTTAAAGCCCCTGCGTTCCAACATATCACGAATTTCTGCCCCGCGGTGCGGATGACGCGGTGCCAACAAAATCAACACCTGAGGCACTGCCTGTTGTAATGTCTTAAAATGGATTGAAAGCTGATCCTCTTCATTATCATGTGTAGAACTGACGAAAAATACCGGACGATTGCCAATAACTTCCTTTAATTCTTTTAATTTCACTTCATCAACCGGTAACGGCACACCGGCATATTTTAAGTTACCGAAACAGGCCGCCTTCTTTGCGCCCAGAAACAACAATCTTCTTTTATCCTGCTCGGACTGTCCCAAACAAAAAGAGAAACAATCTAAAATTTCCTTAGCAATAAACTTAACTTTTTTCCAGATTTCAAAAGACTTATCGGAAATACGCCCGTTTACCAACACCAACGGAATATGCCGTCTGTGTGTTTCGGAAAGTAAAGACGGCCACAACTCGGATTCAAACCACAACACCGCATCCGGCTTAAAATGGTTTAATAATCTTTTTGCAAATTTCGGCGTATCAAATACAATAAACTGATGAAAAGCCCGCTCCGGTAATCTCTTTTCCATAATTTCGGCAGAGGTAACCGTACCGGTCGTCACCAAAATAGATAAATCCTTATCTTCTCTTAAAAGTTTATCAATTAATGGCAACATGGAAATAGCCTCACCCACGGAAGCCCCGTGCATCCAAAACAATTTCCCCGCCGGACGCGGACGCTTATACAGCCCCAAACGTTCATTAAATCTGAGCGGATGTTCCTTGCCTTCTTTTTTTCGCTTAGGAATATAAGTTATCCGAAGTATCGGAAAAATTAAAGTTATCAATATTCTGTAAACTTGTATAAACATAAATCATCCTCTCCCTGATAAATCAGCGTTTTCCCCGCAACCTGTGTTGATGTCTGTCTTGCTTTGTACTATTCCCCGGCTTAATTTCGGGTAAACCGCATTTTTTATCTGCCGTAAAAGTCAAAGAATTAAGCTCATCTTCAAACTGCTGGCGTAAACTTTCCATCATATCTTCATCAGCATCACTCGGCACAAACATCGGCTTTGTTCCGTAAACGATACCTTTCTGAAACAGCTTTGGCAACAACATGGCATCCCAGCTTTTTTTAATCACTTTAGCATTTTCACTGCTGTACGTAAAGCCCATAATCGGCTTGCCTGTCATCTTGGCAAAGTAAATAACGCTTTTATGAAGCCGCATATTCGGTCCGCGCGGTCCGTCGGAAATAAGCGAAACAACCGTCCCCTTTTCCAATTCTTTGATAATTTCCATCGCCGCCGTTGTTGCATTTCTGTCTGAAGAACCATCAATACTCAAGATATGATATTTCGCTAAAAGGCTTGCAATAATTCTGCCGTCATGATGCGGAGAAACCAACGCTTTCATCTGTCTGGTATTGCGCCAAAAAAACGGCAACATTAAAGCGCGCCCGTGCCATGCCACAAAGATACCGCCGTCATTTTCGGCAATTAAGTTTTCAAATTCCTGTTGCCCGTGAACTTCAAATTTTCCGGTCTTACCGACAAGCCACGTATAAATATATGCCATCAATGCTATTGTATTAAGCACCGGACGTGTCCGCCCCACCCATTTGATACTGTGTTTAACATAATGTCTTAAACTTCTTTGCATATATTACCCTTTAATACTTTGTTTTAAAAAGAAAAACTAACAGGCGCTTTTAAGTCGTTTTAAGGTTTCCTCTTTTCCCAAGACCTCGGCAATTTCGCTCGCCCCGCCCGGCGTTGTTT
>DEKL01000133.1:12252-15329 GCA_002353835.1 Alphaproteobacteria bacterium UBA2723
TTGTTTCCAAACCGGTTAAAGCAATACGTACCGGATAAAGCACTTGCCCGTTTTTCAAACCGTTTTCTTGAGCTACTGCTTTAAGACATTCAAATAACCCTTCGTTTGTCCAGTTATTTAAGCCTTCCAATGCCGGTATAGCCAAGGCCAAAGATTTCTTGGCAATTTCAACATCTGTCTTCATCTTTTTATTGATGAATAATTCCTCGCTGTATTCGGGCAATGTCTCAATAAAGGAAGCCGCTTCGGCAATATCCGCCAATGTTTCAACACGCGGTTGCAAAACTTTGGATAAAGCTTCGCGGTTAACCGAACGAGTTAAGAATTTATCATATTCTTTTTCCGCCAGTTTATGAAATTCCTCAAAGCTTAACGCACGAATATAGCAACCGTTCATCCACTTAAGCTTGGCAATATCAAAAATCGCCGGAGATTTATTCAAACGCTTTTCATCAAACACTTCTTCCAATTCTTTAAGTGAAAAGATTTCCTGCTCGGTTCCGGGATTCCACCCCAAAAGCGCGATATAGTTCAAAATCGCTGCCGGCAGATAGCCTTTGGCCACCAAATCTTGGAAAGAAGCATCTCCATTACGTTTGGAAAGTTTGTGTTGTGCATCTTTCATCACCTGTGCCACATGCACGTATGTCGGCGGTGTCCACCCGAAAGCCTCATAAATCAAATTATATTTCGGGGTAGAAGAAATATATTCATTCCCTCTGACAACGTGGGTAATTTGCTTTAAGTGGTCATCAACCACATTGGCGAAGTTATAAGTCGGAAAACCGTCAGACTTTAACAACACACCCTCGTCTAACTCATCATAATCAATTTCAATATCCCCATAAACCACGTCATGAAAAACTGATTTCCCTTTTTTATTGATATTTTGGCGAATAACAAAAGGTACACCGGCTACCACGCGCTTTTTAGCTTCTTCAAGCGGTATCATCTTGCACGGGTCCTTAAATTTGATGTTTGATTCTTCGTCTTTTTGTTCATCAGCCTCATCTTTAGAGCAAAAACAATAATGCGCACCGCCCAATTCAACCAATTTTTCGGCATATTCTTTGTATAACGGTAATCTTTCGGATTGGATATACGGTCCGAAATTACCACCGATATCCGGTCCCTCGTCCCAATTCATACCAACGGTTTTAAGGGTATTGTAAATAATATCGGTAGCCCCTTCCACATAACGCTTTTGGTCGGTATCTTCAATACGTAAAACAAAACTTCCGCCATTGGCTTTAGCAATCAAATACTCATACAAAGCCGTTCTTAAATTACCGATATGCATATAGCCGGTCGGGCTCGGGGCAAAACGCGTTCTTGCTTTCATAAATAAAAACTCCTATTTATCAGTCTCAAATTCAGATACAGAAAAACTTAAAACAACTTCCCCAAAATGTAAAGCAAAAAAGCAATTTTCACGCATAAAAAAACCGACCGAATCATCAAAGATTCAGCCGGTCATCATTAACAGAGATAATAACTATCTGCGGAACACTTTGCCACATAGTCCGTAAAGAGTTTCTCATCTCTCTCAAAAAAGAGTTCCGAAAAAGCGCGAATATGCAACAATTTCCCCGTGTTAAATCTGGCTTTTAATGCCTCATCGGAACCGTTTTTAATAAGTTCCATATCCGCCTCGGTTTCTTCACGAATAAAGCAGTTATTGTAAGGCATATTGAGCAACACATGAGCGATAGCATCACGATTAGCCTCGGGCTCTTTTAAGAGTGCCGACAAGAAATGGTCGTAAGGCAGGAAACGACAATTACCGCCCTTCCAATTGCGCATATAAGCATCAACAAGCTCGTCGCGCACATCCGGCTTGGGATAACATGCCAGCGCATCCTCAGCTTCCGGGCAGAGATAGTGATGTCGTTCAAAATAAGCGATAATGACTTCCTTACTCTTGCTCTGAATCAAGCTGACATGAGCTTCATTCCACAGACCATAGCGGCTGATATAAGACAGAGTAACCTCATTAGGCAATATCTTGACCATCTCCTTTTGGGCAAAGACAGGCAGTTCATGATGTTGAATAAACATATCAAACAGCCATGTATCATAGTCAAAATAGGCATCATCAATCATCTCTTTGATAATCTCATCGGCGAGCCCGTGGTGACTGATATGCATAGCAATTTCTTCCTCATTTTCACGCGCCAACAGCTTGCGTTGCTGCTCTGCCAATAGCCCGTGCTTAGAAACATAGTTCAGAATTTCCTCGTGATTGCCGCGACTTAAGATAACATCCTGCCCCTTTGCGCCAAAACCCTGCGCCGAAAGATAAGCATTGATTTCATCTTGGTCACCGCGCAAAGCGATAAGCTCCTGAATTTCCTCCGGCATTGAAAGATACGCCGGACGGTTTTCCAACCGCTGATGTTCTGAAGATACTGCGTTGTTGTAGCGCTCAATGAGATACATAATTTCATCATGCCGACCGCGTGCCAAAATCTCCCGCAATTCCTCAAGAGAGGGTTTATCTTCCTTCCATGTCACATACGGACCGCCGCCATAGACAGCATCCCCGTAATCCACATAACGATACCCCCTAATCTTGGCAAGCTTTGCCATAATAGCCCCATGCATTTCACGCTCGCGCCATTCTGCCGCACCGGGTGCTGCATTTACATTTTCTTTTTTTGAATCCATTTTGTTAAAATATTAAAAAGTTGAACAATAAAAAAATTCTCAAACCAAATGTAACGCCAAAACCTAAATATTAGCGATAGTAATTAACCATAATTGTAATTTGGTAGAGCATACACTAATATTCTTTTGTCCAATGTCAAGCAAAAAAAAGAAGCTGTCGGTTTCCCGACAGCATCATTTAATGTAAGCACAGAGCCCCCAGTACAACAAACACGATTGCCAGCGCAAAATAACTTTTAATGAGTAATCGCACCCCGTCATCCGGGTAACCGCCATACGCATGCTCATACTCACCAACCACATTTAGCATACAACCGCGTTCATACCAAAAAAAGCTCCAAAGCCCGAATAAAAGCACACCAAGACCATGCCTCCAGTCATAGAAGAATGCCGTGATTACCAGTACGACC
>DEKL01000064.1 GCA_002353835.1 Alphaproteobacteria bacterium UBA2723
AGCAGTATTCATACGACCTTCTAAAGCATCAATATCGCTTTCAGCAGTATCCATACGACCTTCTAAAGCATCAATATCAGAAGCATTCTGAGCAATATTTCCTGCATTAGTAGTAATGGATTGTGTGTTTGTTGCAACTGCACCGTTAGCTAATGCATCAGTATAAGCTTTAGCATTTTGTTGAGCAATACTAGCAGCACCTTTAGCCTCGTATGTATTAGCTAAATCCAAAGCATCAATTTTATTGTCAATAGTGTCATTTAATTGTTTAACATTAACAGCGTCATTATCTGCTGTACCGGCAGCAACGTTTACGACACGACGTTGTTGAGTGCTGCTACCAACAGAAACTGTGTTAGCTTCACTTGCAACAGAACCTGTACCGATAGCAACAGCATGAACAGCTGTAGCACTGGCATTTACACCTAAAGCCATAGAGCTTTCCTCAGAAGCATTTGCACCATGCCCCATAGCCGTAGCCGTCTTTGCAGCGTTGGTCGCTGTACCGATAGCAATACCACTTTCACCTGTTGCCTTAGCGGTATGACCTAAAGCAACACCGGTTGTTGCTGCTTCTGTTGATGTACCGATAGAAATTGCACTTTCACCTTTTGCATCTGCGGATTGACCTAAAGCAACAGAGGTTGCACCTTCTGCCTTAGATTCATTACCTAAAGCAATACCGTTTGCCCCTGAAACATTTGAATTTGTACCCAATGCGACACCGCCATCAGCACTAACGTCTGACATACCACCGATGGCAATGCCATAGTCGTTATGAGCATCAGCAGAATTACCAACTGCAATACTGCGCAAGCCGGATGCACCTGCATAATCACCGAAAGCGGCGCCATCTACCCCGCTGGCTGTTGCATGTAAACCGACGGCAATAGAGTCTGCACCGGTTGCGCTTGCGCTATCATCATCAGTATATGTGCTGTTGACACTTACATATTTAAGGTCAGAACCAGCCATTGCATCTGCAATTGATTTTGCAACAGAACCGGTTGTTGAAGCATCACCATTCAAAATATCAATAGCATCTTTGTTATTATTAGCGAGAGTGTTTGTTGCTGCCAAACCTGTTGTCGTATTATTTACGGCAGCGATAACAGCGTCAGTATTTGCTGCAGCATCACCCATAACACCTAATATCTGGTCAACACCCCAACCGGTAACCTGACCATTATTACGATCCCATGCACCACCTGTAGAAGTAGCTAAATTATCCATAAAAGTATCGGTATCTTCTATGGCTTTTGCCCAAGTACCTGCATCAGCAGCATTTGCCGGTGTGGCGGCGACAGCACCAAGTGCAAAGAGTCCGAGGTTAATCAAAAGGCACTTTCTCAAAACACTTCTGTAACGTGCGTTCAAAAGTCCTAATGCGGATTTTGTGTATTTCATGAAATATTCTCCCAAAAAAATTTTTAATGTAGGAATAATTCGCTAGCAAACATTCATCAGCTAAAAAATTATATGTCTGAATTCTATTAAATAAATTGGCTTATGCAATAATCTTTACGATTTATTAACAATTTTTTAATCAAAAATTAACTTTTTAAAGAAAAGCCTTATTTTCAGTTTGTGCATAAAATTTGAAAACAGGAATAAACCTTTGGAAATATTTTAAAATTAATTGAATATTAAATTTAATGCTATACATTACTTAACAGTATTTTAAATTACAACAATTTAGGAGATAAAAATGGATAAAGAGCCTTGTCTTGGATGTCGTATCGGCGACAAATGGCGTAAAAAACGTGGTTCTCTTATCATGGCCTTGCATGAAATTCAGGGTGCAAAAGGCTATGTGGACTGGGAAGATGCAATGAGCTTGGCGGAAACAATGGACGTTCCTCTTGCTCGTATCTATGAAGTTTTGACCTTTTATAACTTTTTCAAACTCGTAGCCCCCGGTAAAGCGGTTATTTCCGTTTGCACCGGTACTGCCTGCTTCTTAAAAGGTAATGACAAGGTTTTGGAAAAATTCAAATCCGAGTTAGGAATTAAGGAAGGTGAAAGCACACCGGATGGTCTTTTCCACTTACAAGTTGTACGTTGTGTCGGTTGTTGCGGTTTGGCGCCGGTTTGTGTTGTAAACGGTAAAACATACGGCCGGATGACCCCGGAACAAGTGCCGGAAATCTTAAACGAATGGCGCGAAACCTTTAAAGAGGAGGCTTAAGATATGGTTGATATGGCTGAAATTTATAAAAGATTTGATATCCATGAAATCGCAAAAAAGAAACTTGCCGAAATAGAAAAATATAAATGCAGTATTTATTGTTGCCATTCAACCGGTTGCAAATCTTCCGGCAGTGATGATTTAATTGCACTTATTAAAGAGATTCTTGAAGAACATAAATTAACGGATGACGTTCGCGTTGTATCTACCGGTTGTATGGGGCTTTGCGCACAAGGTCCGCTCATCAGAGTAGAAATCAACGGTAAAAAAGATGTTTTATTTAAGCGCCTTGATGCAGATGCAACCCGTGCCGTTATGGAAAAATGTGTTATTCCGGCATTGAAAGGCAAAGGGGAAATTGTGGTTGCTGATGAGCTTCAATCACACGTTTTATCTCTTGAATTGCCGTTCTTTAAGAAACAGGAAAAAGTTGTTTTAAAAAATGCCGGTCGCATTGATCCGGAAGATATTACGGAGTATATGGCAAGAGGCGGTTACCTCGCTTTGGAAAAAGCCTTAAAGACCATGACACCGCAAGAAGTTGTGGAAGAAATCAAAAAATCCGGCCTACGCGGTCGTGGTGGCGGCGGATTCTCTACCGGTATGAAATGGGAATTAGCCGCTAAGGTGCCGACCGTTGATGAAAAATTCATTATTTGTAACGGTGACGAAGGTGACCCAGGGGCATATATGGACCGTTCCATCTTGGAAGGTGACCCGCACGCCGTCATAGAAGGTATGATGATAGCCGCTTACGCCATTGGCGCTACATCAGGTTGGTTCTATGTCAGAGCCGAGTACCCGTTAGCGGTTGAACGTTTACAAAAAGCTATCCAAGCTTGTAAAAAGAATATGTTGCTCGGTAATAACATCATGGGTACCGGATTCTCCTTTAATGTAGATATTCGTTTAGGTGCCGGTGCATTTGTTTGCGGCGAGGAAACAGCGCTTATTCACTCTATTGAGGGTGCCAGAGGTACACCGCGTCCGAGACCGCCATACCCGACTAACAAGGGTTTGTGGGACAAGCCGTCTTGCGTTAACAATGTAGAAACATTGGCAAACGTTTCCAAAATTTTGCTTAAAGGGGCAGACTGGTTCTCCTCTTTTGGTACTCAAACATCTAAAGGTACCAAGGTATTTGCCTTAACCGGTCAGGTTGAGCATTCCGGCTTGATTGAAGTGCCGATGGGCACCACCATTAACGAAATTGTTAATGAAATCGGTGGTGGCGTTCCAAAGGGCAAGACCTTAAAAGCTATTCAAACCGGTGGTCCTTCCGGAGGTGTTATTCCGGCAAAATATATGGATATGCCGGTATGCTATGAAGAGTTGAAAAAACTCGGCTCTATTATGGGTTCCGGCGGTATGATTGTAATTGACGATTCGTCTGATATGGTTGCCTTGGCAAAATTTTATCTTGACTTTACGGTTGATGAATCTTGCGGTAAATGCGCACCATGTCGTATCGGCGGTAAGCAAATGTTACTGTTGTTAGATAAAATCAATCGTGGTCGCGGCCGTAAGAAAGATTTGGAATTATTAAAGAAAATCGCTTTTGCTATGCAGAAAGCTTCGCTTTGCGGTTTAGGTCAAACAGCACCAAATCCGGTATTATCAACACTTCGTTTTTATGAAGAAGAATACACAAACAAATTGCTTGACGGTAAAGATAAGGAGTAATTGCAATGGTAAAATTAAAAATTGATAATATAGAAGTTGAAGTAGATGCCGGCACAAGCATTTTAGATGCTGCAAGAAAAGTTGAGATTAACATTCCGACCTTGTGTAAACATCCAGATGTTGACCCGAGTGCAGGTTGCGGTATGTGTATTGTTAAAGTCGGCGGACGTATTATGCGTTCCTGTTGCACGCCGGTTGCGGAAGGCATGGAAGTTATAACCAATGATGCCGAATTAACCGAAATCAGAAAGACGGTCTTAAAGCTCATTTTGAGTAACCACCCGAATGATTGCTTGAATTGTTCCAGAAGCGGACAATGCGAATTACAGGAAATAACTTCCGAAATGGGTATAGACCAAAACGAGATAGTGAAACTCGTTCCGCAAGAGCCGAAAGATGATACAACGTGTTCTATTGTTTTGGATCCGGCAAAATGTATTGTTTGCGGCAGATGCGTCAACATTTGTCAAAACGTTCAGAAAGTTTGGGCATTAAGTTATCTGCACCGTGGTTTTGTCACCAAAATAACCGGTGCTAATGATACTAAATTAGGGGATTCGCCGTGTATTAAATGCGGACAATGTGCAGCACACTGTCCGACCGGTGCAATTACCGATTATGATAATACAGCTAAAGTCAAAGCCTTATTAAATGATAAAGAAAACATAACAGTTGTGCAAATTGCCCCGGCTGTACGTGTTGCCTTAGGCGAAGAGTTCGGTTTTGATTTCGGAACTAATTTGACCGGAAAAATTTATGCGGCTTTACGTCGTTTAGGCTTTGCCAAAGTGTTTGACACCAATTTCGGTGCTGATTTGACAATTATTGAAGAAGCCAGCGAATTTGTTGCAAGATTTACCAAAAATGATCATATTCCGATGTTTACATCATGCTGTCCGGCATGGGTGGATTATTTGGAAAAGTATTATCCCGAAAATATAGAGAATTTATCTTCATGTAAATCTCCGCACCAGATGTTAGGTGCTATTGCCAAGACATACTGGGCAGAGAAGGCCGGTGTTGATGCTTCTAAGGTTAAAGTTGTTTCGGTTATGCCGTGTACGGCTAAAAAGTGGGAGAACGTTCGTGATGAAACCATGAATTCTTCCGGCTATAAAGATGTTGATGAAGTTATTACCACTCGCGAGCTTGCCAAAATGATTAAGGCTGCCGGTATTAACTTCAAAAACTTAAAAGAAGAGGAAGCAGACAGCCCGTTAGGTGAATACTCCGGTGCGGCAACCATCTTTGGTGTAACCGGCGGTGTGATGACGGCAGCTTTAAGAACGGCCTATTTCTACATTACCGGCAAAGAACTGAAAACTTTGAACTTCCAAGAAATTGAAGGTTTAGATAAAGTAAAAGTTGCCGAAATAGATATTAAAGGTACGAAAGTACGCATTGCCGTGGTTAACGGTATCGGCAACGTGGCTCCGGTAATGGAAGCTATTAACAAAGCCAAAGCTGAAGGTACGGAATTACCGTATCACTTTGTGGAAGTCATGGCATGTCCGGGCGGATGTATAGCCGGTGGCGGTCAGCCTCGCGTTATGGGGGCAACCTTTGATAAGCCGTGGGGTATTAATGACGAAATTCGTAAACTCCGCTCTAAAGGGTTAAATACGGAAGATGAAGATGCCAAGAACCGTTTATCTCACAAAAATAAATCCATTCAGAAGTTGTATAAGGATTATTTGGGTGAAGCCGGCGGTAAAAAGGCGCACCATCTGTTGCATACCAAATATCAGCAACGCGCCCTGTATAAAAAGGAAGCATAGTAGAGCTGATAAAACCAAAAAAAACGACACTCCCAAGCGGGGTGTCGTTTTTTTTAAGAGAAAGCGACAAGCTGAATATTTTTCCTTACTAAAAACACCGCGAAAATCACCAAAATTCAACAAAATTGTTGTTGACTCCTGATTACATCAAAACTAAACTTCGTATATATTTTAATACAAGGGAGATTTAAAATGAAAAAACTTTTATTCTTAGTATTTATGCTTGCCGGTTGTACATATCAGCAAACAGTATCTTCGTACAGCAGAATAGATTCTAATGCCAAGACGGTTGCGATTGATAGC
>DEKL01000070.1 GCA_002353835.1 Alphaproteobacteria bacterium UBA2723
GGTGTTGCGGCTGCGGTCGCAATAGCTGATAATGACGGTCATAGCCATAAATCTCATAAAACATGTCCGGCAGGAACACATTTGGTTGGTGATACTTGCGTTGCAGACCATAATTGCGTTGAGGGAGAGCGCTGGGATGGTACGAAGTGTGTGCCGATGGATTGTCCGGCAGGTACGCATTTGGTCGGTTCGGAGTGCGTTCCGATTGATACATGCCCGACAGGACAACAAATGATTGATAATGTCTGCGTGCCGATTGAGTGTAATGAAGGGTATCACTTAGAGGGAGATGCCTGTGTTATGGATAATCCGGATTGTCCGACCGGACAACGTAAAGAAGGCGATGTTTGCGTACCGATTGTTTGTCCGGAAAATACGCATTTAGCCGGTAATGATTGTGTGGCAGATGAAAATATCAATATTGACCATTCCGGAGATGACGACCTTATCGGTATCGGCTCTGATGCGGAAGATGTGTTTAATCTGCTTTCTACACCAAGATATCCGAATTCAGAGTCTTCCATACTGCTGCAAAATAACGGTAATGGTGATGTTTACGGCGTATATGGTTATAGAGGGGAAGTATTTAATTCTTATGTTGTCGGCTACAATTCACAAGGTAATAAGAATAAAAAGCCGATTGGTACGGGTAATATTACGATCACAGATAACGGAAGCGGCACAGTTTATGGTATGTACTCGCATATTTCCGATATTACGCAATATAAAGAGGCTATCAACGCTTCAGGTCATAATGACGGTACGGCTTACGGTAATATCAATATTACGCATACCGGTGGTGATACTTACGGCTTATTAGGTGATGTTCGTGCTTATAATACATTTTCAAGCTATGGCGGTAATGCATACGGTAATATTAATATTGACGGTACAGACGGTAATACATACGGTATTTACGGTTATGTGGCGGCAACAAACGGTTTGACACCGTTTTACGGTAATGTTGCCGAAGGAAAGATAGATCTGACTCAGCACGGCACGGGTAATGTTTTCGGTATGGCCATCAGTAAAGATGATATTCCGGGAGCGGGTGCCGGCGGTGGCGAGCTTGAGAGCTGGTTTGCTTTTAATGCTTATGCACAGAGCGGTGTTGTTGAAGGTGATATCAATATCCGAAATTTTGGAAATGGGTATGCTTATGGTATGTTTGGCGGAAGACAGCTTTATAATGCCATGTCTTACGGTGGAAAAACCGAGGAAGGCGAATATACCAGCCATGCTATCGGTCGGATTAACATTCTTAACGCAGGTCGCGATGCTTACGGTATGTATTTGCCGGATGAAGATGAAAAAGGTATCTTGGCAAATGTTAATGAAAACAACTCAGAATCCTATATTGATATCGTTAACGTCAGCAACCATGCGGCAACAGGTTTGCGCGGTGGCAGAAAGACAAAAATGATTAATTCCGGTGAGATTAATATTAATAACTTGAAAGGCGGTACGGCAGTCGGTATTTACGGTGAGCAAAATTCCATTATTGAGAATAGCGGCAAGATTAATATTTATCGTCAAAATTTCACAGATGAAAAAGACGGAACGACTTATGTAGCAGACGGTACTATCGGAGGTAGGGCTTACGGTATTTATGCCGAGAGCGGGGCTGAAGTCAATAACAGCGGAACGATTACGATTACCGGCGCGGCTGAAGGTGCGGGAATTTATATTGAAAGCGGTGCAACGCTTGTGAATACCGGTGTGGTTAACTTTAACGGCGGTGACGGAAGAATTGTTGAAAATGGCGAACATATAGATATTTATGCTATCGGTTCGTCGCCATTGAGTACTGATGTTGATTTGAATAATTTAGGCGGTGGCGAGATTGTTTTAGGAAAGGGCGGACAATTCTTTGCGGATAGTTTATCGGGCAATATGAGTGTTGCCGAGCAAACCGTTCTGGGGAGTTTTGAAGATGAATATACCTTATCGGAAGCTCTGCAGGCGCAAAATACCGAGGGCTTGAAACTCGCTTCAAAATCTGCCTTGTTTGAGGCGAACAAACAGCAAAATAATAGTGGCGGATATGATGTTGTGTTAACCAGAAAAGATTTCAATTCGGTAGTTGAAGATAAAAGCGTTGCTCAGTTTTTAGAAGATAATTATGCGGCAGAAAATAACGTTGAACTTTATGACAGCTTAAAAACGGCTAACAGTACGCAAGCAGTTAATCGGGCGGCTGCCAATTTTGCCGGAACAGATATTATACCGAGTTTCAGACAAGAAGATGCGTTGGTTTACAGACGTTTGAGCAGACAATTTAATGATGGTTTATTTAACAGACCGGAAGAACATTATCTCGGCGGTTACAAGTACATTGATGTTTCTTTAGACAGAGACGGGACACTTGAAGGTAGTGACGGTAAAGCTCATGCCGCTTATGGTATGGTCAAAGGGCAGAGTGAGAGTAGCATTACATATGGTTTAGGTGCAACGATTGCTCAGCTTAAAACAGATTATGATAACGGCTCAAATCGCAAGAGCAATCTGTTCGGGTTATGGTTGCCGGTCGGATATGATTTTCATAACGGCACAAAATGGTTTTCAAAATTATATGCCGGCTATGAAGACGGCTCATACGATAGAAAGACGGCGTTGGGCAAATATTCTTCAGATATAAACTCTTATCAATACGGGTTAAGTAATGAGTTGCGTCATGATATCGGTTTAGGTGGCGGATTTAAGCTTTCTCCGGTGGCGGAATTAAACCTTTTGGGTATCTATCAAGACGGATTTGATGAGGGAAACAAGGCTAATGCCATTCACAGCGACAGTTATAACAGTCTTTCTTTAGAGGGCGGGCTCGGGGCATATCTTTCTAAAGAGTTTGCTTTTAATGACGATAATAAATTGGGTATTCAAATCGGTGGTATCTATTATGTGGAATTTCTTGATCCGGATGACGGAACGGATGCTACTATTCGCGGGATGAATAATAAATATAAGATATCGCATAAGTTTGATGATGACCATGCGGCGCTTTCCGCCAGGGTAAATTATAAGTATAAAAACGTTTTATTATATGGTGAGCTGGAAAAAGATACCGGCAACAGTAAAGCATTTACCATAGATGCCGGCTTGCAATATAATCTTTAAGGCAATATATGGTTTGTAATCAGGGAGTGTCAATGATGAATAAAATTGTTAATTATATTCGCCAAGGCAAGGGACAAGGTTTGATTTTTCTTTTGGCGGCGGCAGTGTTAGTAACGATTTTTGCGGTAACTTTTGTTAAATATCAGTATAATGATTTTCGTCCGCAGTTAATTTCGGCAATGGATGAAATGTTACCGTTTACCGTTCAAAACGGTCAGATTGTGGAGCCGAAGGACAGTTATAAAAAGATTGATTTGAAACTTAGCGGGGAAGATACCTCAAATGTCAGCATAGCACTGGTTTTAGATACACGAGATGATGCTTCGAATGTTGCGCCTGATGCGTATGGTCTGTATTTTATGAAAGACAAATTTTATATTGTCTCGCCGAATAAAGTTGAGAGAAGAGCATTGAGCGACGGCATTTGGGATAAACAAAAGGCTGAGGAATTGCTGGACTATTTTGTCGGGGTTTTATGGTTGACGATTTCCGTGGTAATGTTGGCTGTTTTATTCCTGTTGTTCTTGATTAAAACGTTGATAGTGGTTTTGTTCGGAAAAATAGCTTTTAAGATTTTTCAGAAGAAAGGTCCGCTTGAGTTTTCGTCCTTTATGCGTTTGGGCGCCATTATCGTAGCCGTTATTGAAACAATATCATTGATGTTCGGGATGATTGTACCGATAAACGGTTTGCAAAGATTATTGGTAGAAATTGTTGTGGCGGTGGTGTTTGTAAACAAAGGAAAAATTTTTGAATAACCATATAATGTGGTCAAAATATCTTTTTGCTTGAATATATAAAGGGTTATCTTTAAGATTCTCGTATATTATGGTTTATACAGAGGGTTTTTTGATGAGAAAGCTGCCGATATTTGTGTTATGCGGAATTTTGTTTGCAAACGGTTATGCCAATGCTGATTATGCTTATATTGAAGATGATACAAAGTTCGTAAATGGTATTTTATATGATTCTAACGGAGATGCCGTTACCGGCGTTTATGAGGAGTTTTATGAAAATAATATAAAAAAGAGTGAAATGCCTTATGTTGACGGTTTTTTGAACGGCGTCGGCACGCTTTATGATGAAGATGGCAATAAAGCAGCGGATATGCCTTTTGTAAAAGGTAAATTAGAAGGGGTTGTTTTAACTTACTATAATGATGGTAAGATGAAGGAAAGAATTCCTTATAAAAACGGTAAAATTCAAGGTGTTAAACGTTCCTATTTTCCAAACGGTAATGTTCAGGCCAGAGTGCGTTACGAAGGAAGTGTTCAGAGTGGTGAAGCTAAAGAATATTATG
>DEKL01000009.1 GCA_002353835.1 Alphaproteobacteria bacterium UBA2723
CAACTTGGTAATTTACCTCAAATAAAATTTGCAAATAACCGTCAATAATTCTAACCTCAAAATCATCATTCGGCGTTATTATGAAATTATGAACGCCGCGCATATATTTTATACCTGCTTTTAACGGTGCAATAATGCTGTCAGCAAAATTGTAAAGTTCCTCGTCTTCGGTTTCTTTTGCGTATGCAAATTCAATACAAACGGTTGCTGTTATATCGTTCCACATATTCGCCTGCGCTGTGCTTTCGCGAAATGTAGGAAAATAAATATCAATAAACGGATATTTTACGTTTTTTATGCGCCCGAAGAAAAAAACAACATTTTGGCTGTTATATCTTAAACCTGCCAATGTGCGTTGTATTGCTTCGGCTAATTCAAGTTGATTTCTCATATAAATATCTTCCTCATTAGTTTTTTAACTGTTCCTGAAATATATTGCCGTGTCCTTTTTATGGCTGTTCTACCGACAAATCTTCCCTGTGTTTTTCTTTTTGTTCTCACTTCTTTATAAGTACCTTTTGCTTTACTTCCTGTATGATAGACAATTTCGTGTCCCCATTCCAAATGGCTCGCATATTCAGCATTATTTATACATTTAACAACGGTATCTTTACCCTTTTTAATAATATCAGAAGTCCATGATCCGCGATAGTTTCCTGTCTTAACGAGTTTCTGTAATGTGGTTTCTTTTTTTGCTTCATCAACAAACTTATTTGCCGCAATATTGCCGAGTTCTTCCCAAGCGTTATTTAACCGTTCTTTCCGTTCATTTAATGCTTTTTTATAATTATCCCACATTATGCCGCCTCTGGTGCTATCGGTGTAAAAGATAAATCAAGTTGACAAGTGTCGCGGTAATTATGCGCCTGTCCGGCATAAAGTTCTAACACTTCGCCGTTTGGCCTCGTGACCGTTATTTTATCATTAAGGCAAAACGTATATTTTGGCGCACAAAATAACACATAATCATAATCAAGCGCGGTTGCCTGCCGTTGGTCGTGTATAGGCACCAAACGCGATTTAACGGCTAAATGGCAGCGGATATCGTTATAAACGGTAGTCAATACATCTTTGCTAAAATATCCGCTATTAACAACGGTCTGACGTTCAACTTTAGCCTTATCATTCCAAAATATCGTTATGCTCATCTGAACCCCCAACACTAGATAAAGAAACCCAACGTTGCAACATATTTTTTTCGCCGAAAGCATCTGCATCAAGATTATATGTAACCTGCATATCCAATTCGCGGTATGACTGAACACCGCTTTGCTTATCTAAGCCGTCAGTGCATACACGAGCCGCAATACGAGCAACAACGCGCTCCATATCAACCGGAATGTCCGAGCGATTGCAAAATGCCAAACACTCGTCAATTACAGTGTCAATTACAAAATCATCTTTATCGGTAAATTCAGCATCGCGGTCATTTCCAAGCAAGATATTAATATACTGTTTAATTTTACTTCTTTGTTCTGCGTTAACCATATTTTTTTACTCCTTTGTCTTTATAATATCCTGTAAAATAAAAATTTCAATACGAAAAACGCCCACCGATAAAAATCGGCAGGCGCATCGTCAAAAAAGTAAAAAATAACTTTAGAGGTTTTCCAAATCGCCCTCAAGTTTTTTACCCTCGTCATCTTTGGTTTTGTTGTCTTTTACCTTTTCATCGGCTTTTTTTGCCGGTGCTTTTTTGTTATTAACAACAGAATAACCGCTGTTGATGTAAAAATCTTTTTCTTTTTCATCACATTCAACAAGTTTATTATCCTTAATTAAGATCATTAAAAACCTCTCTTTCTGTTAATTATTCAGACGGAATCGCTGCATCTAATGAAACATAAATGCTGTCGATAGCCTTGTCTTTACCGTTCGGGAATACGAAAGTATCCCACAAAGCACGGTTTTGATACAAGTCGCCGTCGCCCTCGGTATGATTACCGGCAGAGAAGTAGTAAATCGAACTAATCTTCGGCACGGTGTGAACCATATCGGTTGCCGCAAACAAAATGTTAATCGGGCGAGATGTACCTGCAACCGGTGCAAATCCCTCGGTAAAGCTAAAGGAATCATAAAAGCGTTCATCGTCAATAACTTCAATCAACGGCACGCCGTTAATGCGAGCGACACGAGTTTCAACCGATGCCGGTCCGGCAAGACGTGTTACTTCAACCGTCTTAGACAATTCGGTGGAAACTGCAATCAAGTCCATAATTTCCGGACGAACATAACCAACCAAAGTTCCGCGTTGACGGTAAAGTTTCAATTTTCCTTTACCTAACATCTGTACAAGTTTGGTGTAAATGTTGTCTTTGGTATATACAGACAAGTTTGTATTTTCAGACAAACCGGTTGTTGCTTTTGCTTTCGCGGCAATCATCGAGAAAGTATAGGCGTCAATTTCCGGAATCATTTGACCGTTAACGAAACGATTGGTCACGTTAATCATTGCGGCAGTACGAGCGGTTTCGTCGACATCGGCCTTATCAACCAAAAATTCAACGTCGCGGTCGTGTGCTACGGTAAATTCAACATCCTGTTGGTTAATTGTTCCTCTATTCCAACCACCGGCACGGCTGTGGTTTTTATAGCCGGAAACAGACATTTGCGTAAAGTGGAAAGTTTTAGCACCTGTCCACTCAACGTTCGAAGTGTAAAACGGAGTAGTTAAAGCACCCTGTTCAATCGCTTCCAAAATTTGCGGACTATATTTTTCCGCATAGTTAAAAGTACTTGGCATATCAAACCTCTCTATTTTTTGTTAAAGTTAAACTTTTTGTTATCCTGCAAAAACGGATTTGCGTCGCCGCTACCGTTTCCGTCAGATGCTTTATTTTTAGGAGTATGCGAGTTAATACGTTTATTAACTTCTTCAAGAACGGCATCTTCAAAAGTCTTTTTGAAATCAGCCATTGCCTGCTTGGCTGCGTCCATATCTTCGTAATGGTTGAAAAGATCAGACGAAATTTTTCCGTTGATGCCACTGTCGGCAAACAATTTTTTAATCTCGTCAGAATGTTCGCGCTGTTTTTTCTCTTTGCGCAAATTCTCAAGCTCTTGCTTGGTTTCTTCCATTTCTTGAGCTTTACGCTCATCTTCGGACATTTTTTGCTTTGCAAGTTCATCTTGAAGCTGTTTTTGAAAACCGGCTTTAATTTTGGTTAATTCATCATCAGCCTTTTTCTTTTGAGCGGCTAATCTGGCGGCAACAATCTCGTCGACTTTTGCTTGTTGTTCATCAGTGAATGTAACTTCCTGTTTTTGGCCGTTTTCGTTTTCGTTTGTATTTTCTTCTGACATATTTAATCTCCTTTATTCCGTTTTCGCTCGTCAGCTGCCTAAAGGTTAACGGCTTTTTTTTAGTTCGTCAAGAGCTTTATTCATCTAAGCCGTATTTTTTCTCAAACTCGGCGATTGTATCTTTATCAACAACCGGTGCGGTGGTAGAACGGCAATTTGGATGCATAGGCGGATAATTTACACCGACTTCGGCATCATCAATATTAAAACGCTTTCCATTTAATGCCGTGCAGGTTTCCGAAGTTCTTTCATCAATATAGGCCATAAATTCGTATTTTTTAACGCCGGTATCTTTGTAAAACTTTAACGCTGATTGTTCGTGAACGTGTGTCGTTTCAGTTCTAACAAGCCGCATAGCATTGTAATTTGAAGTTTTAAATTTCAAACGAATGTCGCGTGCAATTTTTTGTAGTGATTTACCCTCAGCCAATCCGGTTTTTAATGTATCTTCAAGCGCATAACCTAATTTGGTTCTATCCGACCAAATACGGTCAGACCAGTTTTTAGATCCTGCCCACGCGGTGTTTGCCAAGCGTTCAATATTTGGCATTGATATTGAATTTAAATCAATACCGAAACTATTAGAAAACTCATCAACGTAAAAAGAATACGCCTGCTTTCCGGCCTGTTTGACTGTGTTATTTATTTCTGTTTGCTGCCGCCGTGTTAGCTTTGTCAATGCAATTTGCAGGGAAATATTTAATTGCTGCAAGCGGTCAATGATATATAATTTACTATTTTCTTTATACAGCGCACGTAAATAAAAGTCGCGCTTGTCATAATCTTTGGTTTGCCGTAGTGCTTTTATTATGTTTTGTCGCTGTGCCGGTGTTATTCTTTCGTCTGCGTTTTCTGCATCGAAATCGTTTATTTGCCGTTGCACATCGGCCAAAACTTTATTCAAAAACATATTTAAGCGTTTAAAAGAGTTCGCCTCAATCTTATCGACTAAGGCGCGGCTCTCATCTGCTCTATCTTGCCAATATCCCATTATTCCTCATTATAACTTGCGAATGCCGCCGCTTCATTCGCGGCATTTTCTTTCTTTTCTTTGTTAATATCATCAAGCTCGGCGTCGACGTCTTCAACAAACGGTATTTGCTGCAAGAGCGTGCGCGTTGATACGATGCCGTTCAATTTATTAACAATATCAACAATTTCTTCGTCATTATCCGGCAAATTCTTGTAGAAAATAAAATCAATATCCTTTGAAATATCGTAAATTGTCTGGCCTTTCGATAAAGATAAGATATTAAACAACAATTTCAAGCGTTCATATAAGGACCGGCGGAAATACCGCTCTTTAGTGCCGCGACATTGTTCGATGCCCCACAATTTATATTTCATCGCTACGCCGGTTTGATTGCCGCCGAAACTGTCATCAGATAAATCCGGCGTTTGTGTTATTTGATAAATAAGTTTTAAGTTTTGGTCGATTTGGT
>DEKL01000011.1:0-6974 GCA_002353835.1 Alphaproteobacteria bacterium UBA2723
AAAAAATGAAGAAAATAAAACACCATTTTATATTGCAATTCACAATAAAAATGAGGATTTAATAGAATTATTTCTTTCAAAAATTTCATTATCAAAAATTCCTTTATCTCATATATATTTACATAAAGCAATAAGAGTTCGAAATCCAGATTTAGTGAAAAAATTAATAGATTTAGGAATAAATATAAATTTAACTGATGATCAAGGAAATGGTGTATTTCATATTTTATTTTCTTCTTTTACAAAACAATTAAGCAAATGTGCTTTAATAGGAAATTATTTAATTGAAAGAAATACTGCTTTAAATATATTTAATAATGATAATTGGGCTCCTATTCATATTGCAGCAAGAAAAGGAAGTAAAGAATGTCTTTTATGGATAATTGAAAAAAATAAAAAATTTGATAAAGAAGGAAAAAAAGGATTTAATGTTAATTTAAAAGGAAAAAATGATTGGACTCCTTTACATTTAGCTGTTTATGGATTAAGAATTGAAGAAACTTTGATATTATTAGAATATGGATGTAATATCTTTGCTAGGAATATTGAAGGAAAAACTCCAAAACAAGTTGGAAATACTAATTATGTTTTTAGTAAATTACTTTCTTATAATGAAATTATAGCTTTGAGTAATAAATACATCTTTAAAATTAAAAACAATGAATTTTTGCGTTATCTTATCGGCGGGGGAACGATTACGGTTCTTAATGCCGGCTTATATACGATACTTGTTTTATTGGCCATGAAGCCGAGATGGGCGAATTTAATCGCGTTGGTGGTGGCAAAGGTTTACGGATATTTCATCAATAAATTATTCGTCTATAAAAGCAAGGGACTTAATGCCAAAGAAACACGGTGGGAGTTTGCCAGATATTGCTCGGCGCGCGGGTTTACCGGTTTGGTGGATTATGTGCTGGTTTTAATCTTGGCGGAAGGGTATGGTTTTAATGCCTTTTATACCAAATACGGGGTAATGATTTTGGTTATCGTTTTGAATTATTTTTTCGGTAAGTTTTGGGTGTTTAAGAAAGAGAGCAACGGTCATGCCAAAAATTAAGGTCAGTCAAATTTTGTTTTTGGTTTTGTTGCTTTTCAATGTCGGCTTAGCTGTTTATTATTTGAGCCAAAAACAAGGCTGGCATGTGGATGAGCAATATACCTACGGAACGGCAAACAGTACCGAAGGCGCGTATTTGGGAAAACACGTCAATTCTTTTCATGAAGACCCGTTTGATGAAGTTCACAATCATTGGAAAAAAGGTAAGGATTTTCATGACTACCTGACGGTGCAAAATAATGAAAAATTTGATTATAAGAACATTAAGGAAAATTTGAAAATCAGTGTGCATCCGCCGCTTTATTTTTGGTTATTGCATACAATATGTTCGTTAACACCGGATGTATTTTCCAAATGGCAGGCAGGGAGTATCAATATTGTTGCTTTTTTGTTGTTACTCTTGATGTTTTATAAGCTTTCAAAGCTCTTTATCAATGATGAATATATGGCGATGGTGCCGGTATTTTTGTGGGGATTTTCCGAAGTCGGCTTAGCGACGGTTTTGTTTTTAAGAATGTACACGTTGCAAACACTTTTTACGGTTTGTCTTTTATATGAAGTTTCAAAAATGCTTATTGAAAATGTGGCGGATAAAAAGCGGTTGTTTTTGATTTTTCTTTATGCAACATTGGGCAACTTAACGCAGTTTTCATCACTGGTGTTTGCCTTTATTCTGACCGCGGTCAGCGATACGGTGTTGCTGTGGCGAAAAAATTGGAAAATGCTGGTTTTGTTTTCGGCAGTGATGTTATTAAGCGTGGCGGCTTTGGTGGCTCTTTTTCCGGAAACGCTTTCCATTTTACTTTATTCTAAAGACGGTGCGGAAATTCATGCGCGTTTTAGTGGTGTTAAATGGCTACATTTATTGTTTTATTTTTTGTATGGTAATCAGTCTGTTTTCGGGGTGTATGCTTATTATCTGTTTCACGTTGAAAGCAAGTATTTTATTCTTGTTTTATTGGCGCTGGCGGTAATGGTTATTCGCCAAAAGGAAAAGAAAACTTCATCTGCTTTCGGGGTTTTGATTGCCGTTATTATTTTGCTGACTTTTTATTTGGCTATTTTTATGCCGAAAAATAATATGGGCGGTGTTCGCTATTATATGCTGTTAATGCCGGTGGCGGCACTGTTGACGGTAAGTTTGGCGGAGAGGTTATTAAAGGCGCTTAAATTATCTTTACAATTGACGGCAGGAATTTGTTTTGTTCTTGTTTTTATTTTGAGTGTCAATGTTTGTTGGAAGAAATGTCCATACAGCGTATCATTGACAGAGGAAACTTTAGCGCTGACGGAAAAATTGAAAAATAAAAATATTATGGTCAGAAGTCAAAACCGACCGTTTAATGACGCTATTCATGTCTATACGAAAGCAAAGAAAGTTTATCTGGCGGATACCGAAACAAATGCACCGATAGAGCAGGCATTGAGCGAAGCGGATTATGTGTTGGTTTTTAACAATTATCCGTTTGATAAGAGTTTTTTTGCAGCGGTTAAAGTCAGACCTTTGGAAAGCGCTATGGTTAATCGTGTGCGCTATGTTTCACCGTTTCGCGTCGGTATTGTCAATTTTGATTTATATGAGGTCATAAAATAATGCTGAAGATGAGCCGGATTTTATTTGTTTTGTTGTTGGCAATAAATGTATTTCTCGCCGGATTTTATCTTAATCAAAAACAGGGCTGGCATGTGGATGAAATTTTTTCTTACGGGCATGCCAACAGCACCCAAGGGGCTTTTTTGACCGAAGATGTTGATTCTTTTTTTATTGATAAGAAAACGGATTTGCACCATAAATGGCTTAAGGGAAAAGTTTTTCACGATTATTTAACGACACAAGAAGATGAGCGCTTTCGTTACGAACATATCACAAAAAATTTGCAAAAAAGCGTACACCCGCCGTTGTTTTATTACTTATTGCATACGGTTTGTTCGTTGATGCCGGATGAGTTTTTGCCATGGCAGGCAGGCGGTATAAATTTGTTCTTTTTTATGCTGACTTTGGTTGCTTTTTACGCGCTTTCCAAGCTGTTTTTAAAAGACGAATATTTGGCGATGATAGCGGTCTTTTTGTGGGGCTTTTCCACAGCCGGTATGGCGACAGCGGTATTTTTAAGAATGTATATGTTGCAAACTTTTTTTGCGGTTTGTTTGATTTATGAAGTTTCTAAAATGCTCATTGAAAACGAGGCTTCAAAAGGGCGGTTGTTTTTGATTTTTCTTTATGCCACATTAGGTAACTTAACGCAATTTTCATCACTCGTGTTTGCTTTTATTGTAACCTTGGTGAGCGGGGTGATTTTGCTTTATCGCAAAAATTTTAAGTTATGGCTTAAATTTTCTTTGATGATGTTGTTAAGCGCGGTTGCTTTGTTTGCAATTTATCCCGAAGCTTACGGGGTATTATTTAATTCCGCCCGAGGCGAGGAAAGTGTTAGTAAAATAAACGATTTTTGGGCGCATTTATCCTCTTTATGGCTTGCGGTTTTATACAGCAATTCGCCGAGCCGAATGTTTGAAATTTATTTTGTTTTGTTGTTCGGAATAAAAAAGGTTGCAGATGTTTTTTTGCTGGGGTTGATGGTGGTCTTTTTCTTTATTGCTTATTTGCGGAAAACCGAACTTAGCAAAGCCTTCTTGCCATTGGTCGTCATGCTTGTTTTGATGACGATTTATCTTAGTTTTATGATGCCGGATATGGGCGTTTATAACGCGCGCTATTATATGCTGTTAATGCCGGCGGCGGCACTTATTGCCGTTTATGTGGCAACGATTATTTTTAAGGCATTCGGTGTGCATAAAATGTGGGTTTATTGCCTGATGGGAATGGGAATTGGCATTGTTTCAGTCTTTTTACAAAGTGATTTTAAACACAATGCTTTTTTGGTGCCGCAGACACAAGAAACAATTACGGCAAATGAGGCGCTTAAAAATAAAAGGATTGTTGTAAAAACACCGGTCAGCGCGGTATATGATTTGTTTAGTGTTTTAGCCAAGGCCGATAAGGTTTATATTGCAAGAGAAAATGATAATATTTTGCCGACACTTTTTAAGGCGGATTTTGTTTTAAAATATAATTCTTATGCGACACTTTATACACCGGTCGGAAAAATGAAGGCATGTTTTTTCTGTATTCCCAAACCAAAACCGCTTTTAAGGGCGGAAAGGAAACGCTTAAAATATGTTTCTTCGTACAGAGCCGGGGTGATTAATTTTGATTTGTATGAGGTAAACAAAAAATGATAAAACACGGTGCACGAATTTTGTTTGTTTTACTGTTTTTGTTTAATATCGGTTTGGTCGGATATTACATCAACCATAAAGAAGGCTTTTTTATGGATGAGCTGTGGTCATACGGACATGCCAACAGCAGTCAGGGGGCGTTTCTTTCTCAAGATATAGATTCACATTTTACACATTATAAAACCGGTTTGCACGAGCATTGGATTAACGGCAAAGTTTTTCATGATTATTTAACGACACAAAAAGACGAGCAATTTTCTTACGGGCATATTACGAAAAATTTGCAAAAAAGTGTGCATCCGCCGTTGTTTTATTATTTATTGCATACGGTTTGTTCGTTTATGCCGGATAAGTTTTCGCCGTGGCAGGCAGGCGCTATCAATCTGTTCTTTTTTATGCTGACGCTGCTTGTGTTTTACAAATTTTCAAGGCTCTTTATTAAAGACGAATATTTAGCGATGGCGCCGGTATTTTTATGGGGATTTTCCAATATCGGGTTGGCGACGTGTGTGTTTTTAAGAATGTATGCCATGCAGACTTTTTTTGCGGTTTGTTTGATATATGAAGTTTCTAAAATGCTTCTTGAAAACGAGGCGGATAATAAGCGGTTGTTTTTGATTTTTCTTTGGGCAACATTGGGAAATTTAACGCAGTTTTCATCACTGGTGTTTGCTTTTTTTACGGCTCTTTTAGCTGATATTGTGCTTTGTCGGCGGAAAAATCTAAATGCATTTATTTCATTTTCTGTTGTGATGTTATTCAGTGTCGGGGTTTTGTTTGCGGTTTATCCTGAGGCCTATGATGTGTTACGGTATTCCAAACGCGGGGTGGAAAGTTATCAGTATTGGCACTTTATTTTTACGCAACCGCTTAGCCAAAGTATGGTGTTTTTAGGAAGAAAAAATATTATTGCGTTCGGGCTTTACTTTTCAGAATTGTTTAACATACAGACACTCGGTGTTATGTTGATTACGGGGGTGTTTTTTCTTTTAGCGTTTTTGCTTGTTTTTAAGAAAATAAATTCTGTTTTTTTTGTACCGTTTTTCGTTTTTATTTTAACAACAATTTATCTTGCAATTTGTATGACTTATGACTTGGGGATGACTTCGCGTTATCACATGATGCTAATGCCTACTGCCGCCCTTATTATTGTTTATCTCTTCAGTTTGTTGTTAACACAATTTAAGGTGCCGACTAAGATCATGACGGTTTTGATTTCCGGTGTTGTTTTATGCCTTATGCTGAGTATGGATTTTAAGACGAACATGTATCGCATTCCGATTAATGAAGAAACGCGTTTTTACCTGCCGAAATTAGCGGGGAAGAATATTTTAATTGTCAGTGATATTCCGGCGTTTTTTGAAAATACTTTAATGTTTTCAAAGGCTAAAGCGGTTTATTTTGCCATGCCGTCGGTTATCGGCAAAGATGTGCTTAAAAAAGCTGATTATATGCTTATCACTAATAGCGTGGCATGGGATTATGTGCCGCTCGGTAAAAATAAAGTTTGCTTTATGTGTGCGCCGGCACCGAAGCTTTTAGATGAAGATTTTGCCAAGCAATTAAAATTTAAGGCGCCGTATCGGAGCGGGGTGGTTAATTTTGACTTATATGAAGTTAAGCACTAACTTAAAAAACTTTTGATGCGTTTGGAAAAGATAACATCATCTTCGGAAAGTCCGCGTTTTATTAGCATATCACTTTTTCTTCTGGTGCGTGATAAGGCAACGTATAACTGCCCGTGGGCAAAAGCGCCGCGGTCTATATCCACAATGACACGATCAAGGGTTTTGCCTTGCGCTTTATGGATGGTTAAAGCATAGCCTAATTGCAGAGGAAATTGGATAAACGAGCCGGTTTCTTTTTCTTTTACTTCGCCGGTTTCTTCATCAATATCATAAGCAAATGATTTCCACTCCTCACGGCGCACGGTGATGTATTTGTTATCTTGAAGACAGCGAACGACAATGGCGCGCTCGTCTAATTTTTCTATAATGCCGGAAGTGCCGTTGATGTAATCTGGATAGTTGTTTTTATTAAAAATCACCAAGGCGCCTTCTTTTAAGGTTAGGGTTTTGGGCGAGGGGGTATCTTTCATTTTTTCAAACGAACCGGTTAGGGTTGCTTCATAGCTTTTCTCGGTGTTGGTAAGCGCGGCTAAGCGTCGTTGGTTGATACTTTCCGCTACTTGGCGATATGGGGTAATGGTGATGGCGGTATTGATAAAATCTTCAGGATAGTCTTCGGCGCGGTTAAAATAAGAAATCGTTTCCGGCAGATTTTCATCTTGGCGCAGGTTCTTTAAGTAGGTCAACAGTTCATCATCTACCTGACGGTAAACCTCGGTCAGTTCAACTTTTTCAAAACCGCCCTTTTGGTAGGATTTGGCATCAAAAAAATAAGGTTCGTCGGTGCCGTATTCGGCTTTAAAAATCGGGGCGACTTCGTTTTTGATAATCGGCGGTAATTGGCATAAATCGCCGATTAAGATGATTTGCAAACCGCCAAACAGATTTAGGTTACCGCGCGCTTGACAACATAGGGCTTCTATAATATCCAAGATGTCAGGGCGGAGCATGGAAACTTCGTCTATGATTAAAATATCGGTTTTCTTTAAGATGGATTTTAATTTGCGGCGGCGGGTGGCAAGCACATCACGCATAATTAAAAAATCTCC
>DEKL01000011.1:7004-8092 GCA_002353835.1 Alphaproteobacteria bacterium UBA2723
ATGGAGTGGATGGTGGCGCCCTCAATATTTAGGGCGGCGATAGCCGTGGGGGCAACGAGGCGAATACGTTTTTTAGAGTTCTTTTTCAGATATTTGATGAAGGTGGATTTGCCGGTTCCGGCTTGCCCTAAAATGACGAAGTTTTGGTGAGTGTGTTCTATTTTATCAAATAATTTTCGTTGCACCAAGTTAAGCTGGTCTAGGTCTTTGACCGCTTTGGAGATAGATTTTAAGGCATTTATTTCGGCATTTTCTTTCATGAAGGAAAGTATAAGACGGAATCTTAATGGTTGTCAAAAAAAATCTTGCCTGAGGTGGAAAAGCCGAATTAAAGAAAATTTAATTTTATTTTTGGGTTGGTCGATGCTTATTCTGTAATATATAAGGCTAAGATGATACCAAAAATCCAAAATATTAGGTATAGAATACCATAAAAAGCATATCTGTTAGGAAAATGTTTGGGAATATCTTTGCGGTATAAAAAAGGAAACGCAAAGTATATAATGAGAAAGACCAGAGCATAATATCCTACCAGTAATCTACTGTTATATAAATTCAAGATAAGCGCAGTTAATTCGCTTAAAATTTCCGGTATAAATAAAAAACCAAGTAAAAAATAAAAAGCTTTTTTTAATTTTTGCATCTTTTGACCTTTCATCTGTATGTTAATCAGAAAAACAAAAAAGGCAACCCTAAAAGATTGCCTTTTTAATTATTTATTATTTATATTTTCCAGTTTTGTTATATTTGTTGATTTCGTATTCCATAACTCTTCTGCAGAAGCCTGTAGAATCATGCGGTATATATTTATAACACCGTAAAGATTCTTCTTCTCCCACATTGAGAGAGGAAATACCTTTTAAGTTTCTATTAAAATTATTATAAGGTCTGTTGATTTTTTGAACAGATTTATCAATTAGGGTATTACTTACTGTTCGTAATGCGTAAGAACCAAAGGTCGCAACGATTTTATTTAACATGATTTCTCCTTTCTCAAAATAAAATTTAAAACAAAAAATCCGCAAAGCTAGACTTTGCGGATACATAAAAAAAGCCCTCTATAAAAGAGAGCTTTTATAATGACAGTT
>DEKL01000103.1:0-4463 GCA_002353835.1 Alphaproteobacteria bacterium UBA2723
GGATTAAAGGTCTCTTTCATTCTCTCTTCCATGATAAAAATTTATTTTTAATTGATATAATAATCTCATACATTGGAAACGAGTATGCGCTATTTTTAAAATTTTGTCAATTATATTTTGCTACCCGATTCGCCAAACAAAAAAGGAACCGCTTTCACGATTCCTTTTGCAATATTTTAGAATTCTCTCAAATCTTAAAAATGTTCGTCACACTTCTTAATCAATTCTTCAATATTCTCAGGCGGCCAACCCGGGGTTTCCATACCTAAGTGAATACCCATCTTGGAAAGTACTTCTTTGATTTCGTTCAAAGATTTACGACCAAAGTTAGGCGTTCTCAACATTTCAGCCTCGGTCTTTTGTACCAAATCACCGATATAAACAATGTTGTCATTCTTCAAGCAGTTAGCAGAACGAACGGAAAGTTCAAGTTCATCAACCTTGCGCAGAAGATTTCTGTCAAACGGCAGTTCTTCTTTAATATCTTCAACATCATTTTCCGGTTCATCAAAGTTAATGAACGGCTTCAACTGGTCTTGCAAGATACGAGCAGATAAAGCAACGGCATCTTCCGGTGTTAACACACCGTTTGTTTCAACAACCATTGTCAACTTATCATAATCTGTGTTTTGACCAACACGAGTCTTATCAACCTTATAAGAAACTTTTCTTACCGGAGAATAGATTGCATCAACTGCGATTACACCGATAGGCGCATCAGCTGTTTTATTTTGAACAGCCGGAACATAACCTTTACCTGTACCGACAGTCATATCCATAGCAATTTTTGCACCGGCATCTAATGTGCAGATAACATGATCCGGGTTCATAATTTCAACATCATGACCGGTTTCAATCATAGCAGCCGTAACAACAGCCGGACCTTCTGCCTTTAAGCGCATAACTTTCTGCCCTTCAGAATGAACGGCAACCGCTAAGCCTTTAATATTTAAGATAACGTCTGTAACATCTTCACGCATACCTTCTACAACAGAAAACTCATGCAATACACCGTCAATTTTAACGGAAGTAACAGCACCGCCCTGAAGAGAAGACAGCAAAACACGCCGTAGCGCGTTACCTAAAGTTAAACCAAAACCTCTTTCCAAAGGTTCTACAACTATTTTAGCTACGTTCTTGCCTTCGCCAGGAACAACCTCCAAATTAGTTGGTTTTATAAGTTCTTGCCAATTCTTCTGAATCACCGGAATACCCTCTTAAATAGTTTATACGCAACACTAAAACAGCAGAGGAAAGGGATTCTTTCCTCTACTTTAAACCTAAAAAATTAAACTCTGCGGCGTTTTCTTAAACGGCAGCCGTTATGCGGAATAGGAGTTACATCACGGATGGAAGTAATCGTAAAACCGATAACTTGTAATGCTCTGATTGCGGATTCGCGACCAGAACCCGGACCTTTAACTTCTACTTCCAAAGTTTTCATACCATTTTCCTGAGCTTTTTTACCGGCTTCTTCAGCGGCAACCTGTGCAGCATAAGGGGTAGATTTTCTGGAACCCTTAAAACCTTGTGCACCGGCAGTAGACCAAGCAACTGTATTGCCTTGAGCATCAGTAATTGTTACTCTGGTATTATTAAATGTGGAATTGACATGAGCAACACCGGAGGTGATGTTCTTCTTTTCTTTTTTCTTAATAACTGTTTTTGCCATCGCTACCTCACCTTACTTCTTCTTATTAGCAACAGTTTTGCGCTTACCTTTACGGGTACGTGCATTTTGTTTAGTGCTCTGTCCACGAACAGGCAAACCTTTACGATGACGCAGACCTCTGTAACAGCCCAAATCCATCAAGCGTTTGATATTAACGCCGACTTCACGACGGAGCTCACCTTCAACGAGGTAGTCCTTATCAATAATCTCACGAACCTTAGCGATATCTTCGTCGGACAATTCGTGTACACGACGTTCACCGGCAACGCCCGCTTTTGCACAGATAACCTGTGCGGTTTCTCTCCCGATTCCATAGATAGAGGTTAGCGCAATCTCTAATTTCTTGGCACTCGGAATATTTACACCAGCTATACGAGCCAAATTAAATCTCCATTTTTCTATATATTAAACCATTCAAAAAGTTGATCACCACTTTTCAAAATTAATGCGGATTATAGGGCATATTTTCATAGAGTCAATAATTCTTTTAAAAAAAATGAAAAAAAATCACATTTTAAATGAAACGGTTAGCAAACCTTTGCCTCATAAACAGGAAAAATAAAAAAACACTTCCAATTATAACATGAAAGACCGCCTAAATAGGCGGTCCTTTACAATGGGCTAGTGAAAACTTCCCATAATTCACCAATAAAAAGAAAAAATTTGAGATGAATAGAAGTAAATGTCCTGTGGCAAGCATTATTTAAACTAAAAAGCACTTCCGAAGAAGTGCTTTTTGCAATGGGTTTGGATAGTGCCGATGCTAAAAGTGACGCCGCGAGCGCAGTTTACAAAATTAGTAAATAAGCGAGCGCCGACGCTTTTTTGACCGGTGCTATACGAGCCCCTATTTCTTTTTCTTAACGAGAGCAGCCTTTTTAAGCAACCCCTCATACTGATATGCAAACAGGTGTGACTGAACTTGTGTGATAAAGTCCAAAGTAACCTGAACCACGATGAGAAGTGTCGTACCACCTAAAACAAACGGTACAGAAAGCTTAGCAATCAAAATTTCCGGCAAGATACACAATGCTGCCAGGTAAAACGCACCGAGAACAGTTAAACGTGTCACAACGTAGTCCAAATATTCGGCTGTATTTTTACCCGGTCTGATACCGGCAATAAATCCGCCATGTTTTTTCAAATTCTCTGCGGTTTCTTCCGGATTAACCACAACTGCAGTATAGAAGAAAGCAAAGAAGATAATCAAAGCGGCATAAAGCAACAGATACAAAGGCTGACCATGATTTAAGTAACGGCTCATAGTTTGTACCCATTCCGGTCCGTTGTTTGACCAAATGTTGGCAATGGTAATCGGCAACAACAACAAAGCGCTGGCAAAAATCGGCGGAATAACACCTGTCGGGTTAACCTTAAGCGGTAAGTGAGAACTCTCGGCAGAAGTCATCTTCAAACCAACCTGACGCTTAGGATATTGCACTAAAATCTTTCTTTGAGCCATTTCAACCTTTAAGATAATGAATACCAAAGCGATACTCATAACAAATAAGCCCAAGATAACCAACGGAGACATAGAACCGATACGACCTAATTCCAAAGTCTGTGCGATAGCAGATGGGATATTAGCAATAATACCAACCGTAATGATTAAGGAAGAACCGTTACCGACACCGCGTGAGGTAATCTGTTCGCCTAACCAAACGATAAACATTGTACCGCCGGTTAAAGAAATAATTGTTGAGAAAATAAAGGTATATGGCGCAATAACCACGGCGCTTGAACCATCTCCATTAGAAAGGCTCATCAAACCGACAGCGATACCATAACCTTGAACAATGGTAATCAAAACCGTTAACAACTTGGTATAATGCATCATTTTACGATGTCCGGCCTCGCCCTCTTTCTTTAAGGCAGCCAAAGACGGAACGATAGATTGTCCGAGTTGTAAAATAATAGAGGCTGAGATGTAAGGCATAATGTTTAATGCAAAAATTGTCATACGTTCCAACGCACCACCGGAAAACATATTAAACATTCCCAAAATACCGCTTGAATGTCTGGCAAAAATTTCTGCCAATACACGTGAATCAATACCCGGCAACGGAATAAAAGTTCCAAGTCTAAAAACAATCAATGCCATCAGGGTAAAAAGCAAACGCTTATGCAAATCCGTTGCTTTGCTAAACACGGAAGAGTCCATACTTGATGCCATTTTTTCTGCTAATGATACCATTTTTATTTCCTTAAATTTATTAAACACAAAGAAAAGTACTGCTTTTTAGCAGATACTTATCCGAATTGTCAACTAACTTAATACATAAATTTTAATTTTACCTTTAAAAAGTGCTACTTTTCCACCACCTTTTAAAGCAAAAAACATTATGCAATTTAAACCTAAAAATCGCTCAAAAGAGCGATTTTTGCCATGGGTTTGGAAATTTAGCACCTCACCACATTAAAAGTAAGAAATTTTGTGAAATAATTGTGGAAGTCCACCAAGGCACACGAGCGTACATAAACGTACGTGACGTGCTGATGTGTGGCTTTCTCACGGCGATATGACCATAATTTAGCACACCCTCATAAAATCGAACCACACCGGGCGGCGCCCCTCCCGTATTGCCTTTTGCTGATACTTCGTCTTCACCCAGTCTTTCGGCTCATACCGCCAATCATTCCCACATTTCGCCGTCCAAACAAAATCTTTACATTCATGCATGGTACGTAAAACATGGCGCTTATAAATCGGATGATCGGTTGCTACCCGAAACAAACCGCCTTTTTTGATGACACGTGCCAATTCTTTCAGATTATCAGGGTTAACAAAGCG
>DEKL01000103.1:4497-4667 GCA_002353835.1 Alphaproteobacteria bacterium UBA2723
GCGTGCTTTTTCTTCGGCCACGGGTCCGGAAACAGCAAGTATATCTTATCAAAAAAATTATCCGGCATTTTAGAGAACAACAAGCGCACATCATCATCATAAACCCGAATGTTATTAACCGCATAACTTTTGGCATCAATTTCTTCAGGCAAATTATCTCCCTCTTTAAT
>DEKL01000103.1:4675-9757 GCA_002353835.1 Alphaproteobacteria bacterium UBA2723
GGTTAAAAGATTAGCCACCCCGTTTTGGAAAACTTCCACCCCGATATAGCCGTTTTGCGGATTATTTTTTGCCTGCCCGTAAAGGTGTTGACCGTCACCGAAACCAATTTCTAAACAGATTTCTTTTTTAGGCTCATCAAACAAATCAGCCGCACAAAAATCTTGCCTTTCAGCCACTTTTAGCTGCGGCAACATTTTTTCCAATAAAAAGCTTTTCGCTTTACGAACGACACGACCTTTTCTGCGCCCGAAAAATTTCGGCGTATCGGGAATAATATTTTTATTGAGCATCTTGAGAATTCTCTTCTCTTTCACGCAGGCTGGTCAACATAACCAAAAGCGAAGTGCGTGCCTTAGGTGGTAAGGAATAAAAAGCCTTGAGCAACATTGTTGCCTCTGCACCGTTCATAGAATCAAACTGCTGTTCAATCCCGTCTTCCCGCAAAAAACCGTAACTGTTATTTTTTTCTATAAGTTGCGTATAAGCGCTGTTATCAACATCATCATAGAAATAGTTAATATCAACACCCAAAATAGAAGCGATACTAAACAATCTGCCGGCACCGATTCGGTTCATACCTTTTTCATATTTTTGCACTTGTTGAAATGTAATACCTAAACGATCAGCCAATTCTTTTTGACTGAGTTGGAGCAATTTTCTTCTGGCGGCAATTCTTGAACCGACATGGGCATCAATCGGACCGATACCGTTATCTGCAAGAGATTCCCCACTTTCCAAAATTTCTGATCTTTTACGCCGACCGCGTGCCATATCCGTTCTCCTAAAATGTATTACAACAACCAAACAATAAAATACCCTTCATTAAAATTCAACATTTTTTTAAAAGATTCAATTTTAACGAGATATTTTATTTTTGTAACGACGAACACCCCAAATAAAAACAAACATCAAAAGTAAAATACTCAGCGGTATAACATTCCCCAGGCAACCGTAAATTGTTTTTCGGCTTAAATTTTTAGGCAAAACAACATCTGTTACACCGGAAACATCTAACCCTATCACACCCAATAGCTCACCGTTCGGTAAAATAACCGCGCTGATACCGGTATTAGCACTGCGCACAATCGTTATGCCCTCTTCCAGTGCACGCATCTGTGCGGCGGCAAGGTGCTGATACGGACCGGCGCTGATACCATACCACCCGTCATTTGCCAAAACCAAAAGTATCTCCGGCTTTTTCACACGATTAAGCACCTCATGCGGAAAAATGCTTGCATAACATATCGCTCCGCCCATCAACGGCAAACCGGAAACCGTAATATTTTTATTTTTCTCACCTCTGCCCAAATCACCCACAACTGAAGCCACCGGTTCCATAAAATCCGGCAAATAATCGCGAAACGGTAAAAACTCACCGAACGGCACCAAGTGGGATTTATCATAATAGTCTTTAATATCTCCGTCGCCATTTATAACAAAAAGCGAGTTATAAGGAACTTCTCTGCCGTTTTCATGGCCGATTCGCAAAACACCGGTCACTAAATAGCCTTTTTCGGGAATGGCATTTTTTATCTCTGCCAAACGTTCTTCATCTCTGTCTAATATATAAGGTGTTGCCGTTTCACCCCACACCACCATATCCACATCATCTAACGGCTGAACACGGCTCATATCAATATATTGTCTGAAATTTTGATACATCAACGCCGGTTGCCATTTAAATGTCTGCGGAATATTCGGTTGCACCAGACGTACCTTTAACCCGTCCAATTCGTTAATCGGCAGATATAAAAAACTGAAAGAAAACAGACATACCGCCGGCAATAAGATAAAAATAAAACTACCCTTATAAAGTTTTTTTTGCCAAATACTTATCCCGATAAGCGCCATACCGCAACACAACAGCAACAACAACAAAGAAAGCCCATATGTGCCGATAACCGAAGCCCCCTGTATCATCCTCGGATGAAAAGAAAATGCCGTTCCCAGCAAGTTCCACGGAAAGCCGGTAAAAATAAAACTGCGCACCCACTCCATAAAGACGTAGCCGCCGCAGAATAACAGCATTTTTTCATAAATACCCTTGCCTTTAGCCGCCAAAAGTGCCGGTATTGCCCAAAACAGCCCGAAAAACAAACCGATAGCCAGCATTACCAACGGCACAAAGGCAATAAATTGATCACCGTCTGTTAAAAGAGCATTATTTATCCACGAAAAACCGACCACGAAAAAAGAAAAACCGAAAACATATGTCGCCCAAAACATTTCTTTTAAGGAACGGTCTTTCTTAAAAAGAAAAACAAAAAAGCCTATCAGCGCAATATAGCCCGCCCAACTTTGTGCAAAAGGCGGAAAAATAAGTGATGATATTGCACCGGCAATAAACAGCAAAATAAACTTTAAAAGCTTTGCCCCTTTATGCCCTCCCCCTTTGGTCATTTTATGCTTCTTCCGTTTCTTTATAAGGGTTATCAATAGAAAAAGCCGCCAAAATATCTACTTCAAACTCTTCCATTTCCTCGGCTTCTTTATCTTCCTGATGGTCAAACCCTAAAATATGTAAGAAACCATGCACTAAAAGGTGGCAGAAATGTGCATATACGCTGATACCTTTTTCCAAAGCTTCGCGAACCAACGTATCAAATGCCAGAATGATATCCCCCAATTCTGCTTCCTTTGTATCATTAAGCTCTTGCCAAAATGTTTCATCATCAATATTGGCAAAAGAAAGCACATTTGTCGGTTTATCCATATTGCGAAATTCTTTATTAAGCTTATGGACTTCTTCATCATTACTCAACGCCACGTTAACATTAAATGTTTTATCTTGGTTAAGAAGTTCGTGCTCAACATTATCTGCCACATAATTAAAAGTCAGCTCTTTTAATTCTTCGGCAACCTTAACGACATCAAAATCAACATTTTCCGTCCAACGGTTATCTTCTACCAACACATTTAAGGCTATTTTACTTTTCATCTTCTGCCCTTTTGCTCTTTTCTTCGTACGCTTTAACAATTTTTGCAACTAAGCCGTGACGCACAACATCATTGGCTGAAAATGTAACTGAACCGATATTTTTAATACCTTTTAAGGTATCCAACGCATCACGCAGACCGGAGATGACACCGCGCGGCAAGTCCACCTGGCTCAAGTCACCGTTAACCACCATGCGGGAATTTTCACCCAAACGGGTTAAAAACATTTTCATCTGCATCGGGGTTGTATTTTGCGCTTCATCTAAGATAACAAACGCGTTGGAAAGTGTACGACCGCGCATAAAAGCAAGCGGTGCAATTTCAATTTCACCTAACGCTAATTTCTTATCCACCTGCTCTGCCGGTAACATTTCATATAATGCATCATAAAGCGGTCTTAAATACGGGTCAACCTTATCTTTTAAGTCACCCGGCAAGAAACCCAGGTTTTCACCGGCCTCAACCGCCGGACGTGATAAAATAATCTTATCAACGGCACCTTCCAACATCATGGAAACAGCCAGCGCCACCGCCAAATATGTTTTACCGGTACCCGCAGGACCTAAACCGAATACAAGCTCATTATTCATCATCTCGGTAATATAAGCCGCTTGTGTTGCCGAACGCGGATAGATATAACGCTTTTTAGTCTTTAACACCATTTCACTTAAAGACTGCTTCTCATCAGCCGTACCGTTACCGCCGCTGATACGAACTGCCGCCTTAACTTCTTCTGCCCCGACTATTCTGCCTTTACTTGCTTTTTCGTATAAAATATCTATGGCGGTTTTGGCATTTTCAACATCACCGGCAGCCCCTTTAATTGTAATCTGATTACCGAAGCTTAACACTTCCACGTTAAGCATTCTCTCAATCAAACGAATATTCTCGTCATTAACGCCAACCACTACTTTTAGCAGTTGATTATTAAACAATTCAAAACTGATTTCAGCCATTTTATATTACCTCCCCGCTTAAAGAGTTGGTTGAAGCACCGCTGACGCGTACTTCAACAATTTTATTGATTAAAGAATTATCCGCCTCTGCGTATAAATTCTGCATATAAGGCGTACGTCCCGTGAGCTGCCCTTTATGGCGCCCTTTGTTTTCAAATAGCACCGACATCACTTTGCCGACACTGTTCTCATTAAATTTTGTTTGATAGTCAAACAATAAATCCTGTAAAATCTGCAATCTCTGTTTTTTGACCTTTTCTTCCACCTGATTTTCCATCACGGCCGCCGGTGTTCCCGGACGTTTACTGTATTTAAAAGAAAAAGCCTGAATATATTTAACCCGATTAACAATATCTAATGTCTTCTGAAAATCCTCGTCTGTCTCCCCCGGAAAACCGACAATAAAATCCGAAGACATCCCGATATTGGGATTAGCTTCCTTTAATTTTTCAACAATTCTCAGATAATCCCCTGAAGTATGCCGTCTGTTCATTTTCTTTAAGATAGCATCCGAGCCGGATTGAATCGGTAAATGCAAATACGGCATCAGCTTATCTATATTTTTGTGGCAAAGTATTAAATCATCATCCACATCAGCCGGATATGATGTTGTATAACGGATTCGCTTAATCTTATCAATTTCTGCCACCTTATTAAGCAAATACGCTAAATTGCGCTCTTTTCCGTTTGCGTCTTCCCCATGATATGAATTAACGTTCTGCCCTAAAAGATTAAGTTCCAAACTGCCTGTATCCGCCAAGCGCCGTGCTTCTATTAAGATATCTTCAACCGGACGCGACATCTCTACCCCGCGCGTATAAGGAACCACGCAATAGGTACAGAAATTATTGCACCCCTCTTGTATAGCCAAATAGGAACAAGCGCCCTCTGCCTTATTTTCCGGTAATTTATCAAACTTTGAAACAGCAGAAAATTCCGTATCCAACAACTGCATTTCGCGTTGATTAAAAATCTCATTAACAACTTCTTTTAAGCGAAAATATCTCAGCGGCCCTAATGCAAAATCCACATACGGCGCGCGTTTCATAATTTCTTTATCTTCTGCCTGTACCACACAACCGGTCACCCCGATAATGGTATCTTTACCCTCTTCCAAGCGCTCTAATTTAATCTGATATTCTCGTCCCAAATCGGAAAAAACTTTCTCTGCGGCTTTCTCACGAATAT
>DEKL01000103.1:9808-22014 GCA_002353835.1 Alphaproteobacteria bacterium UBA2723
TGGCAGGTATTAAAAATCACAACATCTGCATCTCTTTGTGTTTGTGCCTTAGAAAGCCCCATTTCTTCCAACATATTAGCCATTCTGTTGGAATCATATACATTCATCTGACAACCGAAAGTTTTTATAAAATATTTTTTAGTCATACCCTTCAATTTATAAACCTGATCTTATCCCTCAATGCCAAAGACTATAACATCCTACTTTATTTTTTTCAAACAAAATCTTTTATTCTGCCGATTTTCTTTTTTTATTATTGCAAGATTAATGTTTTTTTGCCACAATGACTAAATAATAATTTGAAGGATGAGAAACACTATGCCGACAGATAAACCATTTATTACCAATGCAACCAGGGAAGAAAAGGAAGCTTTCCTAACTATTCTTTGTACACTTGCTAATTTGGACGGAGGAATTTCTCCTGAAGAAATCAAGCTTATAGAAGCTATCGCTCAGAAGATGGATATAACATTAGAGCAACGTTTTTTTAATGTAGCACCGGAGCTTTGTTTCAAAATTGCCCGTTCCATTACCACCAGAAGATTATCCCTGGAATTGATAAAATATATGCTGGCCTTAGCTTATACAGATAAAAACTTTTCCGATTCGGAAGGGGTATTTATCGGCAAAATGTCTGCCGCACTTGGTATTGAGTCGGAAAAAGTTTCTGAAATCAGCACTTGGGTAATAGATAGAATTATTTGGCTGGAACAAGCCGTTGTTATTTTTGAAGATTATGATTTTGATAAAGGAGAAAACAATGAATAACTCAGATAATGAGCAAATAAATGTCACCCCGCAACCGGTAAATTACTATACCATTATTCATAATCACTTAAAAAAACAATATCCCACCGCAAGTGACAAAGAACTGAATATCTTAACGCGTGAAGTTGTTTTTGCGCCTAAAAATTATACGGTAGAAATAAACCAAAAAGACTTGCCTATCGGCGCAGTCAGAAAAAATCTGGCAGATTTTATTGAGCGTGATGCCGCTGCCAAAAACTTTATTCCTTATTCATTAAGCGCCGAGCTGGCTAACTTGATAGAACAAAGCAGTTGTGAAACATCTTCCATGAACGAATACTATCGTTGGGTAAGTGCCACACAAGATATTCTGAGCCATACTTCAGATGGTGATATAACACATGAAGATTTATCTGAGCGCAATAACTTTGTTGCCATGAGCTATGATCGTGAAGCCGAAATTTTGCTTTGCCTTTCTCTTTATGAAGGAACCAATGCGGAAATCAACCGCGAAAGAATAAATATGTTGCGTTTTAAATTGGCTCGCCTGCGTGAAATGCGCATTATGATTTCAAATACCACCACTATGATTCAGCATAAACACAAAGAAATCCACAACGAAGTCAGCACTTATTGCCAGTATTGTCAAAAATTATTAAAAGAATTGCCGACATTTACCGAATTTAACTTGAATTTAACATTAAATTCAGTTCATAATGATGATGAAGATTTGGAAGACAGTTATTCTCATCTTGAAAATTTGCGCGGAGTTATATTATATATGATGCGCTTAAGAGAATTACCGCAAACCCAAAACGAGCGCGAGGAACAGCATACGGTACAAAATACGCTTTCTGTATCGGAACCGCAAAAAGCCCTGCCTCGTGAAATTGAAAGAAGCTAAACCTTGTTAGGAGAAATAACAGATGGAAATTATATTGGAAACACTGCTTTGGATTATAAAGTGTATTGTTGAAGTCTACTTTATATTAAATATCGTTAATGTAGCACTGTATTGGTGTATGCACTTCAACATTATCGGTCAGGGTGGTGCCGCGTTTAAGACATTTTTAAATTTACTCCATAAAGTAACCGAACCGGTGTATGCTAAATTGCGCGAATATATTAAACCTATCCAAGGTTTTGATATTTCTCCTTATGCACTTATCATTGCTTTAATGGTTGTACAGCACATCTTGGAACAAACTTGTCGCGCCTTACACGGATAATCTGCTCTTAAATGTTTTATGAACAAACATCCGACGGTTATAGTTTAAGAATACGCGTTACCCCCAATGCCTCCAAGTGTGGCATAAATGGGGTTTTCACGGATAACTTAGGACAAGATTTCTTAAAAATCAGCCTTAACAGTGTGCCGGAAAAAGGCAAAGCCAACCAAGAGCTTATAAAATATTTAAGTAAATGCCTAAAGCTCAGCAAAGCTTCTTTCAGTCTTATCAGCGGTCAAACGGATCGCTATAAGAAAATATTATTAGCAGTTATAAGCAACAAAGAGCTGGAAAACCTGCTTAACCAGATGGAGAAAACCGATGACGGCAAAATTGATTGACGGAAAAAAACTGGCTAGTGACACAAGAGAAAACTTAAAACAAAAAATTGCCACACTGAACGAAAAACCGGAACTTGCTGTTATCATGGTCGGCAACAACCCGGCCAGTGAAATATACGTCAAATCCAAAGAAAAAGCCTGCACCGAAGTCGGAATAACCGCACACACTTATCATTTTCCGAATACCATCTTAGAAGAAGAACTGCTAGCGTTGATAGATGAACTTAATCAAAATGAAAACATAAACGGTATTTTGGTGCAACTCCCCTTACCTAAAAATTTTGACGAGAAAAAGGTTTTAAATCATATCAACCCGATAAAAGATGTTGACGGATTCCATCCGTTCAACACCGGTTTAATGGTGCAAAAAAGTGAAAACACCTTTCTACCCTGCACACCTAAAGGTATTATCCGCCTGATAAAAAGCACTCATGAAAATATAGACGGAATGAATGCAGTCGTCATCGGTCGCTCACAGATTGTAGGGCTTCCGACCGCCCATTTACTTTTAAAAGAAAATTGCACGGTAACCATAGCTCACTCTCATACCAAAAACTTAGCCGAACTTTGCCGCACGGCAGATATATTAGTCGCCGCCATCGGTAAACCGGAAATAATAACCAAAGAATATATTAAAACAGGCGCCATCATTATTGACGTCGGCATAAATCGTACGGAAAACGGCTTAAAAGGAGATGTCTGCCGCAAAGATGCCGAAAAGATAGCTGCTTATTTAACGCCCGTTCCCGGTGGTGTTGGTCCGATGACAATTGCCATGCTGTTAGAAAACACTTATGAAGCATTTTTAAAACAGCATAACTCTTAAAATTCGCTCAACGCATATTATATTGTTTTCCATCAATAAACAGGAGAGCAAAATGCAGAATATGGGCAATATTTTCATCTACAACAATAATCGTATCAACAAAGAGCTGTATCATCAGGGACTTAGCGAACGAGGTTATTTTTTATTTGATACGGACAATTTGCATCAACTTACCTTATACCACAAAGAAATAACCCCGAATGTTTTGTTATTTGATTTTGAGCGCAAAACACCGATAGAATATATCTTATCTTTAGGACGCAAATTTGAGCGTTCCGATACGCCGATAGTCATTGTTTCAGAAGCACCGAAGGCATTGATTTATCATCCGTCCGTCAGCCACTATCTAACCCATGATGAAGCCAAAAAAGATCTCTTAAATATTTTGGAATGTTATTGTACCGGCAACAAGCATCACCACATTTTATACATCAATTTAAAACCTTACGAACGCCCTGTTTTCACATCTTCCGTTAAAGAAAAAGGTTATTCTTTATTTGAAGTTCATAATATAACCGCCGCTATGACATATTTAAAAAAGAACACCCCGTCAGTTATTTGCATAAATTTTTTGCCGGCACTAAGTAAGACACAAAAGCTTTTTGCTTTTCCCAAAACATTTTATGTGGAAAACACACAAAATGTAGAAGAAATAGAACAATTTTTACGCTAAAGCTAAAAGCCATAGAAAACCTCACAAAAGAGAAAATTATGGCAATAAAGAACCTAACCCGAAAAATATATGACTACACTCTTGATTTAGCCGGCAGAAAAAATGCCTTGGCTTGGCTTTTTGCCATCTCTTTTATTGAGAGCTCTTTCTTCCCTATTCCACCGGATATTATGATTATCCCAATGGTTTTAGCCACCCCGAAACAAGCATATAAAATTGCCGGCGTTGCATTAATTGCCAGTATCTTAGGCGGTTATCTTGGGTATGCTATCGGTGTTTTCGGTTTTGAAATGATAGCCAAACCGTTGCTCACATTTTACGGTTATATGGATGGCTTCACCAAATTTGAAAACTATTACCACGAATATGGTGCGTGGATAGTCTTTGGTGCCGGTATTACCCCGTTTCCTTATAAAATCATCACTATCGCCAGCGGTGTTGTTCATTTGGATTTAGTAGTCTTTACGGTTGCCTCAATTTTAGCGCGCGGTATTCGTTTTTACATTATCGCCTGGCTCTTAAAACGTTTCGGTGCACCGATGAAAACCTTTATTGAAAAGAACTTAAACCTCCTTTCCATCATCTTTTTAATTCTTTTAATCGGCGGCTTTGCCATTATCAAGTGGCTGTAAAAGAAAAAATAATTTAAAACAAAAAGAGCCCTCCTAAGAGGGCTCTTTTACAATGGGTGAGATAAAATGCCGTGCTTGAAGTAAATTTCCGACCGCGGTGTACAAAATCGGTACATAAGCGAGCGCCGGTACAATCATGACAGGCGCCATACAAATCCCTAAAACTTAAACTGAAAAATCACCCGAAGGTGATTTTTGCAATGGATTTGGAGAACACCTGTGCTGGAAGTACCGCCGCGAGCGCGGTGTACAAAATCGGTACATAAGCGAGCGCCGGTGCAATCATGACAGGCGCTATACAAATCCCCAGTTCCTACCGCCCTTGCTTAATGGCTTCTATCAGCTCGTGTGTCGTCGGTATATGCCCGTTGGCATACATCGGGTCCTGCCCGAATTTATAAACCTGATGCCCGGCAAAACAAAGATTATCCTCCGGCTTACCATTGTGTGCTACTTCAAACAATGTCTTATGAATACAATAAGTACGCGGGTCACAAATCTTTCCTGTTGTTCCCTTAGCGCCGGACCAGCTTGAAAACTGGCACTGTGATAAACAGCCGGAACAATTTGCACGGTCTTGTTTCATGGTTTCCCACTCACCGGGTGTTAAAAAGACCACCGTACTATCCGGCGTTTCTTGTATAACCGTAAAGCCTGCTTTGAGCTGATTATCAGCCTTTGCAAAATCAGCAGCTTTTATGTAAACAGTTTTAACATTACTTATTGAAAGCGGTGTATCAAACTCATCATTTGCTTCCATAGCAAAAGAAATTTCTCCCTCTTTACGCTCAAACAAGCGATTCAAAAACTTATTTCTGATAGCGGAAGAATAAAACCCTGTCGGGCTGAACAGTTGCAATGCCACATCACCGGGTTTGGTCTTAAGCATAACCTGTTTCCATGCATCAGGTATCGGACTTTCTGTGGTAATCATCGGGCGCGTACCAAACTGGAAAGCGACTTTGCCGATTTCCGGATTATCCAAATAATTCTCCCAATCTTTTAAACACCATACCCCGCCGGCGATAATAATCGGTGTTTCCTGCAATCCGAGATTATTCATAGCCGTACGCAAATCTTTAATACGATTGTACGGATCTTGCGGCTGTTCCGGATTCTCGGCATTAGATAAGCCGTTATGTCCGCCGGCAAGCCACGGATCCTCATAAACAACACCGCCTAAAAATTCACTGTAATTGGAATATGCTCTTTTCCAAAGAATTTGAAAAGCACGTGCCGAAGAAACAATCGGATAGTAGTAAACGCCGTGAGATGAGGCAATCTCGCCTAATTTATACGGTAAACCTGCCCCGCAGGTAACGCCATGAATAAGTCCTTTTGCGCCGTCTAATACACCGTTAATAACTTTTTCTGAATCAGCTAATTCCCAAAGCTCATTAACATGAATACGTCCGTTATTGCCGGCAATTTCATGGGCAATCTGCGCTTGAGCAATACCGCCTTTAATTGCCCCTTCTATTAATTCTGCATGGCGGTCTAAACGTTTCGTCGTATGAAAACGCTCCAAAACAACGTTGCCTTTGTCATCATAAAAATCAGCGCTCACCAAAGATATCGTTCCGACACAGCCCTCTTTTGCAAAGTGACCGCTGCTTCTGCCGTCAGAACCGTTAATACCCTTACCGCCCTCAATAATCGGGCAAACCTCTTTACCGGAAATTACAATATTCTTTAAATTTATCACAAGCTTATCCTCATAAAAAATACATATGAAGTATTTATATCACTCTTTTTATAAATGAAAAGTAGGAACTTCAAAGGCTCATAGTTTCCTTAAAGATACTATTAGCTAGAACGGATTAAACAATCTCGCCCAATCAATATGATTACTTACGATTACCGCTATCAAAACACAGCAATAAGTATATGTAATTAAAGCATTTATTATTAATCCACCCAAACGTCTGACTAAAAAACTGCGATATTTACGCACAAACCAGTGCAAGAAATTAAAAAATAAAATATACACAATCAGCTGTAAAGAAATACCGATTGTCTGCAATTCCTTGTGATAATATAAACAAATGCGCGGATAAAAAGTCATCATCAAGCTGTAAAACATAATGAAGAAGTACGTTGCCCGCATGATTCGCTTTTCACTGCGGCGCTGGTGCTTTTTATCCTCTCTCAAGCTTTCCTTAGAAAGTTTATTTACTTCAAAACCGCGGATTTTCTTCGGCTCGGCATTTTTTTCCTGAATATTTTTCAAATTAGCCTTAAATTTTTCTTCCGCAACACACAGTCCACACCCTTTATTGGTAAAATAAGAATGATTAGGATTTTTCTTGCATTGTTTTATGTTCTTAAGCAAATAATCAAGTTCAGCCTGCCATTCTAACGCCGTCGGTCTCTTTTGCCCTTTAACAAACGCACGATCAAAAAGTTTCATTGTGCTCTGCGGCAAAAAAGTATGAATACTGTACGGATGCGGATTTTGATAGCTGTCTGCCCACATACCGTATGCATAATGATATTGTTCTATACGCTCTTGAATGGAAAGTGTGCTGTCCGCATTTTTCTTAACAATACCGGAAAACGGGTGAATACCGTTATTCAACAATTTGAAGATGATAACCGCTAAAGCAAATTTATCCTGCTCTTCGCCCATTTCCTCGCATGATTGGTTCATTCCCTCCGGATAAATATATTCTTCACTGACAAACTCTGCCGGAAAACGAGCCTGTTCTCCCTTAATGGAAAAACCGTCACAATCAAACATTGCCACCGTCATTGTCTTTTTATAAATGGAAACATTGGCCGGTTTTAAATCAATAATATAATGACCGTAGCGGTGTAAAGATGCCACCATTAAGGCTACATTATAGGCTGCCATAACCCGATAAGAATACTTATCCGAAAGTCCTAATTTGGCGCGCACGGCTCCCTGCATCAGGTGGTCTAAAGAAACCGCTTCAGAAGTATTGATAAACGGCATAAGATACCCGACACAATATCCCTCATCATCTTCTAAGATAGCTTCCGGCCATGCAATCTGCACATATTCTACCCCGTTTGCCATCACACTCGGAATATTCGGGTTATTCATAACCATTGCTTCAAGCTTTAAGCGATTCGTATTGCTTTTTTGCCGTTCATGAAAAATCTTTGCCACTTTTCGCGGCATATCGGCAATTGCAAAAACCTTACCGGCCGCCCCGCCTTTATTTAAGAGCCGACCTAATGTAATTTTCTCAACATGCCTGTCTGCAAAAATAGCATTATACTGCGGAGAATTTTGTTCCGTATTTTCCGTACTCATAACCCCGCCCATAAGAAAGTTTTATCATCTGAATTAAGTTTGCGTGCCTGCTTTGTATCAAGCGTATTATACAAAGCTCTCAATGCCCGTTGTTTATTCGGCTCATTTTTAAGATATTTATTTATCGGTTCCAAAAATCCTTTTTTAAGACTACACATATCATCTGACAAAGCAAAATTTGTTACCCCGTCCGTCATCAAAAACAGCGATTCGCATTTATCAATTTTCGTAAAACGCAAACATTCGCCCCAATTCTTCATGGTATAAAAATATGTTTCACAAGAAAATCTGCCGTTTGCCGGACGCGACAAAATGTAGCTTAAATTTTTATTATTCTCACAAACGGCAACACCTGCGCCATCACCTATATGAAAAAACACACCGTGATTCCGGTGATATACAACCCCGACCACCGTTGCCGAAAAATTTAATATTTCCTTTTCGGTTTTGCTTTTGTTTAGGCGATGAATAACCAGTCTGTCACGAGCAATTTCCACAGCCAACCGCACAGCCTGTTCCACATTTTTAAGCGGTGTATTGATTAAAATATCCACCAATGTTTCGCAAATAATCTTTGCCCCGATTTTACCGTATTTTGCTGAACCTGCACCATCTGAAACCACCGCCACCAACTTGTTTCCGGAGCAGGCATAATGGTAAAAATCCTGACACGGCGTTTTCTTTGCCGTATGCAAACTGCCGGTAATCTTAGCTGCAATAACCCGAATACTTTTAGGCGTTTTCTTCATTCCAGCCCTCAATATCATCTAAAATATCAGGCATATTCGGTGCCGCACGGGAAATACAAGATACACTTCTTGATAACCATAAAAAGAATTCCGTAAACTTCAAACCGCTTAAACGCTTCGGCGACATCAACGAAAACTTCGCCAGCTTTTCTAAATTTGCCCCTTGCGTACCAACGGCATGGATAACAACTTTTTTATTTTGTTGCGCCTCTCTGCACTTTGCCGCCGCCAATTCCCAACCGTAATCTGTCGGCTCGCCGTCACTGATAAGGAAAATCCATGGGCGCTTAGAGGTAATACCGCAACTGTCATACAGACATTTTTGTTCTTCTATTTTTTTCAATGCCAACACCATCGCCTTGCCAATCGGTGACAAACCGGAAGCCTCCATAACCGGTGCCGTAAAATTCATAGCATCAACCCAGTCCGCGGAAATTTCCGCATCATCCTTGCCATAAGCTTTAATAACCAAAAGCTGAACACGCGAACTGGCATCTATATCTTCTTTTAATTCTTTTTCCAATGCCTGCAAACCGGTATTAAGCTGTTTAATCGGCTCGCCCCGCATAGAACCGGAACAATCCAAAACCAAAATACACGGTGTCCGCTCGTTGGCATTCTCGGCAAATTCCACATACGGAATCATAACTTCCGAGTAATCGTCATCTTTTGTGTTATCCATATTTTTACCTCTATACTTTATTTTTAATGCCGAGGATATGTATGCGGATACCCGCTACCTTCCACCGGCACATTGCGAGAAATTCTCCCGCATCCGCTCACGTATAGAATGGAAAAAAATATTGAAAAAATCATTAAAAATTTAACTAAATATTTCATTTTTTACCCTATAAGTTGTCTTAGTAGAATTTAAGCATATATCAAAACCGGCTTTTGTACAAAATACAATTCATTTATTAACAGGAAAAAACATGTCTTTATTTTATCGTTTGCTCATTTGTTTTCTTTTAATCTCCTTCAGTGCCAAAGCATATCACACACCGTTAGGGATTTATGTTTTGGAATATCCTGTTGATATGCCGGATGTATCATTAGTTTCCGAACAAAATAAAGAAATGCCGATTTTAGATACCACAGCTGACTTAACCGTTATGGTTTTCTGGACACAAACTTGTGCCCCCTGCTTAAGAGAAATGAAATACTTGGAAGAATACTATCCCAAAGCCAAACGTCACAACATTAACTTATTTTTGGTATCTCCGGCAGGCGAATGGAAAAGCAACAAAGAAGAACGCTTGTTCTTAGCTAAATTCGGCGCTCCGACAATTCCTTTCTACCATGATGTTGATAATGCACTATCCCTAAAATTAGGTATCGGCTCCACACCTTATGCCGTTGTTATGGATAGAAACGGCAAGAAGGTTGCCACCATTCAAGGCGAAGTAGAATGGGATTCTTCTTCTTTTCAACGTAAAATCAAAAAACTGATAAAATAAGCCTAATATTCCGGTTGCCATAACTGGTTTAGCTTTAGCTTAATATGCGGCTCTGCGGCATACTTCTGCCGTGCATAATATTCCTGCTTAATTTTCCTTAACCGCTCTGCTTTTTCTTCACGCAGAAGTTTGGCTCTTGCCGTTTCTTCATATAAACTGCGCGCCGGTTTTTCTATGTTAGGTCTTTCGTTATCATAATAAAATTCATGCACCTGCACGCTGATTGTCTGGAGTTTTTCCTCTGCCTTCATTTGCTTAAAAACGCGGATAATTTCCCCATCGACCTTAGCTCTTAATTCCGCCTGTCTTTTTTGCGCCATAATGTCGCGGTGTTTGGTATAAAGAAGCGTGATATCTCCGTTTCTGGATTCGCGGAGAAAAATCCCCTTACTGTCATTAAAAACGCGCTCTAACTGCGGACTGCGATAAAACTTCTTTTGCATCTGAAATAACAAATCATGCGAGCAAAACCCGTCTCGGCACATATCAACGTAATAAATATCCGGCCGTTCCGGATGATGGCTGACCACCACGCGATATAATGTTGATGAAGCATAAAAAATCGGATCCATTGTTTTGTGCCTTTATTGTTTAGTTATTTTAAGCAACACCTTTATAAAACGAAAGAAATTTAAAGTAAAGCCGTTATTTGGCAACTACTTCATCTCATACACATAATACGTTTCCATCTTTGAGCCAAGCTTAACAACCTTATCAGCATTAACCTCCGTTAGAGAAAAGCGTGAAGCATAAACCATAGCCCCTTTGGGTAATTCTTTAAGGCATTTTTCCGTTACTTTCGGCATCATAAACCCGATTAAAAATAAGATGACAACATTTGTTTTGGCTAAATCATATTTGAAAAAATCATCATGAACAAAAAAGAGATTCGGTAATTTTCTTGCACGCCATGAACTAATTAAAAAAGGTGTAAATGCACGTTCAATTCCCACAAATTCATGTTGCGGAAATTTCTGTGCCAGAGGTAATAACAACGTTCCCCAACCACTTCCCAAATCAACAATTTTTTGTTTATCCGCGGCTTTTTCAAGTTGTTTAGAAATTTCGTTTAAGACGGCCTTTTTCAATTTACCGGACGACCTGACCGGCGGTGCATATTTTTGAAAGGAAGATGAAATGAAAAGATATATTCCCATACTGCTTATTGCTATAACAACAACCATAACGGCAATGAGCAAAAGACTACCTAACAATAATTTCATTTTCCCTCCTTAGCAAAAATACTAAAAGGACTTAGATACACCGACAATACCGATATAATCCGTTAAACCTTTCTCACCGTCAGCATTAAAGCGTGTTTCAACTTTACCCAACAAGCTTAAATCTTCTTTAGGCACGCCTTGGTAGTATAAACCTAAGTCATATTCTTTTGCCGCCGGTTTTAAAGATGATGTCAGCTTGTTCATATATATCATATCCGAGTAATTATCACGCCCGCTGGCATAGTTAAATGTCGCCTTACCCTTAACTACCGATATCGGTGATGATAAACTCAAACCGATTTTATCTTTTGCATTAAGCTTGTATTCACCCGCTATCATATAGCTTTCCGTCTGCATATCAGACAATGCCAACAATGCCGTATCTTGCCCCTGCGTATAACCGCGGTAATATGCTGCCAATAAACTCAAATTCGGTGTTAAGTGCAATGCGGCTTTTAAGCCCATATAATATGTTGAACCGTCTTTAATGCCAAATCCGCCTTCACCGTTCATACCGAGCATAGCGTCTTCTTCATAAAGCATACCGCCAACCGTTGCCAACTCTAAATAATCCGTCAAATTAAAGCTGTATTCCGCACCAAATGCATAGGAACGCTCATCAAACGAGTATCTGTCTTGCTCCGTATCGCGGTCGTATAAGCCGTTTTCACCGGTCTGTAAGGATAATTTCAATTTAGAACTGTCGCTTAATTTCAAAGTATTTTCCGCTCCGTAAGCATTATTCATCGCAAAATACGGATTAGCTGTCGGTGCTAACACATGGTCGCTATCGGCATATTGACTGTTTTCCGCATAATAAAACCGTGTTGAACCGCTATCTGTTTCATGCACTACTTCCATTGATGACAGATTCTCATGTCCGCCTCTGTCTAATGCCTCACTGCTTGCAAAGCTGAAACCGGTCTTTTCGTCTTTAATAACTTTTTTCTTACCACTCGTTGCCGCTCTGGAAACTTCCTGCCGTAAATGTGCATTAGAGCCGTGTGTTGTCGTTACAAGACTTGCTGTTTCATATTCAAACGGACGAT
>DEKL01000127.1:0-546 GCA_002353835.1 Alphaproteobacteria bacterium UBA2723
AAAACAAATATAGGAGATAAAGATTATGGCAAGCGTAATGAGTTTCAAGTATGCGAAAGCGATTGACATTGAGTGGGAAACTGACGGAGAGGACGTTAATCTTCCTACAGAAGTGAAGTTACCCCCAGAGATTGACGAAACAGACGATGATGCAATTTGCGATTATCTATCTGACGAATATGGTTGGCTTGTTATCGCTTACAAGGTGCAAATGCCAAACGGAGAGATACGTTAAATTATAGGAGATAAAGATTATGAGTAGAATTACAATGCAAGTTACGCTGACATTCACCGCTGACGTGGATAGCGACCTTTCAGCAAATGACATCATGGATAGGGTAGATGTTTCTGCGCTTGGTGATGGCGAGTTAGTTGAAGTGTACGGCACAGAAGTTGAAAACTTTAGTCTTGTTGACGCAAAATGAGAAATTTCGTTCTTTTTTCTTTCATATTAATAGCAGTGGGGTTATCTGCTTGCGCTGATGAGCAAGCACCCACCCCAACGAAGTTTGCAACAAATGACTCCACATTGCTTTTCACCTTTGT
>DEKL01000127.1:569-3111 GCA_002353835.1 Alphaproteobacteria bacterium UBA2723
GTGGACACTTACGAAAGTGGTTGCGGTATAGAGGCATATAGGTTGGAAGTGGAAATTGAGAGACGTTCTGAGACCTTATATAAAGCATATAAATTTGCTTTGGATAATGACGGAACGGATAGGCAAGAGATACATTATGTTAGGCTTTCCAAAGACCCCATTGGAAACCATTGGGATTATATAATCAAGTTTGACGATGATGAAATAATACCTATTCGGAAGATAAGTCCATAGCCCGTCCTTTTTTAATACTTTTTAACAGAAGTTGAGACCGACACAATTTGTCAGTCTCAATTTTTTTTTATATCTTTGCCAAAGTTAAACAATAAATAATTAGAAAAATGAATAACAACGAAAGTAAAATTTGGGAAAAATTCTATGGGAAAATGGTCTGCTCTGAAAATCTTAATATAGAGGGTTTTAAGAAAGCCATTCCTTTTGACATCTACGATGGTCATGCAATTTGCGAGAGCTACAGAGGACACCGCTTTGATATGGTTTATCCGCAGTTAAAAGCGGTTAAAGATAGCAAAGAGTTATCTGATGCAGTGATAGAGTATATTGGTGAGATTAGCGACAAAGAGGAAATCACGGTCATACATGTGCTTATGGCATTTAACACGCTCTATAAAGATGGTGTGGAAGTTAAACCTAAAGAATAATATAAATTAAAAAGAATATGCAGAAATACATAATAGAAATGAACTATAACGCTTCAATCGTTGTTGAAGTTGAAGCAAATGACGAGGGAGAAGCACTTGACAAGGCGAGAGATAAGGCAGAGGACGCTGATATTCGTCAGTTTACTCTCGGAAAAGAAAACGAGTCAAAGATACTTAGGAGAGACTAAGTTTTTTCATAGTTTTTTATTGTTTTATGTTAGTTGTTCTGATGGACTGGGTAGCAATACTCAGTCCATTTTTTGTTAATAATAGTTAAAAAACCAGAGATTTTTCAAATAATGTTTTGTCAATTCAAAATAATTTCGTACCTTTGCATCACAAAACAATTAACAATAAGTTTAACAATTAAAAAATAGGAGAATAAGACTATGGCAAAGACAGAGACAAAGAAAGAAAAGTTTTCACTTGACACGCGAGTTCGTCTTGTGGCAGAGAACAATGGTGGTAAGGGCGTGAACATGCCGAAATGGTTTACGCTACCGCAGTACAAGGAACTTCGTCAGCTGCACATTGACATTTGCAAGCAACTCGTTGAGTTGTCGGTGGCTAACGGAAACTATCCTATTACCTATCTCGTTTACTTCGCAGTAGGCAAGAACGCTCACCGCAAGGAGGTGTTTGAAGATGGCTACACCAAGATTGACGAGAAAAAGGCAAACAAGATTTTCTCATGGTTGAAGATTGCCGCCAAGTATCACAAGAACGACAAGTTGTTCCGCAACCCCAACGCTGCACACGCGCTTTGCCGTTTCTATGACAAGTTCAGCACCAAGACCAAGGATTTCAAGGCTGCATTGGAGCGCATGGAGAGCAACCCCAAGATTAACTTGAAGAACGCCAAGGCTCTCGTTGAGGGCATGGGTATCGGCAAACAGACCGAGGAAACAGAGTTGGAAGCAGCAGAGGGTGCTATGGAGCCAGCAGTTGTGAACGCATAAGGCTATATATAAGGTGTGTGGGGGACTAAACCCCACCACCTTAAAAAAAAAATCAAAAAAAGTTGAGTTTTTATTTGGTCAATTCGATTTTTTTTCGTACCTTTGCATCACAAAACAATTAACAATAGAGAATTATGAGATACAAACAAGGAGATAAAATCAAAGTAACTACCAAGCCCTTTGAAGAATTTTATGGGGATAAGAATATATGGGTAGTTGACCATATTAAAACGCAAGTGGGGGATTACCCAAGTCTATACATCTGCTATCGTGAAGATGATAAGAATAAGACATTATTTTTCTTCACTGAAAAACAAGTTGAAAAAATATGAACACATACAAAACAACAAACAAGGTAATTGGTAAATAAACGTTAAAATCTGAAAAAAAGTCACGAAATAATTTGGTTAATTCAAAAAAAATTCGTACCTTTGCATCACAAAAGAGAAATAAACAATGAGTAATTAAGTAAATAAAATGCGCTAACTTGCGCACTTTCCAAAGGGTAAAGGGACAGTTAGGTCAAGAACGAGGACATTTTGGGCGATTGCGCTGCGTTAGTCCGTCTGCACCTCTCCCACCCTTATAAGGTAGGCAAACAAACCAATAGCGAATGGAATGGCAAGCTCTCTAAACCCCCTGAAGCCCTTGCTACCCAAGAATGGGGAAACCTACCTTACTTTTTACCAAAGGTTAAACGAAGTTAAAATTCGCCTAAAGATTTGGTCAATTCAAAAAAATTTCGTACCTTTGCAACAGAATTAGTAACGAGGGTTGCGATACCCTCACCTAAAAAGAGAAAGCATTGGAAAGACCTCCGCCCTAAAAGGCTTGCAAACTTAAATTTTGTATATATTATATAAGCCGAGTTTAACTTTGAAAATGCAAAGGGGTGCATGAAAAATCCCCACATGGAGTATG
>DEKL01000024.1:0-300 GCA_002353835.1 Alphaproteobacteria bacterium UBA2723
ATTATTGATTTGTCAAGAATACAAAATTTATTTCCGTATTTGGCTTAAAAACTGTTGACTATTCTTAAAAATGACATTATTAAAATTATCGTTGCTCTGGTGGCGAAATTGGTAGACGCGCATGCTTCAGGTGCATGTTGCCTTAGGCAGTGAAAGTTCGAGTCTTTTCCAGAGCACCATTAAAAAACCCTCCTTAACGGAGGGCTTTTTTGTGGGGCTATAAAAAATAGTTTCTCGAACTTTCACATGAAAGTTTGACTACCAGCGAAAGGCGGGCGGAAGAACGCCGGTCACCGGAGG
>DEKL01000024.1:377-5043 GCA_002353835.1 Alphaproteobacteria bacterium UBA2723
CTTTTCCAGAGCACCATTAAAAAGCCCTCTCTTGCAGAGGGCTTTTTTGTGCTTAGATAAGATTGTAGGCATCTGCTAATAAGATTAGCCCTAAAATTATCCGATATATCACAAACGGTAAAAATGTTTTAGTTCTAAGCCATGTCATCATAAACCAGATAGCAATAAAAGAAAAGATAAATGAAAAAGCAACGGCTTGGTAGGCCATCATTATCTGGGCAATTTCTTAGCTTTTAGAAAGCATATAGGCTGCAACCACACCTGCCGCTAAAATAGACGGTACGGATAACAACATTGAAAATTTAGCTATCTCGCTACGGTTAAAGCCTAAAATTCTCCCCATGGTAATGGTTACACCGGAACGACTGGTGCCGGGAATAAAAGCTAAACACTGAGCAAAACCTATCATCAGAGCTTCGGATAATTTCATATCCGTTAAATCTTTGTTTGCCTTAAATTTGGTATCTGCATACCATAAAATTACACCGTAAATTATAAGCATCCAACCGATTAACTTGGCAGAACGTACCCATTCCATGCCAAAATATGAAAGAGCGCCGCCGATAATGATTGCAGGCATGGTGGCAAACAGCAAATAATATGCTAGGCGCACATTGGCATTATTAAATTTCGGAAGTAATTTGTTCTTAAACAAATCAACAACCATTGCCTTGATGGTCTTAAAAAAGTATAGAACAACTGCAATCAGCGAGCCGATATGCAGAGCAATATCTATCGCCTGCCCTTGATCTCCGAAATTTGTATATTTTGCAAATAAAATCAGGTGACCGGATGAGCTGACCGGCAAAAATTCCGTTAATCCTTGTATTAACGCTAACCAAAAAATATGCATACTTTCCATAACTTCCCTCTCTTGTTTTTTGTACTATAAAACAGAGTTATTAAAAATCAAATAACGAACCTTGCGGATTTGATGATTTTTTTGCTGATTTAGTGTCTTTATCTATGGTCACTTCGCCATCTGCAAAACGAACGGTTAGGCCTGTTTCTTTTTCTGCCTCTTTGGCTGAATATATGGTCTGATTATTTTTGCCTTTCACCCAAGCAAAGCCACGCTTTAAGACCGAATCAACCGACACACCCTCTAAGCGACATGATAAACTCTCCAAACGCTCGGTATATCGCTCTACCAATGTATTGATATAAACCGGCTTTATCTCGGCAAGAGCTAATGCATTTTGTTTGGTTGCCAATAAATTTTTGAGTGCAATCTGTAATCTTTCCCAGCGATAATCTAATTTTTGTGTGCTTTCATTCAAGATTTGTGACAAATTCGGAATACCGCGTGCCAAACCTTCAACACGATTTTTATATTCTTCCAAACAACGGCGAATAGAACTTCTCATACGATTATCTAAGATATTTACGGTTGAAATCAATTCATCTCTGACCGGAACGGCAAATTCAGCGGCACCGGTCGGGGTCGGAGCGCGTTTGTCCGCGGCATAGTCTATCAGCATAGTGTCTGTTTCATGCCCAACGGCTGAGATAATCGGAATTTTAGAATCATATACTGCCCGAATGACCACTTCTTCGTTAAACGGCCACAAATCTTCCAGACTACCGCCTCCACGCGCCACGATGATAACATCCGGACGCTTAACTGTGCTTTCTTTGGTCAGCTCATTAAAACCGCGAATAGCGGCGGCAACTTTTTCTGCTGCCCCCTCACCCTGCACCGGTGTCGGCCATAAAACGATGTGCGAAGGAAATCTGTCTCTGATGCGATGAATAATATCTCTTATTACCGCGCCGGAAGCGCTGGATACGACACCGATTGTTTCAGGTAAAAAAGGTATCGGCTTTTTATGGGCGGCATCAAACAGACCTTCTTTGATAAATTGTTGTTTTCTTTCTTCCAAAAGTTTTAATAATGCACCCTGTCCTGCCGGATCTAAGCTTTCTATAACCAATTGGTATGAAGACTTACCGGCAAAGGTGGTGATTTTTCCGGTAGCAATTACTTCTAAGCCGTCTTCAATTTTTACCTTTAGATTACCGGCAACACCGCGCCAACATACTGCCGACAAGACGGCATTTTCATCTTTTAGAGATAAATACCAATGTCCGGAATCGGCACGTTTAGCGCCGAAAATTTCCCCTCTTACTAAAACATGATTAAAGTTTCCCTCAACAAAACGTTTAATCTCATTGGAAATTTCCGTAACTGTCTTGGCTTTCGGTTCGGAATTAGGCGCATTTAAGCTATTTTCAAAATCAAAATTCATCATAGCCCCAATAGCCCTTTTGCAAAGTCTTCCGCCTTAAAGACATCCATGTCTTCAGCTTTTTCGCCGACACCGATAAAATATACCGGAATTTTGGTTTCGGCGGCAATAGCTACCAAGATACCGCCTTTTGAAGAACCGTCTAATTTGGTTATGACAATACCGTTTACTTCAACTAATTCCTTAAATGTTTTAACCTGGTCCAAGCCGTTTTGACCGGTCGTAGCATCAATGGTAATAAGGGTTTTATGCGGTGCTTCAGGCGAGATTTTTTTAATCACGCGGATAATTTTTTGCAATTCTTCCATTAGGTCTTTTTTATTTTGCAAGCGACCGGCGGTATCTATAAATACAATATCATCCCCCTGTTTTTCCGCTTCCTTTAAGCCATCATAACAAAGCCCTGCACTATCACAACCGTTAGCACCGGAAAAAACACGAATATTATTTTTTTCACCCCAAACGACAAGCTGTTCCACCGCCGCGGCACGAAAAGTATCTGCGGCAATAAATGAAATTTTATAGCCTAATTCTTTAAATTTCTTACCGAGTTTGCCGATTGTAGTGGTTTTGCCTGCACCGTTGACACCAACCATTAAAACGACAAACGGCTTTTTGGTTTTATCTATCACAAACTCTTGCTCAGAGGGTTTGATAATGCTCACAATATCTTGACAGAGCTCTTGTTTAATCTGGTTAATATCACTCTTCTTATCAAACTTTTTGGCTGAAAATTTTTCTATAATCTCGGTTGTGGCTTGAACGCCGACATCTGCGGTATAAAGCACGTCTTCCAAATCCGTCACAACATCATCAGATAAGCTTTCTTTGGTAAAGATATCCGTAATTCCACGGCTTAAATTTTCTGATGTTTTTTTAAGCCCCAAACCTAATTTTTGAAAAAAATTGACCATTTTAATTCTCTCTTTTCTTCCTTAATTTTTCTGCACGTTGACGACGGACGTTAACCGGTACTTGCGGCATTTTTGCGGCAGGTGTGCCGGGGCGTTCCGAATATGGGAAGACGTGAAGTCTATCAAGCCCTGCCTCATCCACCAGTTTCATGGTATTATTAAAGTTTTCTTCCGTTTCGGTCGGAAAACCGCAAATAAAATCTGCTCCGAAGATACAATCTTTCTTAACCGCACGCAACTTTTTGCATAAGTTAATCACATCTTCTCGGCTATGACGGCGCGCCATGCGTTTTAATATCAGGTTATCGCCGGACTGGATGGAAAAATGGAAATAATTATGCATATTCGGGTAATTTTTAACCAACTCAATGAATTTATCATCTATGGCGGCGGGGTCTAATGAGCCGAACTGTAAGGACGGCAAATTCGGAAATGTTTTTAGGATATCTTCCACCAAATCACTAAAACTCGGCTCATAAGAACAAATATCCACACCGGTTAAACAGATTTCCTTAAAGCCTTGGTCTAATAACACCTTAATTTGTTCTAAGATTTTTTCCTTTTTAACCGAACGATTATTCCCTCGGGCATAAGGCACTATGCAATATGTACAATGATGATTACAGCCTTGCTGAATTTCCACAAAAGCACGGTGGCGCCCCTCAAAGCCGGTTATCATATAGGCATCATACCCTTTAAAAGAAAAGATATCACCGACGATTGTTTTTTCTTTAGCAATCAGATATTTCTCTATCTCTGTTTTTTCTTTGTTACCTAAAACCATGTCCACTTCCGGCATTTCATGAAAACGCGCGGCGGAAACTTGGGCGGCGCAACCGGTCACAATAATTTTAGCATCAGGATTTTCTTTTCTTAATTTGCGGATAGCCTGCCGACATTGGCGCTCAGCCTCAGCCGTTACGGCGCAAGTGTTGACGACAATAAGATTATCGTAGTCTTTAAGCTTTTCCTTAAAGACCTCGCTCTCATAACTGTTTATCCGGCAACCGAAAGTAACGACTTGAACCATTTCTATCCCTTTATTGTTTGGAGATGAATATTAGCGATAAAAGTTTATTTGTGCAAGAGGTTTTTATTTAATTGGCGAGAATAATAAGGCTAAATAATTTTCAAGGAGAAGCTTTGATATTTGCTCACGCAAAAAGGCTTGACGTTTAAGATTGTAGCAGAATAAAAAAGAGAGTGCCGAAACACTCTCTTTTGTCCCCACAATAATACTTAAAGTATTAGAACAATACCTTAACTCTTAAACCGATTTCATAATCAAAGTTTTTATGTTCTTTAACATCTTCATATGACAAATCGTGTGCATCAACCAGATAGCTACCATACAAACCTAAAGCAACATTGTCTTTCAGGTAATAATCACCGGCAACATCAAACCATGTTTCTGTTGTATTTTTCTTTGTATACTTCCACCCAGTCACATCTTGTGCATTGTGATTTTTTGTCCATTCGTAGCGGATAGCACCGTCCAATGCC
>DEKL01000024.1:5083-9620 GCA_002353835.1 Alphaproteobacteria bacterium UBA2723
CCGGCATATTTATGAAGACCGAAGCTAACAGATTGACCTAACTCTCTGTGAGCAGTATCAATGTCTGAATCAATGTGGTAAACGATATAAGGTGTTCAACCGTTACCCAAATCAAGACCTGCTTTCAAATCAACACCGAGGTTCTTTTGCCAACGAGAATCATTACCTCTGTGACCATAAAAACTCTTCGGGTCATAAGTGCTATAGCTCGGTGCAATTTGGAACAACAAGTCATCAAAATGCATATTGTACTTCAAACCTAAATTATAAGCAAAGTTATGGTCGTTGTTGTAAGAATACTTTTCTTCCCACCAATAATCATATTTTTTATCAACATCAAAATGGTTGATAATACCGGCATTGATACTCAAATTGTCAGTAATACCATATTCCAATGTTTCGGAAATATAGCGACCATCATCAACATAAGTCTCATCATCCCAATATTGTGCACTCCACTTAGTTTTGGTACGTGTCATACCTAAAGTTGTTTCAGACATAATTTGTCCTTTACCCGGAACAGAAAATGCACCAGTCAAATCTTGTGCCATAGCCTGTGTTGAGAATAAAACGGCAGCAGATGCCATCAATAAAGTCTTGTAGTTCATAAGCAAACTCCTTTTGTTTGTACAAAAACGTTGGTTTATGTTCATATAGTTTTTGGGGAGTTACGCTATCTTTTCGAAATTTTTCATAAAGATAAAAATGGCAGATTTTGTTACAAATAAAACATTTTAAAAACAGTATGTTACATTACAATTAAACTTTTTACTTGTTATTAATAAATATACCAGTAAAATCAGTTACGACCGAAAGGTTATTCTGTTTAAACTGATTTATTTAAACCAACGTTTTTAAACATCAAGGGATGTTTTTAACTTTTAGAATTTACCTTGTCTTTTAAGTCATCGGTATATTGTTGCCATAAATTTTTCAAGTACATTTGAGTAAACCACTCGGTCCATGGTTTGTGACCGGCAAAGTGTAATATAACCGAATTGTCATAAACTTCACGTGGGGTGGCAGGAATTTTCTCGCCATAAAATCGGCTTAAAAAGGCGGCATCTTTTTCTTCAAAAAAAGTACTGTTACAATTATATCTGTATGATATGGGTTTCACTTTATCGGCAAAGACCACGTTTAAAACATCTTGGTCACCGAAAACTTCTTCATGCGTATTAAAATATATCATGGCAGAGCGAATAGTATCATCTTCACGCATTTTATTTAAATTCAACAACATAACACCGCTGTTAAAATAAAAATTGCGCCACTCTAAACCGATTTCTTTGATGTGCTCGGGAAATTGATACATTAAACCGTCTTTTACCGCGGCGGCATAATATCCGCGTAACGGCGTGCGGTAAACGGTGCTTAAATCTTTTAGGACCAATGTATCAGCATCTAAATAAAGCGCTTTTTCTACATTTTGCAAATAGGCACTGATGAATAATTTTTGCAACGATATCTTAAAAGAGGCAAAGCGCCCTAAATGCGACATATCCAGATTTTTATCTTCCGCCGGATAAATTTTTATTTGCACGGTTTCTTGTTCCAGTTGCTTTAGCTTATTGATATCTTCTTTGCTGAAATCTTGGGCTATAACATGAACGTTATAAAATGTCTTCGGATTTTTGTTCTTAACTGCCGAATAAAGAGAAGTCATCATATAAGGGAGATATTTGCTATCTGACATATAAACCAAATTAACCACCGGCTTGGCAACAAATAAAAAGCTTAAGCCGATAAGAGTTAAAAATAACCCGATAAATATGCTTAAAACAAGTTTCTTTTTCATCAATATCCCTTTATCTCATTATAAAACCTAAACCAAAGTTCTTTTAAATACAACGGTTTATAGTTTTCCTGCCAAGGTTTATCGCCGGCATAGTGTAATACCGTGGCATGCTCGTAGATATCAAAAGTATCTTTCGGCAAAGGCTCGCCAAAATATGTGCTTAGGAAATCCAAATCATCGGCTTCAAAAAATGTGCTGATGCAGTTGTAGCGGTATGACATCAATTTAAGCTTATCGCCAAAGACAACATTTAGCACATCTTGGTCTCCGAAAAAGTCTTCATGTGTCTTAATGTATTCTACCAATTTATCAACTATGTTATCTTGACGTTGCAAGGCAAGATTATACAGCATAACACCGGAATTGAAGTAAAAGCCGCGCTTGTCTAAGCCGATTTCTGCCATTTCTTTCGGAAAACGATAGTAGATACCATCTTTAGCAACGGCGGCATAAACATCTGATACATCCATATCATAAAGCGAACGCAAATCTTTCAAAACGAGGGTATCGCCGTCCATATAAATCACTTTATCTAAATCTTTTAAGACCTCCGGCAGATAAATTTTGTGCATACCGACTTTGTATTGTAGGAAACGCTGCATGTTTTCATAAGGTAAATCCGGCTCTTCCTGCGGAATAATTTTAATATTTACCGTATCCGGCGCATACTTTTTTAAGCCTAAAAGCATTTGTTCATCTTGCGACGTAATATTTTCGGTAATGATGTAGTAGTTGTATGTGCTGTTCGGACATTTGGTTTTTATGGCGGAAAACATGGACGTTGCAGTCGGCGGGACACAGCGCGAATCGGTTATCAAAACAATATTGACCGCGCCCGGCTCTTTTAAGCATTGATTTTTTTCTATCTGTATTTTTCTCTCGGCTGATGGTGCCGGAACTGATATTTTTGTTACTTTTTCGGGCATAAGCCAAGCGATAACAACTCCTGCTATTGCTGCCAATAATATCGCTACCAATGTATAAAATCTTAATTTACTCATCTTCTACCTCTGGGCTTTTTGTAGCATAAAATCGTTAATTATTCGTGGATAAATCATTTTCTTGTTACAAATATTGTTTTTGAGAATTATGCTTTTGTCAGATTTATGGAGAAAGATGATGAAAAGTAAAATCGCAAATATTTTTGCCACTTATTTCGGGTTGGGATTATCTAAATACGCGCCGGGAACAATGGGCTCGCTCGGAACGTTGCCGCTGGCTTTTGCCTTGATGTATTACGGAGGCGCATGGGCTGTGCTTGTTGCGGCTGTTCTCATTTTCCCGTTTGGTGTGGCGGCAACAGATGTTGTGATTAAAGAAACAAAAATTAAAGACCCGTCTAAGGTCGTCATTGATGAAACAGTCGGGCAGCTTTTGAGCTTTATCGGGGTAGCATTTGCGGCGCCGCAAGTCTTACTCGGCTATAACAGTTTGTGGTATTATCTTATCGGATTTGCATTGTTTCGTTTTTTTGACATTAAGAAAATGGGACCAGTTAAATATTTTGACTCTAAGGTGTTAAACGCTTATGGGGTGATGTTGGATGATGTTTTTGCCGGCATTTTTGCGGCCGTTGTTTTGTTCGGCATTTGGTATTTTAAGATATTGCCTTAAAATCACATAGTGCTTTTTTTCATATCTATTTCAAGCCACTCGGTTTCTTTGTTATCTTTTTCGGTCTTGGTCTGCTCAAGTTCCTTGGTTAAATTGTAAAATTTTTCCGTATCTTTGGTGTAAAGTTCCGAATCCGAAAGTGCTTGTTCTAATGAAATAATCTTTTCTTCCAATGCGGCAATTTCATCCGGTAAAATCTCATAAAGCCTTTGCTCTTTATAGCTTAAACGCGGTGTTTTGACGGATTGTTTTGCCGGTTCTTTTTTTGCTTCTTTTATTTGCACCGGCGCAGCCTTATGCTCTTTGGCAATATATTTATCATACAGCTCTTCATAGTTACCGACGTGCTCAATAACCGTGCCATCGCCTTTTAAATACAACAATGAGGTGGTTATTTTATTTAAGAAATCTCTATCATGGCTGACCAAGAGAATCGTTCCCTCATATTCATCCAACACTTCTTGCAAGAGGTCTAAAGTATCCATATCCAAATCGTTGGTCGGCTCATCTAAAACCAAAAAGTTTGATTCGCGCGCCAAAGATAAGGCCAACATTAAACGATTTTTCTCGCCACCGGAGAGACATGAAACCGGACTTTTGGCTTGGTCGGGCGTAAAAAGAAAATCCTTTAAGTAGGCAACAACGTGTCTGAAGTGACCTCTGACATAAATGTGGTCTCCCTCACCGCATAATGTTCGCCATAAGCTTTTTTGCGGGTCCAAAGTTTCTCTGTTTTGGTCAAAATAGGCCATTTCCAAATTTTTGCCCAAGCGAACAAAACCACTGTCCGGTGCCAAATGCTCTGTTAAAAGTTTAATCAGTGTGGTCTTGCCGGAGCCGTTCGGACCGACAATGCCGATACGATTGCCTTTGATAACCCGCAAAGAAAAATCTTTGATGATTTCTTTATCGCCGAAACTTTTGGAGATATGCTTGGCTTCCAAAACCAGTTTGGAACGGATGGCGGCTTCTTTAATTTCCATATCAACAGAGCCTAATTTTTTAATCTGCTCTTTGCGTTCTAATCGTAATTGTTGCAGACGTCTTAACCGCCCTTGATTACGCCGGCGGCGCGCGGTCACCCCTTTATGCAACCACTCTGTTTCTTCTTCTATTTTCTTGTTT
>DEKL01000023.1:0-15251 GCA_002353835.1 Alphaproteobacteria bacterium UBA2723
TGCTTTAGAACTTATCTGTGAACGAGAAAATATCAAAAAGACCAGCCTTCTAAATCTTATCAACGATTATAAAGATAAAGACATGGGTTTAACCTGCTCGGTAAGGCTGTTTTCCCTGATATATATGTACCACTGGCTGTTAGGCAAACAACAGCCGAACTACGGCGCATCTAAAATAAAACCGCAAAGTCCTATTTTTGATGCCATTAAAGGAATTATTTAACTGCTCTTTTCTTAAAGATTGACAATTCATCCCCCAAAGCATAAATTATCACTATCCATTAAGAGAAAGGAGTATATTATGCCGATAGAAAAGAAACCAATTCCCCCACATCACCCTCACGCACCACACCCGCTAAAGACAATTCCCGCAGCTGTCTTAGCTTTAGGTATTGCTTTAGGCGGCTTTTTTCCGGGGTATTACTACTACAAAACACACATTAACAACAACTCTGTAACCGTTAAAGGCTTGGCAGAAAAAGATGTTGTTGCCGATTTAGCTATTTGGAAATTAAAATTTGTTGTTACGGCAAATGAATTGCAGTCAGCTCAAAAACAAATTGCCGCACAAGCAACAGAAATCAATGCCTTTTTGCTAAAACAAGGGTTTAAGCAAGATGAAATAACCCTTGAGCGCATAGAAACAAACGACTTAATGGCAAATCCGTATCGCGGAAATGAAGCTAATACCTCACGTTTTATTTTAACGCAAAGCATTTCCGTTAAAACAAACAATGTTAACTTAGTAGAACAGTCTATTCCGCAAACAGATTCTCTTATTGCCAAAGGCATTGTTTTTGATAACAACGAAGGTTACAGTGTTTCTTATATCTTCACCAAGCTTAATGACATCAAACCGCAAATGCTGGCAGATGCCACCCAAAATGCAAAAAAAGCTGCTGAAGAGTTTGCTAAAAACGCACATAGTAAGGTTGGCAAGATTCGCCGTGCAAATCAAGGAGTCTTCTCCATTTTACCGCGTGAGCAGACTGCTACCTCTTATGAGGCACAGCAGATTAACAAAACTGTTCGCGTTGTCTCAACGGTTGAATATTGGTTAGATTAGTCTAATATTTTGCTAATGTAATATTGGTTATGCCACTCGCCGTTAATATATGCGGCATCCCGTGCTATGCCCTCAACTTCAAACCCGCATTTTAAGTATAGCGCCATTGCCGCAATATTTTTGGTGCGCACTTGTGCGCCAATACGGTGCATTTTTTGAGAGCGCGCCCAGTCTTCCATCTTTTTCATCAGATATTTACCTAAACCTTGACCGGTATAGGCTTTTAAAAGCATGATTCCGAAATCGCAGCTTTTATTTAGCCACGGGTGTTCCGGACGTTCTACAACCACGGTACAAACACCGACAATTTGCTCATCTTTATCAGTAACAATTAATCTGTAAATATTTTCATCATGAAGCTGCGCCTCAAAAGCCTCTTTACTGCGCCGTGGACGTCCGACATATTGATTCGTAAACACTGTTTCCTCGGCAAGTTTTTCATAAAAAACACAATATGCCTCGTAATCCTTCGCTTCTGCAAAACGAATTGTCACTTCCTGTCCGTTTTTTAAACGAAATTTCTCCATAACCCTCTCCTTATTTAAGGAATTTATTTTGCTTCAGATACTCAAAAACTTCTTCTGCCATAATTTGATGCCCTGCGGCATTCGGATGCGTTGCATCTTCATACAGTGTATTTAAATCACGTTTAGCCCATTTCTCATACCGCTCAAAAAATGCAATTTTCCGTTCTTTGCAGATTTGTTTAATAATTTCGTTATAGCGCACAACATCAGTATTATAGCGGGTTAGAGAGGTATCTTCCGTATATTTATCTTCCACCACCGGCGTTAAATCCAGCACAACAATTTTAGCACCGCTTTGTTGCAAAACATCAAGCAGTTTATTCCAATACATAACCCGCGCCCCTTCAGATAAATCTACCTGCAAATCAAAGTTTTTACGGCGACGTAAATCATTTAAGCCGACACTAACTAAAATAAGTTCGCATTTTCTGGAATTAACTTCAAATATTGCCCGATTATACGCATCTGCCACATTATCTCCAAACTGAGACATATTATTAAACACGAATCCACCGGGATATTTTTTAAGCATCATCTGCCCCAAACGAGCTACCCAACCGAGATTTTCCGCATCATAAAGCCCATGCGCAATACTATCACCGATAACACCGATTGTCTTAAACATACACCCTCCCGAAATATCATCACACACATGTTAACCGCTTTATACAATTTGTAAACAGAAATCATATTTCAAATCGGAGATTCAACCCCTTATCCTCAAACCATTAAAAAAGGACACCTTTATGGTGCCCTTTTTTAATGGTCGGGACGAGTGGATTCGAACCACCGACTTCTTGCACCCCATGCAAGCGCTCTACCAGGCTGAACTACGTCCCGAAAACACTTCTTCTATATAACCGCACGCTCTAAAAAGCAAGCAAAAAATACTTGAATTTAATGAAACATATACTTACAATGCTCGTACAAATCAATTTTTATCTCTACAAATATGGAACAAAACAAATTATTAGCTCAAGCGCGCGAGGCTTTTATTGAGACTTTTGCGCACACACCGGAAGAAAAGGGGTATATGTTTGCTAACGTCTATAACAATGACGTTATTTTCACAACCTCTAAGGACGTGTTTGATGCCTTCGTCAACACGCAAGCGCTCATCAGAAAAGTAATTTCTCAACTATTGGGATTAGCCTTTTTGATGGTTTTCTTTATGGCTGTTATGATTTATGGTGGTGGTACCCATAATAAGATTTTGGCATACATTTCTGTTGCTGCTATCATCATTATCTGCATCATTGCCATAATAACAAACTATTCTCGTTTTCGCCAAGGAAACAAATGGGAGGCTATATACACGAAAAAAGGAAACACCCTCATCTTTGACGGAAATATTTTTTGTGAACCTAACCTCAATCCCGTTTATCCGGAAACAGCATTTTTCTAAACTTAAACCTCGGAATCTAAGACTCCGAGGTTTTATTTATAAAAAAAGGCCGCCAATGCGACCTCTAATCTTTGCTTTCTGCAAAAATTATGCAGAAACTTTACTAGCAACAACTTTTTTAATTTTCTTTGCTTCTTCTGTTAACTTGCTATCAGGTGTAGCCATCAAATAAGCATCCAAACCACCCTTATGCTCAATAGAACGAAGAGTCTTTGTGCAGATTCTTAATTTATAAACTTTACCCAAAACTTCACTCAAAAGTGAAACAACTTGCAAATTAGGCAAAAAGCGACGACGAGTTCTGTTATTAGCGTGGCTGACATTATTGCCGCTCATAACACCCGTACCGGAAATTTCACATTTCTTAGCCATTTTTTTATCCTTTACTCAAAAAAACTTTTGCTCATACATACAAACTTAATCCCAATAAGTCAAGCAAAATCTTATCAAAAACGATAAAAAAAACTGGATTTTTAGCAAAAGATGATATATAAGCCTATTCTACAAATAAAAACGTACCCGTAGCTCAATTGGATAGAGTGTTGGCCTCCGACGCCAAAGGTTGCGAGTTCGAACCTCGCCGGGTGCACCAAAAATAAAACCGCCTGCACAAAGCAGACGGTTTCATTTTTAAACATCAAATACTTGCTTTAGGTCTCTGACTATCGGAGCAATCATCTCACCACCGCAGGTCAAATGCAAAATACTGCAATTTTCATACGAAACATCAGTTAACCTTAAACCACACTGCAGAGCATTGATAACACCTGCATGACAGACTATTCCGAAACGGTTTTGATTTCCATGTGCATAAAGTGAAGTCTCAACAATATACTCCAAGCACTTAATTACTCGTTCAAACACTTCATGTTTGCTCTCACCGTTAGGAAAATGCATATCCCAGCTTCGCATAGTCGGAAACAAGATTCGGTTAACCAACTCTTCGCCGTATCTTGCTTTTGTTTCCTCAAAAGTAAGCCCCTCGGCATCACCGAAACAACATTCACGCAAATCTTGGCAAACGCCGACAGGATATCTAAACCCCGTACCTTGCACAATGATATTGGCGGTTTGCACACTTCTGAGCAATGGCGAACAATAAAGATTTGTCAGCCTTAATTTTTTAACCTTAAAAGCAAGTTCTTTCGCTTGTTCTTTACCTGTTGCATTCAAGAGATTATCCGAGCTGCAACCTTGCCACACCCCACGCAAATTTGCGTCCGTTTGTCCGTGGCGAAAAAAGTAAAAATCTTTTCTCATAATAAACAGATGTATATATTTGTAATAGTTTTAGTGTCCTGTAAAATAACGTAGTTTTTTATTTTTGCAACAAAAAAACCGCCCTTAAAGAGCGGCTTTAAGATTTATCTTAATTTAAGCCAGCAACTCGTCTGCCAGTTTTTCAAGCTGCACAATATCAGGTTCTTTCATGGCGGACTTTATGCTAACCGTTGTTTCCGCAAAACTGAGATTTTTAAACCCTTCCATTGCCGTTTTCATCTTTTTTGCGGCAATCGGCGCCCAAGAGCCGTTTTCAATAAACGCCACCTTGCGATTTTGGTATGTTTTAGAACGTAAATGCGCAATAAATGTTTCCATCGCCGGGAACATTTCGCCATCATAAGTTACGGAAGCCAAAACCAATCTATCATACCGGAAAGCATCTTCCACCGCTTCTGCCATATCATCACGCGTTAAATCGGTAATAGCAACTTTCGGCGCACCCTTCTTTTCAAGAATTTCTTTTAATTTTTCGGCCGCAGCTTTGGTGTGCCCATAAATAGAGGCATATGCAATAAATATTCCTTTATCTTCCGGCTCATACTTGCTCCATATATCATATTTGCCGATATAATAGCCCAAATTTTCGGTTAACATCGGACCATGCAACGGGAAAATCTTTTGAATATCAAGCGTTGCCGCCTTTTTCAAAACCGTCTGTACCGGTGCGCCGTATTTACCGACAATGTTAAAATAATAGCGCCGTGCCTCACAAGCCCAGTCCTCATCTGTATCTAATGTGCCGAATTTACCAAAAGCATCAGCAGAAAATAGCACTTTTTCCTTTGTTTCATAAGCCATCATCACTTCCGGCCAGTGTACCATCGGCGCCATAATAAACTTTAAGGTATGGCGACCTAAAGAAAGTTCATCACCTTCGTTGACAACGACTTTTCTGCCTTCTAAATCCAAATGTTCAAAAAATTGCGGAATCATATTAAATATTTTGGCATTAGCGACAACTTTGGCATTTTTATATTTGTTCAAGAATTTCTCTATATTAGCGGCATGGTCAGGTTCAAGATGTAACACCACCAAATAATCAACATCTCTGCCGTCAAGCGCCTGTTCCAAATTAGCAAACCAAGTTTCCGTTGCCCGCTTATCAACCGTATCCATAACCGCAGTCTTATCATCTCTAATAAGATATGAGTTATAAGAAATACCATTCGGAACAATGTATTGTCCCTCAAACAAATCTAAAGTTTTATCATCTGCACCGATGTAGTAAATATTGTCCGTTAATTGCTTATTTTCCATTTTTTACTCCTTATTTTTCAACCGTTACCGGTTTACCATTAATAATCCGCTTCACAATAGCTTTAGAATTAAATATTCCATTTTCATCTTGCCATAAATCGCCAACAACACCTCTATAGGTTTTTATCTTGGATAGTTCTTCAACAGCTTTATCTTTACTCTCAGCATTTTCAAATGCTTGTACCAATAACATAATAGCATCATACATATTACCGACACCATAAAGATTATCTGACTTATTATAAGTTACAAAGCGCTCATAATTATCTTTGTCGATTTCTGCTGCATCAATAAACCATTGCCCTTCCAAAATGTTTTTATCCTCAAGAATATTGAATGTTTCCATAGCAGTAACTTGAACATTATTCTGCATTTCCTTTAATCTTTTTAAAATAATATCAAGAGTTGGAGAATATTCCATAATAATGTAAAGCTCAGGATTTTCTTCTTTTGCCATATTCAATATTAAACTTACGTCTTTTTCACCCGGATTCGTGCGAAATTCCTTAAATTTAACATTATTTTCAGCAAATTTCCGTTTAATCGTATCTGCCATAGTTATCGTTGCTTGGTCAACAGACGTAAAAATAACGACATTGTTGATTTTATCTTCAATAATTTTTTCAACAAGTTTTTCAACCTCTACTTTAGGCTGTGTTCCATGGATAAAATTATATTTTCCTTCAGCCACTTTAGCATCAGAAGAACAAATTGAAATATGAACGATTTTATTTTTTTCTGCAGTTGAATTTGTAACCAACCCAATTTTTGATGTAAAATCAATAATCGCATCAACCCTATCTAAGGATATAAACTTTTGATTAATTGCCGCAGTTTTTCTGGTTTCAAAAGCATTATCTTCAATAATAAATTGGTAATTATAACGTAATTTTTTTTCATCAATATCTTGTTTAGCAAGACTTGCCACCCCTTTCATGGCTTGCCCTATATTTCCCATATCTCCCGTTAAAGGTAAATTAAAACCGATTTTAATGACAGGTTTAGTATCTGCTTGTGCCGCTTCTTTTTTCCCATCACAAGCGGCAAGTACTAACACCATACATAAACCCAACAGCCATTTTTTCATGCTCGCACTCCTAGGTTTTTTTATTTTATTTTTGCCTCAACAATTTCAACAGCCTTATTAAAGACTTCTTCTATACTCATATCAGACGTATCCAAAATAACCGCATCATCCGCCGGTTTCATCGGCGCGTCTTTTCGATTCGCATCACGTTCATCTCTGGCTTTAACATCTGCCAAAACTTGATTATAATCGGCGCTCATCCCTTTGGCAATGAATTCATCATAGCGTCGTTTTGCCCTAACCTCCGAAGAAGCCGTAACAAATATCTTAACTTCAGCCTGAGGACAAATAACCGTACCTGTATCACGCCCGTCATAGATAGCACCGTTTGCCGGAGTCCCATCGGCAAAAACCGGATTCTTGGCAAAGTTTTTCTGCATATCTAATAATCTTGCTCTAACACCGGGATAACTTGAAACAACTGATGCCGCATGGCCACCTTCTGCTGAGCGAAAATCCCTATCTTTAGAAAGTTCCATCATCTTAGGAAAAGTCAACTCCTCTGCTCTTTTTTCTGCCGTTGCAATATCTGACAAATCCACATTATTTTTTAATAATTGCAACCCGACTGCGCGATAGACCATACCCGTATCAAAATAGGCTAAACCGTATTTTTCTGCCAATTTTGAAGAAAGTGTGCCTTTACCGGCAGCAGCAGGACCATCAATTGTAATAATCATATTAACCCCTTAATCTTAAGTTCTGAATTTTATCTATTCTTTAACATATCTGTGTTAATATCCCAGCATAAAATAACTTTATACAAAGAATTAAAAAATGGCAAAAAATTTCCGCTTATATTCTTCTGAAGAACTGACAGAACAAAAAGAAGTTCTTTTAAGCGAAGAACAAACACATTATCTAAAAAATGTCGTCAGATATGAGGTTGGCGATACCCTAAATTGTTTTGATAATAAAAACGGCGAATTTATCTGCCAAATCACGGAAATAAATAAAAAAATTACCCATCTTAAAGTGTTAAACAAAATTAAGCCGTTTAAAATTTGTCCGGATATCTGGGTACTTTTTGCTCCCTTAAAAAAAGATAAAACCGATTTTGTCATAGAAAAAGCAACCGAGCTTGGCGCAAGAAAAATTATCCCGACAATAACGCAATTCACAAACACTTCAAACATAAAAACCGAACGTTATATTGCTCAAAGCATAGAAGCCGCCGAACAATGCCGAAGAACGGATTTGCCGGAAGTAACACCTCCGCAAAACTTAACCGCTGTTCTTTCTCAATGGGACAATGACCGTATTTTATTTTTTATGGATGAGACACTGGAAAGCAAAAGTTTTTATGAGCAGTTAGAAGAAAATAAAACAAAAAAAGCCGCCATACTTGTCGGACCGGAGGGTGGCTTTTCCGAAGATGAATTAAAACACTTAAGAAAATGCAAATTTACCAAGGGAGCCACCCTCGGACCACGCATTTTGCGCGCAGAAACAGCCGTTGCTGCCGCCTTATCATGCTGGCAAATGATTGCCGGTGATTGGAGTAAATAGATGAAAATACTGATAGCAGACGACCATGAATTGTTTTTAAAAGGTTTGGAATTTATTTTGCAGGAAAATTTGCAAAACGTAGAAATAACCTCCGCTCAAAGCTACACTGATATATTTACGGTCTTAAAACAAAATGAAAATTTTGATTTGGTTATAACGGATTTAGCTATGCCCGGCGCAAACTGGCTTGAAGCCATAACTAAAATTCATCAAACTTTGCCGGAAACTCCGATTATCATTATATCTGCTGTATTTGATAAAGAAATTTTACAGCAGACATTGGACATCGGCGTATCGGGTTATATTCCTAAAACAGCATCAAACACCCTCATTATTAGTGCAATTAATTTAGTTTTGGCAGGTGGTGTTTATATTCCGCATGAACTTTTATATTCAACCAAAACCCCGATTTCTCAAGAAAAACAAAAAGAATATATTGCACCGCTGAAAACATTAGAAAAAATGACCACAAACAGTATGGAAACAACCACTAAAGGTTTAACTGAAAGACAAATTGATATTGTAAAATGTATTGCCGAAGGTCTATCAAATAAGCAAATCGCCTACAAATTGAACCTAACGGAAGGTACCGTAAAAGTCCATATAACCGTCATTCTAAAAATTCTTAATGTGAAGAACAGAACGGCAGCTATTATTGAAGCGGCCAAACGTGGTTATATTTCCGATAATATTTTAACGCAAAAATAGGAGTTTCTTATGCCGAAAACCTCTCTGCCTCCTTACATAAAAGACCTTTATTCCTGGCTTTACCTTAACCCGAAACTTTATAATTTTTTAGATAATGCCTTTATCTTAAACATACTGACATTAGGTCACCACCATATCCTGACCGAAGAAGTAAAAAAAGAAATATCGCCGCATTTCCACATCTTACAAACGGGTTTAACTCTTGGTTCCCAAATAGAAAAGACCTACCTTTCCTTAGGAATGCTCGGCTCTTATACAATTGTAGATATTATTCCGGAATTGTTGGAAAACTGCCGCGAAAAACATTTAGATCAAAAAATAAATTTAATCCACGCAGATGCTTCCAAAACCATAAAAGGTGAATATGATGTCATTATTTGTTATATGCTTCTGCACGAACTTCCGCCTTTTACCAGAAAAGACGTATTAAACAATATTATCAAGGCATTAAAACCGGGTGGAAAAGCAATTTTCATTGATTACCATATGCCTTACTCGTATAATCCTCTAAAATATATTATCCGCGCTGTAAATCGCCTATATCAACCATTTGCCGAATCTTTATGGAAAAATGGCATAAAAGATTTAACACCGAATGCCGAGCTTTGCAGTTGGTCACAACAAACCTACTTTGGCGGAATTTATCAAAAAGTTATTGCTACTAAATATAACAGATAAAACGGCCGTTTTCACAGCCGTTTCACAACACCGTTAAGATTTAACAACGCTGATTTTCTTAAATTTCTGTTTTTCCACCTGTGATTTCGGAATAGATATCGTCAACACACCGTTATTATATTTTGCGGTTGTTGCCTCATAATCCAAATCCCAAGGCAATTGGATAGTACGCTTAAACATCCCGTAAGAAATTTCTGAAAAATAATTATCCTTAGAATCTTGTAAAGACTGACTCTTTTTTTCACCACTGATACATAAATACCCGTCTGAAGAAACTTTTAAGTCTATATTTTTCTCATCAATACCGGGAATTTCCGCCGTAACATTGACAAGATCTTTATTTTCTTCCACCTGAATTTTGGGTGATAAATCAGTAGGTTCTGCATTAGAGCTATCAATAAAATTCCAAAAATAATTCATTAAATTTCTAAAATCAGTCGGATAATTGGATGTCGTTAAATCATGATTGTTTTGAGAAGTTTTCACAACAGGATTTCTCATCTTAATCTCCTGTTATTTTTCTTCTTCAACATCAACAATGTCCACTTCATCTATATCATCGGAAAATTTTGAACCACAACAACAGCCGGAAGAAGATGTTTTCGGACCATTTGCTTTCTTATTAGAAAATTTAGACTGAAATTTTTTCATATTAACCTCCAAAATTGATTACTAAAAAAGGTGCAAAGTCATAAAACTTTACACCCCCAAAAATAATCAGCCTTAAAAAATTTTTAAGCTAAACAAATGGGCAAATAATTATCTTTAATGTCTAAAAATCAACATTAATATTTTTACCCATCTTCAAGAATTTCTCTGTTCTTTGTTTTTTCAATTCATCTGCAGAAATATCTTTTAATTCTTTAAGTTGGCGCACCAAAGCCTCTTTTACCGCTGCAAAAACTTGATCTTTATTACGATGAGCCCCGCCTAAAGGTTCTTTAATGATTTCATCAATCAACCCTAATGATTTCAAATCTTGTGCTGTTAAGCGCAATGCTTCTGTTGCTTCTTTTGTTTTGTCGGCAGAGCGCCACAAAATAGAAGCACAACCCTCAGGAGAAATAACCGAATAAATAGAGTGCTCCAACATCAAAACTCTGTTTGCCGTTGCAATAGCAATAGCACCGCCGGAACCTCCTTCGCCGATAATAATTGAAATCAGCGGTGTTTTAACCTTTAAGCATTTTTCAATAGATGTAGCAATTGCCTCCGCCTGACCGCGTGCTTCTGCATCCACCCCCGGATAAGCTCCCGCTGTATCCACAAAACAAATAATCGGCAGATGAAATCTATCCGCCAAATCCATCATTCGTTGTGCTTTGCGATACCCTTCCGGCTTGGCCATACCGAAATTATACTTAATCCGGCTTTCAACATCATTACCTTTTTCCTGACCGATAATAACAACAGGTGTCCCGTCTAATTTGCCCAAACCGCAAACCATTGCCTCATCATCAGCAAAACGTCTGTCACCGGCCAAAAGGGTAAAATCTTCAATAAACGCATTAATATAATCAAGACAATGCGGTCTTAGCGGATGACGCGCAATTTGCGCCTTTTGCCAAGCCGTCAAATTCATATACGTGCGATTTATGTATTGGCTGAGCTTTCTCTCCAACCGCCTTGTTTCGCGCGTAATATCCATATCTTCATCTTTTGCCAAAAGCTTCAGGTGTTCAATTTTTTCTTCAATTTCTAAAATATCTTTTTCAAAATCAAGCACAACTGGTGTAGAAGTGTCACTCATTTTTTATCCTTTTAAAAATTAAACATTTTCCCCCTTATAACACAAAATTAAAAAAAATCATCTTATTTTTTTCATCTATACCTCATCTCACCGAAAAAATGCTAAATAAAACAGTAAAAACAAGCGGATTTTCTCCATTTTTTATTTGCAAAATATGAGGATGACCTTAAAATGACAGTAAAATTTAATTAGGAGCATAAAATTGTTAAACGTTTCTTTTTTCATTGCAGCATTTTCAAGCATTGTTTGGGTAATATATTGCTTTAGATTTTTAAGTTTTGCTGCACTTTCTCAAGCCGGCAGCAGTGACATCTTGTACCATAATATATTTACCCTGCTGTTCCCGATAGCGGTTATTTGGGGAATTTTTGCCTTAATTAAATCATATTTTGCCGAAAAAAGAAATTCTTATTACTTCTACCATTTGTTAGACCAGATTAAAAGAAACACGGAAACTTTATCTGATGTCGGGAAAACTTTGTCCTCAACCGAAACAAACATCAAAAACGGTTTTGTTTTGCAGCAATTTGATATGCTTCTTTCCGATATCAATGAAATTTTATCCGATATAATTAAACGCAGCAATTCCGTTTCCAGCGCACAAATAGAACATTTATGGGAGCGTACCGCCGGTGGTGAAAGATGGATAATGGCAAAAACCTTTATTGAAATTAACAATTATCAGCCATATTTTTCAGAACACTTGCAGGAAAAAGCTCTCAAAGATTCTCTTCTTAAGGGGAACATTTTAGAGTTTTACACGCGTTACAAAACAATTCGCCATTTATTGAATAGTGAAGAAAGTCAAAAAATCTTTTCTAACATGATAGAATATGGCGCTTTGGGAAAAGTTTTTGAAATTTTAACACCGATTGCCGAAATTTTATCTCAAAACAAACCGATAACCCAATCTCAAACCAGACCGGAACCGATTATCATCAAAAATCAACCGACAGATAATGAAGAAACATCTCAATTTCCTTCATTTTTAAGCCAAGAGGATAATACACCGCACTTTGAACAAAAAGAAGAACCCGTTTTAACTAAAGCCGCACCGGAAGAAATTGAAGCCGGATTAAAAGCTATTCGTGAGGAATTGTACGCCTCCTCAGAAAACAAAGAGAAAGAACCGGTTATGTCTAATTTTACGCAAACACAACTGGCTTTACGCAGTATAAAAAATTCTAAAGAAGAAAAAGTTGTAAAAAATGAAAGAAAAGCACCGGTTATATCTTTAGATGAACTTGAACAGGAAATAAATTCTTCTCCCGATAATAACTATGATGAATATGCCTATCCGTTCGGAGCATGGTTAAATGATAAGAAAAACAGTTAGCTTTTTTGTGGCGCTATGCTCAATAGTTGTATTTTCTTCTGAAGCATCAGCATCTCCGAATATTGAAATAAAAAATTACATATCCGTTGGCGACACCCCAAAATATACAGAAAAATTTACTCATTTGGAGTACGTTAACCCTAACGCCCCCAAAAAAGGGCGCATAACACTACCGGCATACGGAACTTTTGATAACTTTAACCCTTACATTTTCAAAGGCACAGCTTCACCTGAAGTTGTTTCATTAACTTTGGATAGTCTTGGTTTTTCTCCGGCTGATGATACCGAAACAGCTTATCCTTTAATTGCCGAAAAATTTGAAATACCGGAAGATAAAAGTTTTATCGGCTTTTTTATTAACCCTAAAGCACGTTTCAGTAACAACACTCCTGTCACGGCAGATGATGTCATCTTTAGCTTTAATTCGCTGATAACAAAAGGCTCACCGATATATAAATTCTATTACAGTGACGTTGATAAGGTAAAAAAAATATCTGAACACCATGTTCGTTTTTACTTTAAGCCCAACACTAAAAATCGTGAATTGCCCCTTATCTTAACATCTCTAAAAATCTTTTCTGCCAAAGATTTCAAAAACAAAGAATATGACAAACCGAGTCTTATTCCACCGTTAGGAAGCGGCCCGTACATTGTCAAAGATTTTGAAGCCGGCAGATACATAACACTTGCGCGCAATCCGAATTACTGGGCAAAAGACCTGCCAACTCGCAAAGGTTACTACAACTTTGACGAAGTTAAATATGATTATTACCAAGATACAACTGTAACTTTACAAGCCTTATTTGCCGGAAACATTGATGTTCGTACCGAATATATCGCAAAATCATGGGCAACCGGCTACAATAATGACCTCATAAGACAGGGTAAAATAAAAAAACAAGCTGTGGAACATAACCGCCCGGCAGCCGAACAATTTTTTGCCTTTAACACCCGTAAAGAAAAATTCAAAAATGCCAAAGTCCGTCAAGCCATCAGCTTTGCTTTTAATTTTCCATGGGCAAATAAAAACCTGTTTTACAACCAATATAAACGTTTATACAGCTTTTTTGCCAATACACGCTTTGCCGCCCATGGTAAACCGGAAGATTTGGAATTAGTCGTTCTTTCCGAATTAAAAAATAAAATCCCGGATGAAATATTGATAACACCGATAGAAGAAATTTTCCGTAATGACAAGCTTTCCGACAGAGAAAACTTAAAATTAGCCGTAAAACTCCTAAACGAAGCCGGATATGACTTTGTAAACGAACAAATGTGCAATAAAAAAACCGGAGAACCGCTGGAACTGGAAATTGTTATCAACGCCGCAAACGGCAACACCTTTACCCGCGTTTTACTCCCGTTTATTGAAAATTTAAGAAAAATCGGCATAAAAGCATCCACGCGAATCTTAGAAGTGAACACTTACAAAAATAAGCTGGATAAATTTGATTTTGATATGGTTGTCGCCGGTTTTAACGGAACATCAATGCCCGGCTCTGAGCAACGTGATCTTTGGGGAAGTCTCTCGGCTGACATAGACGGCAGCAATAACATTATCGGCATTAAAAACCCTGTGGTAGATGAACTGATACAAAAAATCATAGAAACGGAAGAAAACGAGCTTTATTCAGCTTATGTCAAAGCTCTTGACCGAGTTTTACTGTTTAACCACTACGTTATTTTTAATTGGTACACAGATACGGACAGAATTGCTTATTGGGATAAATTTTCCTTTCCCAAAAACAATTTAGATACCGGTGTTAATATTTTTACTTGGTGGATGAAAGATTAAAACCATGCGCAATTATATCATCAAAAGACTACTGCTCATCCCTGTTACGCTATTTGGCATATTGTTAATAAATTTTGCCGTTATCCAACTTGCCCCCGGCGGACCTGTTGAATATATGTTAGCTCAATACAAAGGCATAGACACCACCGCAACCGGTAATATCAATGCAGGCGCGCCGAATGTAAATGCCGAAAAATATAAAGGCTCAAAAGGTGTGCCGGAAGATTTGGTCAAAGAGTTGGAAAAGCAGTTCGGTTTTGATAAGCCTGTCCACGAACGTTTTATTAAGATGATAAAAGACTATCTTTCTTTTGACTTCGGCAAAAGTTACTATAAAGACAAAACCGTATTAGAGCTGATTAAAGAACGCTTACCGGTTTCCATTTCTTTAGGTCTATGGTCAACCCTTATTATCTACCTGATAGCAATTCCTTTAGGCATTAAAAAAGCACGACGTGACGGAGAAGAATACGATATTGCAACATCAACTATTATTTTTATCGGCTCAGCGATTCCGGTATTTTTAATTGCCGTGCTTTTAATCGTATTGTTTGCCGGTGGTACGTATTTACAAATATTCCCCCTAAAAGGGCTCACATCAGACGGTTGGGAAACCTTTTCTTTATGGCACAAAATAGCCGACTATTTCTGGCATATTACCCTGCCTGTAACCTGTATTGTTATCGGCGGTATTGCCTCTTTAACCATGTTAACCAAAAATTCTTTTATGGATGAATTAAGCAAACAATATGTTTTAACCGCCCGTGCCAAAGGTTTATCGGAGAAACGCATTTTATACCATCACGTTTTTAGAAATGCCATGATGATAATCATTGCCGGTCTCCCCGG
>DEKL01000023.1:15288-16526 GCA_002353835.1 Alphaproteobacteria bacterium UBA2723
CCCCGGATTATTGATGAAAATTCTCTTTACCGGCTCTTTGTTTATAGAAATTATCTTTAGCTTAAACGGTATGGGACTATTAGGCTACGAAGCCATCATGACCAGAGATTATCCTGTTGTCTTTGGCACACTATACATCTTCGCCCTGTTAGGTTTAGTGCTGAAACTGATAAGCGATTTAACCTATTCTTGGGTTGATCCCCGCGTCAACTTTGAAAAGATATAATTTATCTTAAAACCTTTCGCATAGAAACATCAATAACCTTATACCCTAAACGCTCGTAAAGCTTTATCGCTTTTTGATTAAAATTAAATACACTCAAATCCAAAGCTTCACCACCCTGCTCAAGCACATATTGCTCGGTAAATTTTAATAAAGCTGTACCGATTCCCTGACCGCGATACTTTTCATCTACACCGAGATTAAGCATACAACCCAACTTGGAAAATTGTAGCCCCTTGCTTGCCCGATGTATCATCTCTAAAAACAAAAATCCGCAAATTTTTTCATCACAGACAGCCTTAAAAACTGTTATACGCTCGTCCTTAAACAATTCAATAATATTATCTTTTTCTTCGTCTTTAGATATCGGCTTAAAATAGTCCGGTAATGCCGTATCATGCATTTCTGCAACCTGATGAGATATGTTGACAATATCCTCTATATCTTTTTCTTCAGCAATAGAAATTTTGACATCCTTCACCATTTAAACCTCCAAAATAACACTTACAATATCATCAACCCTTTTAATTTCTTTTTCAATATGAGATGAAAAGAATTTTGCCAACTCAAAATAAAATTCACCAAAGGTCTTGAATTTATCCCGACAATACCGATACTTATTCAGATAACCAACCAATTCAGGCATCAGATAAAATCCGCGCCCGATATTATCCATAATATCACCTCTGATATCTTGTTTTGTAAAATTGTTCTCCTGCATATAAACATTTGCTACCGCGCGCACAATATATTCGTTTAGCAAAACCCGCCAATCATCATACCCTTGTTGCCTCATTGCCCATTTTGAAAAGGATAAAATTTTATCGGCACATGGTTGCAAAATTTCCTGTCTTTTATCTGAACCACATAAAAACGGATCAATGTAAATATGGCAAAATGCACGAATAATCGTTAATATATCGCCGACAAATTCTGATACAATAACATCTTTTTTAGAAGATACAATAAACCGATTTAAGGTAGGTGATACAATAACCGAAAAATCCTCTTGCTC
>DEKL01000138.1:0-333 GCA_002353835.1 Alphaproteobacteria bacterium UBA2723
ATGGCAATTATGCGTTTGATGTTGCCTGATATCAATATTCCGGCAACAACTGCCATGGAGAGTTTGCACCCCGAGGGGCGGATAATGGCTTTAAAAGCCGGTGCAAACGTGGTTATGCCCAATGTTACCGAGGGCGAATACAGAAAGCTTTATGAATTATATCCCGGAAAGATTTGTGTGAATGACACACCGGCACATTGTCGCAGTTGTATCGGCATGAAAATTCAGCTGTTAGGGCGCAAAATTGGCACCGGCTATGGTGGACATAAAAAAGTATCTTAAAAGCATAAAAAAATCCCCGCCTTGCGGCAGGGACTAATTTTTTTTGAGGGG
>DEKL01000138.1:381-644 GCA_002353835.1 Alphaproteobacteria bacterium UBA2723
TGAGGGGCATCTCACGCAGCGGCTACACGAGCCTTTGCCTCTTGGAAGCGCTCGTAAGAGCGGCGAAGCATACGGCGCTTGCCCTTACTCCAAAATTTTGAGCACACTTGCTCAAATTTGTTTTGTGGCAGACAGTAGGCGATGATACAGATTGCTCTGATTTCGCCCTTTTGTAGTTCCTTGTCAAGGGATGCCGGTACTGAATACGCCAATATTGACGTCTTCGGCGAGTAGTAGCTGTCAATTTTTTTGATTTGCTCCGT
>DEKL01000138.1:663-2179 GCA_002353835.1 Alphaproteobacteria bacterium UBA2723
GCTCCGGCTGAATGACTAAGAGGGCGTCCACCATGTCGTAATCAATCTGTTCCACACTTAGAAGCGCCGACAAGTCGGGGAGCTTCTGACCATTTTTAACTTGGTTTTCCAGCTGTTCAATAAGCTGGGCTACATTTTTCTCCATAACTTTTAAATTTTAGGAGGGTTAGACATAGCGTGCAAACTAGCTGGATATTTCCCAAAGAAAAAAGCCTAATTATACACGCAGAAAATTATAATGAATTGACATAAAAATATCACATTTGTCTAATCGTGTCAACAGCAAATTTCATAAAAAATCATTTTTGCGCGAAAAAAGAGAGATGTTGACAATAAAAAAATATAAATTAAATTATTACGCAATAACAATGTAAGGAGATAAAGGATGTCTAAAAAGTTATTAAGTGCCGTTTGTGCCGCAGTATTATTGGCAGGCTGTGCCGATAACATTAACTCTGATCACTATTCTACCAGTGCAACCGGTAAAGTTTCTACCGTTGCTCAATGTACGGTTCTAAGCGTACGCCAGGTTAAAGTAGATAATGGTGATAATTCAGCCGGAACATTACTCGGTGGTGTAGCCGGTGGTGTAGCCGGTTCTACCATTGGTCACGGCAGAAGCTCACACGCATTAGGTGCTATCGGCGGTGCTTTAATCGGTGGTTTGGTCGGCGGTGCCGCACAACAAGGTTTAAGCTCACAAACCGGTTATGAGTATATTGTTAAGTTAGATAACGGACAGGCCATCAGCATTACCCAAGGTGCTTCTCAACCGTTAATGGTTGGTCAGCGTTGCTTGGTATTGTACGGCAACCCGTCACGCATTATTGCACAATAAAATATGAAAAAAAGCGTCTATGCAGTCATTTTGCTGGCTGTTATTGCTATTTTAGGTTATATCGGATATCAGAGGGTTAAAACCCCTTTGGTATCCGTTGTTATGTTAACCTATAAAAGAGCCGATATTGCACCGAAAGCCATAGAGAGCATTTTGGCACAGACATTTGATGATTATGAATTTATCATCTTAAATGACGGTTCACCGGATAATACGCGAGATGTCATCAACAAATATGCCAAAGGCGATTCGCGTATTAAATATTATGAAAATGATAAAAACAGAGGCATAGCCTATTCGCGTAACCGGGTAACATCATTAGCACGCGGTAAATATATTATGATTATGGATGATGATGACGAGTCTTTACCGAAAAGAATGCGCTTGCAAGTAGAATTTTTAGAAAAAAATCCCGAAATAAGTGCTGTTGCCGGACAAATTGTCGGTTTACCGCGGATTCCGTTTAATCATGATGATATTGCCGCCGGACTTATTCAATACAATAATTTCGGTAATTCCAATGTGATGTATCGGAAATCTCATGCCCAACAATATAATATCAGCTATGACACCACGCTCAAGGCCTCGGAAGACTGGAAATTTTGGGTGCAAATGTTATTTTCCGGCGCAAAATTTGCGGCAATATCGGAAGATGTGTTAATGCGCCACGGTGATAGC
>DEKL01000138.1:2190-3649 GCA_002353835.1 Alphaproteobacteria bacterium UBA2723
CCACTTATGAAGACCAAAATCAGCCGATAAGAGATTACATATCAAAGTTTTTTACCCCAAAAAATCCTGAAATCTTTAACCAAGCTGATGCCTGTGATAAGTTAAAGTTGATAGAAAAAGCCCCTGTCCAGATTTTTAGCCCTGATTATTTGCAAAATCTGTTAAAAATCAACTGTCGCTAACCTTAGAAAGCAACCCATCAACAAATTTAGGCAAGGTTTCGCCGGCTTTACCCATAACGTGTTTATCAAAATAAAAGTTATTTGACGTTGCTTCCAAATTAAATTCTATCGTATCAGCCCCGTAATATTTTGCAGTTTGCACAAAACTTGCCGCCGGAAAGACCACCCTGGACGTTCCCACCGAAACAAATAAGTCACACGATCTCAGCAATTCCTCAACCTTATCCATATATAAAAGGTTTTCCCCGAAAAACACGATATTCGGCTTCATCATTCCCATAACCTGACAGTTTTTACAGACAGTTTCTGAAGTAACATCTCCCCATGTTTCCAGCACTTGCCCACAATTCATACAAACCGCCTGGTTAATTTGCCCGTGGATATGATAAATGTTTTTACTCTTGGCTTTTTCATGCAAGGTATCAACATTTTGTGTGATGATATGGACATCTGCGGGGTACTCTTTTTGCAGCTTGGTAATGGCTAAATGAGCTTTATTAGGTTTAGCGTTCCATAATTCCGGCTTCATTTCGTTGTAAAAATCATGCACATAGTCCGGATTTTTGTAATATGCCTCAATCGTTGCCACATCTTCCACGCGGTGATTATTCCACAAACCGTTTTCACTGCGAAACGTTGCCAATCCGGATTCGGCAGAAATACCCGCACCGGTTAAAAATACAATCTTTTTATAACTGTCGCGCATATAAAACCCCTTAAATAAAATCTTAAACAATTTAAGTTATATGTATCACAAATTGCAATTTTAGCAATCATTTTTATGATTAGGAGAATAATGATGTGTTGTAACGGATTACTTGTTTTTATAGCTTTGGTTTTCGGCTTTGCCGCCGCAATATACCTGATTTATCAGGCATATTCCTTTATTCGTTGCGGTTGCGGTAAATACGGACCGTTTGTTTCCAGCTATGGTAAAATTAAGGAAGATATCCTAGAAGAGGCAAGAGCAGTCTTAAAGAAGTCTAAGAAACCTCTCAACGTAACAGATTTAGGCTGTGGCAGCGGTGCATTATTGTTGCCGCTAGCAAAAGAATTTCCTAATCACCGGTTTATCGGCTTGGAATGGGATATCGTTCCGTTAACCATGGGGAAAGTTAAAGCACACATGGCCGGGTTAAAAAATATATCCTTCGTTAAAGGCGATTATATGAAAACTTCCCATGCCGATATGGATTTGATTATGTGCTATGTCTTAAAGGTAACCGGTGAGCCGTTGGGTAAGAAGTTGGCTAAGGAAATCAAAGAAAGCTGTGTCG
>DEKL01000102.1 GCA_002353835.1 Alphaproteobacteria bacterium UBA2723
GATTTATTTAAATCAATTCAAAAAAATCGGCATACGGATTAAACGATGACAGCGCGTTTTTTATTGAAAATCAGGTTTTAAATGCTTATGATTGCAAAAATAACTCGCAAAGGAGATTTTTATATGACCGGTATTGAATATATAAAACAAGCTGTTTCTGAATTACTGAGCAATGATTCTAGCGGCCACGATGATAAACATGTCTTTCGCGTTTATGAAAATGCCATGAATTTTTGTGATGAGCTTCCTCAAGCCAATCGCGATTTGGTTGCCGCCGCCGCTTTGTTGCACGATTGTGATGATTATAAAATATTCGGAGAAGAATCTGCGCGTTTATTAACAAACACCCGCCGCATTTTAGCCAATTCGGGATTTGATGCCGATTTTATCGATAACTGTCTCAAAATTGTTAAAACAATCGGCTACAGTAAGCGTTTGAGCGGAATTGTGCCGGATTGTATTGAGGGAAAAATTGTTTCTGATGCGGATATGGCCGATGCCTCCGGTTTAATAGGCGTTATTCGTTGTATTGAATACCGCGCCCACCGTTCGGGCGGAAAAGAACCGTTTTTTGATCCGGACTTTTTGCCGACAGAAATGGATGCCGAAAAATATAAGCAAATAAAGTTTTGCCCGATTGTAAATCACTTTTTTGATAAATTGTTTCGCTTGCGTGACTTGGCTTTAACCGAGCCTGGGCGACGGTTTATTGAAAAAAGACATCAAACCATTTTCAATTTTTTGAAAACCTATTTTGAGGAAGTTGATGCGCCAGAGGTTTGGAAAGATTTATTAGCACAATATGCCTGATTACAGCGATTTTAAGAGAGGAAGGTAACATGACAGATAAGTTTTGTTATCATTTTGAGTTACTTTCCTTTCCGACCCCTTTTTTGAATTCTAAACGACGGGTAACATGGTTCAATAAGTTCTTTTCGTGTGAAACGGCGATGATGGTTTTATCACCATAAGCCGTAAAGATATAATTCCAAATACTTTGTGTTGTTGTCGGATCTAAATTAGCGGTTATCTCATCCAAGACTAAAATATCCCTATCGAGCAAAAGTCCGCGAGCCAAAGCAATGCGCTGTTTTTCACCGGCTGAAACTTTTACGCCTTTTTCGCCGATATCCGTATTGAGATTGCCGTTCATACGTGCTACAAGCTCATTTAAGCAACAGCCGTCTATCACTTTTTGCAATTTTTCTGCCGGTACACGTTTTCCCATGACGATATTATCGTATAAGGTCATATCAAACAATTCAACATCCTGCGAAATATAGGTTATATGGTCGTCAAAAAAAGCTGTCGGCAAGTCTTTATAATCAACATTATCAACTGTAATTTTACCTTTTGTCACCGCAAATTGATTGGTAAAGAGATTTAAGAACGTAGTTTTACCTTCGCCCGATTTACCGGTAACGGCGATATGGTCGCCTTGATGAATGGTAAAATCAGCCACCTTATGCGAAAACAGGCTTCCATCTTTAACATATTCAAAATAAGTGTCGGCAAATTTGATTTCGTGCCATTTTTTGAGGTTTTTCCGAGAAGTAATTTTAGGTTCGTCTTTACCTAAATGCTCGGCTAAAATTCGACAATCCAGACCGGCACGAGCCAGTTCTGTCATTAACGCCATAAGTTGCAAGCCAAGCTCGGCGATTTTGCTTTGAATGGCGGCAATCATCACAATCACTTCAACGCCTTGTCCGGTTTTGATAAACTGATACACATAATACCCAATCGGCAATAAAAACAACACATTGATAAATGTTTCAATAAAGCCGTATTGATAGGCATTGTAGTGCATGGTTTTAATGCATGAACTAAAAACTTTTTCGCCTTTATCATCGAGTTTTTTATTTACAAATCCTAACAAATTCATCTTTTTGACTGAACGGACATTGTATAAAAAGTCAATAAAGGTTTTGCCATAAGCTACAAAACTTCGATTGTATTTTTCGATATATTTAATTCGGCGGCTGTATAAAAAGCGGATAATTAAGAACATCAGCACCAAAGAAACCGCAAAATACAGAAACAGATAAACCGATAACAACCATGTGTAAATCAGAAAACAAAAAGTAACGATAAAAATGCCGATGTAATGGAACGGTATCTCCCAGAGCCAATCTTCCAACGCCTTACATACATTGGTTAAAGCCGTTGCAAAATAGCCAACGCTGTTTTGCAGATGCCATTCGTACGGTTTATTGAAAATTTTGCCGTAATAAATCTGCCGCAGGTTAATCGGTAAAATGCGCGAAATTTGCTCGCAACTAAATCGCCAAACATAGCGAAAAACAATCAAAGCCACCGCTAATATTACCATGGCATAAAAATAAAACAGCGTTTTTTCAATATTATGCTGTGAAATTTGTTTAATCATCTCTGAAAGAGCCAACGGCGTAAAAAAGGTTATTAAGCCAAAAGCAACACCAAACATATAACTTAAAATCAAGCGAATTTTAGTATCTTTGTTTGTCGCCGAAATCCAAATCAAACGAAGTGCAATTATAAGTGTCTTTAACATTTATAACCTCTTTCCCTATTTTTATCTTGTCAATCTGTGTCTGATATTACAAACATTTTCTTAAAGTAAATTTAAGAATGCTGAGTTATATTGACATACAAAGAGGTGCAAAATGCAACAACAGAAAACTGTTATTATTGCTGGTTTCGGCGGTGTCGGCAAAACAACGCTGGCAAAAAAGTATAAGAACGTTTTAGATTTGGAATCTACGCCGTATAAGTATTTGATTGAAAATTACGGAAACTATGATGCTGAAGCAGTTAAAGGTCAAGGTATTGCCAAGAAAGAGCTTAATCCGAATTTTCCGAATAATTACGTTGCCGCCATTCAAGAAAACATCGGTAAATACGATTATATCCTCGTTTGGTGTCATCCGGAGCAGTCTTTGCCAAATTTAGATAAAGCCGGTATTGATTACGAAATTTTCCTCCCAACGCGTGATGCTTTAGATGAATACCGTCAGCGTTTTATTAACCGCGGAAATTCAGAAGAATATGTTAATCGTGTCAGCTCTAAAGAGGATTATGACAAACGGTTGCCGCAATGGCAAGCGACCGGTAAACCAATGGTGTTTTTAGAGAGCGGCGAAACTTTAGAAAGTTATCTTAAGGCGCATCCGGAATATCCGAAGCTCTTGCCGAGAGACAACATTTAAGAAAAAGGACTGTTAAATGCTAAATTATCGTTTTAGTGCCGTTATGGCGACTGTTTTTGATTCTGTTTCTGATGCGACTTTAGATTATGCTGTCAGCCGTTATAATATTCATAAAACAGTATTCTTGCTTACCTTTATTGCTTTTATCGGGCAACTGATTATCGGGGCATTTACCGGTATTACCTGCACTTTTGCCGCGCTTCCTTATGTTGCACTTCACGGTATATTGATTTTACTTGGCTATATTTGTTTCTTAAAAGCATTAAAATATACGCCGATTGCGCTTATTAGCTTGGTTGAAAGTGGCGGTCTGTTCTTAACCTTGATCGCCGACTGTATTTTAGGTTATGTGACACTTTCACTCTATTTTATAACTATGCTATCTTTGTTTGTGTTTGCCGTGGCGCTGTTTATGACAAATTCCATGAAAGAACAATCCGCTTTATTTAAAACCATTAAACCTATTGGGATTGTGCTTACTATCGGTACGGTGCTGATGTATTTTACCGCACCGTATATTATCAAAGTGGCAGCAGATTTCGGGGCAAATGAGATTACGCTCAATCTTGGATATTATGCTTTTGCTCTGCCTTATTTTGCATGGCTCTCGCTTAAAGGTGATGACAAGACAAAAAAAGATAAATCTGCGCCAAAATGGTATAACGGATTTTATTTTTTAGCGAGTGTTGTCGGTGTTTTAGAAGCTCTGTTTTATGTGTTGGAAACATTTAGCTACATCAATGACACACCAACTATCATTATGGCTATTCGGCAGATGGGTGTTTTTATGATTTTCTTACTCTCGGTCTTGTTTAAGACGGATAAATTTACCCCACAAAAGCTGATTGCACTTATTTTAGGCGTTACCGCTATTATAGGTGTTTCTTTGAATTAGGTCTGCAAATCTAAAATTCATATTGATTTTTACAATACTTATCCCTATATTACTCATTAGATTAATTTTTGAAGAAGGGGAAACTTAGTTATGTTAGAAAATGAAAAAGTCGTCTCTTATAGCAACAGCGAAATTGTTGATGAGGGATTGCGCAATTATATGCTGAAAATTTATAACTATATGGCCGGCGGTCTTGTTGCAACAGCCGCTGTGGCTTGGCTTGTTGTCAGCAACACGGCAATATTGAAGTTATTTTTTACACCGCACGGCTATTCTGCCCTCGGGTGGTTAGCATTACTTGCTCCGCTGATTATGATTTTTTCTTTCGGTTGGGTGTTACAAAGAGGTACTTTGAAACAAGTACAAGCTATGTTTTGGGGTTATTCCGCCGTTATGGGAATTTCTTTGGCGCCGATTTTCTTGGCTTATACCGGTACCAGTATTGCGCGGGTTTTCTTAATCACAGCGGCAACTTTCGGCGGTTTAAGCATTTACGGTTATACAACCAAGAAGGATATGACCGCTTGGGGCAGTTTCTTAATTATGGGTGTTATCGGGTTGATTATTGCCTCAATCGTTAATATCTTTTTGAAGAGCACCGGTTTGGATTATGCACTTTCTTATTTAACAGTGTTTATCTTTGCCGGATTGACCGCTTATGATACGCAAAAATTAAAATCTTTATATTTCGCCGGCGGTTACCATGAGGAATTATCTTCCCGTGTTGCAATTTCCGGTGCCTTATCTCTGTACCTTGATTTTATCAATATGTTTATGGCATTGCTTAGAATCATGGGTGACAGAAGATAATCTTACATCAATTTTGTAATTTGAGCCGGACTTAGTTTCCGGCTTTTTTATTCGGAGGGTTTGTAAAATGACAGGTATTTTAGAACTTTTTGCCAAACGTCACAGCTTTTATGACATTAACGATAAAATCTCGCTGAAAAACAGTGAACTTGAGGCTCTTATAAAAAAATGTATGGAGCTGTATCCGAGTTCTTTTAATACACAAAGTGCCCGTTTGATGTTGCTTTACAATCAAAAACACCATTATTTTTGGTCTTTGGTTGAGGATAAATTGCTTAAAACGGCGCCTAAGGATAAAACCGAAGACATAAAAAAACGTATTGCCTCTTTTGCTAAAGGCTATGGGACTATCTTGTTTTTTGATGATAGCAATATTGTTAAAGAGCTTGAAAAGAAAATGCCGCTTTATGCCGATAATTTCAAAAATTGGTCACATCAAGGTAATGCTATTTTGCAATTTATGATATGGAGCGCCTTGTCAGACAAAAATATCGGTGCTTCCATGCAACATTACAACCCGCTGGTTGATGATTGCGTGATGACAGCTTTTAATGTTCCGAAAAATTGGGAATTTGTTGCGCAAATGCCTTTCGGCGGTATAGAAAGCCAACCTCAACCGCACAGCTTTAATGATATTGATGGTAAAATTCTTATTGAGCAATAATCCCTTCAAGCTTGAGCAGTTTTTCTTTAGTAGAAATTCCGGCGGCATATCCGGTTAACTTTCCCTTTGCCCCGATTACACGATGACAAGGAATTATAATTGAAATCGGATTATGACTAACGGCACCGCCAACTGCTTGTGCGGACATCCTACCACCTATCCTTTTTGCAATATCCCCATAGGTTATAACCTCACCATAAGGTATATCGCATAATATTTTCCATACCTTTTGACGGAAATTACTCCCTTGAGGCATTAGTGGTATGTTCGTTATAGTTATATGCTCACCGGCAAAATAGGCATTAAGCCAGTTCTTTACTTGAGCAAATATTGGTAAGTCATCTTTCTTTATTGCGGTGTTTGATAAGGTATCTGCATAATATTTTTGCCCTTCAAACCAAAGCCCTGTCAGATTTTTACCGTCACTTGCCAATAATAACCTTCCAAACTGCGAATTGTAATCGGTATAGAACATTTTTGCCTTATTTTATGTTAAAAAACACTATTGACTCATTTAAGATTTATTCTTATCTTACTTTTCAAATTTTACAATTGTAATATATTTATAACTTAATTTTTATGGAAAAAACAATTAAAACGATCGGTCTGATTGGGGGCATGAGCTGGGAAAGCACTGTTCCGTATTATCAGATTATCAACGAAACAATCAGCAAAGAGCTGGGGGGATTTCATTCTGCAAAGATTATTCTTTACAGTGTAGATTTTGCTGAAATTGAGCATTACCAATCGGAAGATAACTGGGTTGATGCCGGTAATACACTTGGTTGTGCGGCTCGTGTTTTGCAACAAGCCGGGGCAGATTTCATTGTACTCTGCACAAACACCATGCACAAAGTTGCTCGTCAGATGTGTAACTATCTTAGTATTCCGCTTTTGCATATTGCGGATGTAACGGCTAATGAGCTTAATTACCACCACATTAAAAAGGTGGGTTTGTTAGGTACGAAGTACACCATGACACAAGACTTCTACAAGAAAAAGCTGGCTAAGGCTGGTGTTGAGACAATCGTTCCTGATGCAATAGATATTGAAATTGTCAATGACGTTATTTTCAATGAACTTTGCAAAGGTGTTGTTTCTCCTGCCGCCAAGCAAAAATTTTTGAGAATTATTGAGCGCTTGCAAGCTGCCGGTGCAGAAGGTATCGTTCTCGGCTGTACGGAAATCGGAATGCTTATTCAGCAAAAAGATGTTAAGTTGCCCGTGTTTGATACAACACGCATTCATGCGGAACGTGCTGCAATGAAAGCTCTGGGAATGTAAAACTTCTTCTGAAAAATTAAGCCTGCGAACGTATGTTGTTCGCAGGCTTTCTTATTTTAGAAATTATACTGGAAGGAAAAACCGACCATATTGATACTGGAATTGTATTTTGCATCCAATGTGCTACCATTATTCGGTAATGCATTATGAGATTCAGCTGCTTTCATGAAAACATGAGAGTATCCGGCATCAACTTGCATGTGATCGTTAATCTTATAGCTGGCACCAACACCCACAATCCATCTATCAGAATCCGGAACGCGGGCAGTACGATGTTTCGGACTGGTTACACCGGCTTGGTCAAAGGATATACCGGCACGGAATGTCCACTTATCATCATAGTAATAATCCGTACCTAAAGAGAACATCCATGTATCCTTCCAGTCTTCATCAATTGCACCCGTACTCGCCTTAACACCATAAGGGTTAGAGCTGGACCAGATATCCAATGTTTTGAACTTACTCCATCTCGTCCACTTTACAGAAGCTGAAAGACCAAAGTCGTTAATTTTATGATATGCGGATAAGGTATAATATTCCGGCAATGTTAATTTTGTTCCGGCATGGCTATATATTTCTGTCCCTATCGCTCCGGGTAACGGTACTTGTGATGTAACATGGTGAGAACCGCGAATTTGGTGTACGGCTTGAGAGTGATAAGATAAACCGAAACGTGTATCTTCACCAAGTTTATATATAGCACCTAAACTGTAAGCTGTGGTATAAGAATCGCCTTCAACTTTTGACTTAGAGTTGTATCCGGCTGCTGCGACACCATCAACTGCGTTTGTCAATTCAGCACTGACTGTTTCGGCAATAATACCGGCACCAATACTAAATTTCGGTGTTAAGTCATAGCTGGCAGCTATCTCGTAGTCTATCGCCGTAATTTCAGACTTAATAGCGTGGGAACGACCATACCAATATTTGCTGTAATTTGTTGCAAAAGCGTAAGGCGTATATGCGCCGGCACCAACACGCAGTTTTTCATTAACTTTGTATTGTCCGAAGAAGTGCGGTACCAATGGGTGGTCTTGAAGTTTGCCGACTTTTCCGCTTGTACCATTACTAACTCTACCTTCTACTTTAGAGTTTAAGGCAACCATTGTTACACCGGTTTGCACACCGGTATCTCTCAAGCACATACCGGCAGGGTTATAGGCTATCATAGAGTAGTCATCTCCGACAATACCATAACCGGCAAACGCACGACCTAATTGTGTTAAAGAATATTCTGAAAGTTGGAAACCGCCGGCATAAGCATTAGAAGCAACCAATACAGCGGCAATTGTTAAGAGTATTTTTTTCATTATTAGTCCTTAAAAGTTAGTCCATTGGCTTTTCTCTAACATACAAAAAAAAATAAATCAAGCGCTTGCTTTAATTTTTTGTTTTAAAATGATTTTCCGGCGTTTAAATGCTTGGATTCATTTAAATTTATTTTACACCAACATTGCGATAAATTATGGATAAAATTTCATTGATGGCTTCTTTGGTATAATCTTGCCATCCCATTGTTTTTAAAATAACTTCTTTTCTGGTCAAAACGCTGAAAATTTGCGAAAACAACATAACCGTTTGCAGGTTTGCTTCTTTTTCGGTAAAAGCGCCATCACCGGCATCTCTTATCAAATTCGTAGCTATCGGAAAATAGATATCATTCAAACCTTTGGAAAGTGTCTCAAAGTATGGTGAAGCCTGTGTGTATTCGTGAATATAAATCATCCCTAAATCAACCGAGAATTTATCCGAGCGTATCAGCTCCACAAATTTTCTGATGCAGATTTTCAGCATTTCCTGACTTTTTTTAGGGTTAGGCATCGTCGCTTTTAATAGTAGATATTGCGGATAGATATCTTTAAACTGTTCGCGCACAATATCAACAATATGGAGCAAAATTTCAACGTAGAGCCCCTGTTTGCCTTTAAAATAGTAGTTAATAGCCGCCACATTTGCACCCGCCTGTTCCAAAATATCTCGGGTTGTTGCCTGCTCATATCCTTTGATGGCAAATTCATGAATTGCCGCTTCAATAATTTTATCTTTTGTACTAATCTTCTTCATAGTGTCTGCATTGTAATTTGATAAAAAATATATTGCAAGTCTTAAAAACAACCAATAAAAAAACCACCTTTGCAGGTGGCCTTTTTATTGGTGGGCGTTGAGGGATTGACTTCGTCGCACTGGCGCGCATAAGCCTTTGGCTTACCGGCATGCTTCCGCCTGCCTTGCGCTGGTAGTCAAACTCCCTTCTCGGGAGTTCAAATCCCAACCGCCACATAAACCAATAAAAAAACCACCTTTACAGGTGGCCTTTTTATTGGTGGGC
>DEKL01000079.1:0-455 GCA_002353835.1 Alphaproteobacteria bacterium UBA2723
CCGTGCGGGTGATATTTACCCATAACCTCACCGACGATACGTGCCGATTTCTTAAACGGTTTGTTATAATCATAGCCGTTTTCATAAGCGGCATAAATAATACGCCGATGTACCGGCTTCAAACCGTCACGCACATCAGGAAGCGCACGAGAAACGATAACGCTCATGGCATAATCAAGGTATGAGCGACGCATTTCCTCAACAATCATCGTCGGTGCGATATTTTCTTTTGGCAGTTCAACCACCGCATTTGTTACATCAATATTTTCTTCGTCAGACATTGTATATTCCTCATAAAATTAGTCTAGAGTTAAGGGGAATATACATCAACCGCCCAAAATTAAAACGACCATTTTAAACTTATCCCCATTAAAGCCGATTTTTTTAGCTTGGAGTGTGTATGAGCAAAAATTCAAAGGGAGGGGCGAGATAAAAATCAATATTTTTTTTTAAAA
>DEKL01000079.1:540-759 GCA_002353835.1 Alphaproteobacteria bacterium UBA2723
CTTTAAGGTCTATCCCCTGCAAAGCTTTCTCAACACTTTTCGGAGCTTTTTCTTCTTTTATCCACCCCTCTTTAACATATCTTGCCCGAAGTACATCACGATAATTTTCCCCGCCGACATGATAAGTAACCACCGCAAATAAAGAACCGGCCCACACCAGCAAAACAATGACCATACTTTCTAAAATAGTCAACAACGTCTGCCCAATATCAAGCCGCA
>DEKL01000079.1:781-3678 GCA_002353835.1 Alphaproteobacteria bacterium UBA2723
TGTCAAACAGCAAGACATACAGTGTCACCCCGATAATCAGATTACGATAGGTTTCAATGCTGTAAAAAACTTGAAAGGCGGCTCTTTCCTCAGAATATGCCAACGTAAAGCCGGTCAAAATCAACCCGATAAGCACCAACGGATTTAGGATAATAGACTTAAAAACCGAACTGCGTTCTCCCTGCATAAAATCCCCCTTATTACAAACATATCTCGTTTTTACAACAAAATCTTAAGAAAGCAACAAAAAAATGACGTCTGAAACAAAAAACTCTTTACATTTAAGGCACCTTTGCTAACATATCCCCTAAAAGAGGAGAAAAGCCATGTTTTATCCGGATAAAAATTTCATTAACACCCTATCTGCCGGCGAAAAATTTATTTTCGTCAAGATTATATGCGGTCTGGTCGCCGCAGATAGGCAGGTTACCCGCGAAGAGCTTTTATATTTGAAAGAACTGGCCTTAAAATATGATGTTGAAAGTGAAAGCATCTCTACCATGATTAAAACTGCAGACCATGAAGCACTTTTAAAACAGGCCCGGCTGATAACGGACCGTCAAAAAGGCTTAATGCTGATAAAAGACCTCTGTATGGTGGCAAATCTGGATGCAGATTTGGCAGATAATGAAATTGATTATATCTTGGATGTCGCCGAAGCTATGAATATTGAACCGACCATTGTTAAGGATATCAATGCCGTCGTTAACGAATATCTTGCCGTTTCGCAAAAAGCCCGCATTTTATTAGAGCAGGATAATTGGACCTAACCCCATTATATTTTGAGAAGAAAAATGTCTGAAAGAATAGCAAAATTTCTCGCCCGCAGCGGTGTTTGTTCTCGTCGCGAAGCAGAAAACTACATCACTCAGGGACGTATCACCGTAAACGGCGAAACCGTGGAAACACCGGCATTTTTGGTTAACGGTGACGAAGATGTCCGTTTTGACGGCGAAAAGATTAAAAAGAAAGATCGCACCCGCCTTTGGCTATATCATAAACCGACAGGGCTTATTACCTCACATAAAGATGAAAAAGAGCGCGACACGGTATTTGCCCATTTACCGGCAGGCTTGCCACGCGTTATCTCTGTCGGCAGGCTGGATTTAAATTCCGAAGGTCTGCTACTGTTAACCAATGACGGCGCTTTATCCCGTGCTTTGGAATTGCCGGATAACGGCTGGAGCCGTCGCTATAAAGTCAAAGTCCACGGCTTTGTCAATGAAAAGAAATTAAAAGAGCTGGAAAACGGCACGGTTATAGACGGTATCACCTATGCGCCCTGCAAAATCACCATAGATACCAAACAAGTTTCCAACACCTGGCTGACCGTTTCATTAACCGAAGGCAAAAATCGGGAAATCCGCAAATTGATGGCCTCTGTCGGCTTAACCGTTGCCCGTTTAATCAGATTATCCTACGGGCCATTCCAGTTAGGCAGCTTAAAAAAAGGCGAAGTCCGTGAAGTGCCGCAAAAAGTCTTAAAAGAACAATTAGGAAAGATTTTTGAAATATGCGAATAATCTCCGGCACATTACGCGGCAAAAAGCTTTTAACCCCGAAAGACGACCACATTCGCCCGACGGCAGACCGTGCAAGAGAATCCGTCTTTAACATTATTTCATCAAAGCTTGACGAACCGCTTGCCGCTTATGATGTTTTAGACATATTTTCCGGCACCGGTGCCTTCGGCTTGGAAGCCGCCTCCCGAGGGGCAAAATCCGTTACTTTTGTTGATTTGGATTTAACCTTAACCGAAAAAAACGCCGCTCTTTGCGGTTTTAAAAACTTAAAATTCATCAAAGCGGATGCCAGAAAGCTCCCCAAGGCACGCCATCCTTTCGGGTTGATATTTACCGATGCCCCCTATAATAAAAACCTAACCGAGCCGACCTTACAAGCTCTATTGACACAAGGCTATATTCAAGAAACCTCACTTGTTATTGCCGAAACCGCCAAAGATGAGCTTTTGCCCCCGCCTGATGGCATGGAATTGGTAGATGAGCGCATTTACGGTGCCGCCAGATTTTCCTTTTTTAAGCTGAAAGGCAAATAAAATGCGGCAATTATTATTTTACATTATCTGCACGATATTTTTAAGCTTTTCCGCTCGTGCCGAGGATGTTTCTCTCCTTACCCCAACCGCTCGCAACGGCATTGTTCACATCCGTTTGACAGAAGGCTCCGGTATCGGTAACCGCTTAAAAAAACTGGTCTCGTACATCAGATATTACCAACCGCACCACATCAATATATATTGGGAAGCTAAAGGCACTGTTACCGCCCGTTTTTCGGATTTATTTCAAACCGATTGGAATATGACGGAATATAATGCGCCGTACCTCATCAAAAACTTTCCTTATGACGAACCCTTATACCCGTATATTGATAATTTCGCACTACTGGCAACCAAAACAGATTTTAAAAACGGTAAGCACATGTTTATTGACGGCGCCTATCAAAATATCCCGCCAAACATCATAAACATATACCGCCCCTATTTTACCGCCATAAAGCCTTCCCCTGCCGTACAAAAGCGCATAGCCGAAGTTCGTTTACCTAAAAATGCGGTTGCCGTTCAAATTCGCAATGCACCGGATTGGCAAAACTGGTTTCAAGGCAATGAACCGTTAGAAACATTTTTCGCTTTGATGGATAAACACCCGAAAGACACAATATTTTACCTTTCAGCCATGTCCAAAGAAGTCGCCGCACCGTTTTACAAGCGTTATCCGAACCGAATCATAGAATTACCACACAAAGATTATCATTCCATGGTTGATGCCGTTGCCGATATGTTCATCATTGGACAAACAAAAAATGCCATTTATGCCTATGGCAGCAGTTTTTCGGAAGTCGGCTGGTGGTTAGGCGGTGCCAAAGCAAAAGTAGAGATT
>DEKL01000079.1:3696-4724 GCA_002353835.1 Alphaproteobacteria bacterium UBA2723
TGCATTGGAAATACCTGATTGAAAAGCCTAAATTAAAAGTTTTGCCGACCGCTCCCGTTAATTTATACAAAAAAATAGACTAAATTTAAAAAAAAGCTTGATTCATTTAAAAACTTATGCTATACCGACTGCACAAAAAACATTATTGTGCACCTGTTTGGTATCCTTATGTCTATATTTATTAAGGTTTTAGGTACACTTCATAAATTTTTTTAATTCATTAAAAACGACATATTTTCAAGAAAATCTAAGTTTAATTTTTAATACAAAAAAGTTATGAAGACAAAAGTATTTAAGCTGATGGCTGCCCTCATGGTGGTCATCCTGAGTGTGGTTCTCTCTTCATGTCAGAGAGACCAGGAGATCACAACCAAGTCTGCTGCTGAGACTGACCTCGTTCAGACTCATGACTATGATGGTTACTCAATCGGTACGATTACGAATTCTGCTGACCATTTCCGTCTGGCTATTCGCCTGGATTTGGAACAGCTTCGCATTACCGTTCCGAAGGATGTCCTTGGAAAAATTACGGATGTGACGCCTCTCGCAAATCCCGTGACTGTTACATACAGTCAAGATGGCAAGGTCGGTGAACAGACTACGCGTACGTTCGGGTTCACACCTGACGGTCAGAAAGCTACCAGCACTGATGTTTGGGGAGTAGATTCAGCCGCAACATTCCACTACGAGATCACCGATGTCTACTACAATGGGAAGTATGATTCTTCTCCTGTGGACAATGACGGCAACGTGTGGCGAATTGTACCGCATTTCAATGCGACCTACACGCACACCTCTGATCCCTCTAAGAGTGGAGCCATGGAGTTGATGCCGGCCTACTACCAAGTCGCCGAAGGTGTCAACGTGGTTGATAGCTTGATTATCACCACGCATGACAATGAAGGTGTAGCAGATGGCACTATTCGTAATGTCTTAGGTTTTACCTCCGCACAGGTTACCGTAACGCTGGCTCAACCCCAGGTTATCGTGACCTCGGCTGACAAGCTGGGAACAGTATCGCTGGTGAC
>DEKL01000054.1:0-239 GCA_002353835.1 Alphaproteobacteria bacterium UBA2723
AATAATAATAAAATAATAGAATAAGAAAAAATTGTTTTTCTTTTGAGATAAAAACAATTTTCTATAATGTATAAATTGTTATGGTTGAGTGTGTGTGGAGAGAGTTTAAGTAAAAAAGACTTTTAGGTGAAGAAAGAGAGAGAGTAACACACAAACCATCACATTACCATATAATGATTTATGATGCTTACCAAAAAGCATCATAAAAGCGTAAAAAAAACAAGTATTATTAAAAAATT
>DEKL01000054.1:312-4776 GCA_002353835.1 Alphaproteobacteria bacterium UBA2723
GATTTATGGTAAAAGGTAGCAAGCACAGCGAGGAAACAAAAGAAAAGATAAGTAAAGCAATGAAGGGACGAACCTTCACGCAAGAGGAAAGAAAGAAAATTGGCGAAGCGATTTCTAAGTGGTACAGCGAAAACGCCAACAGCGATACAGAAATTAATAGGAGAGCCAAATTAAGCGAAATTGGAAAAAAGCGTATGCGCGTCTGGAAAGAGTATTTGGCAAAAGAACAAGACAAAGAATAATCTAAAAATTGGTCATTATATAAGAAGGGGAACACGTTACAAGTGGTTATTATTTTTATCTCGCTTTTTAATAATATCTATTCCCCTTCTATCTTAAAGTGAAAAGCGATAATTTTATTAAAATATAATTTCGTTGGGTGAGGGGTTTATATTATGTACTTTGGCTTTTCCCCCTCACCCTTTGAAAAAGAAAAACCAAAGTACAAATAAAGCAAAAACCAAGNNNAAATATGAGATACATTAAAATTGATTTAGACCTATTGGAGGAAATAGGCGATTTTAGGCAATGTGGGATTTTATCATTTCTCCTGAACCAGTCAAATGAAATTGAGAAAGTAAAAACGCAGAAATGGCAACAAACGACATTAGCAAAATTGTTTAAGTGCAGCCCAAGAACAATATATAATGATTTATCAAAACTTGAAAAAGAGGGATGGTTAAGTTACGAACAAACAACGTATAAAAACTTAACAACAACACAAATAACATTAACAGATAAAAGTCTAAGATGGTTTAATGACTATGCACTCAAACAAGAGAAAAATACACAACCATCACAAACTAAAAAAAGAGAAATAGAAGAAAACAAAGGAGACCAAAAGACAAGAGCACAAGTATATAAGGAATATATAAAGAAGCAAATGGAGTATTCCAATAAATAATAGATTAAAAAAGCGAGATTATGTTATTATCAAAAGAACAAATTAAAAGAGAATTGGAGGACTACAAAAACTCAAATCATTGTGGCTTAAAATGTGGTATAAGTGGACTTGACGATATAATAAGGATGGACACTAAAAACCTATGTGTTATTACGGCAAAACCAAATCAGGGCAAAAGCACTTTCTTAAATTATTATGCACATCAAATGGCAGCACATTATAAGTGGAAAACACTATACTTTAATTATGAGACTGCAAACGGACGTTTTGTAAATGATTTGGTAAACCTATATGGAAATATAAATGAAGTAATAGAACACTGTATAATTGCCGATGTAACAAGTATTAAAAGTTTAGAGGAAATATATAATACGATAGCAGAAGCAAATAAAACGTATAATATCCAGATGGTCATTATAGACCCATTTATGAGGCTAAACGCCTATATATCAGATATTAACACTTATTCTATAGGTGCGATATTGACGAACTTGCAGCAGATAGCAATAAAAGAGGATTTATTAATGTGTGTCGTGGCACATCCAAGCAAGTTAAAAGCAGATGAAGAAGTACAAGCAAATAGCATTATGGGCTCAACTTATTTTTACACCACAGCAGATTTTATCCTAACAATGCAGATTGTTGACCCAGAAAATATGATAACAGAGTTTAAGACGCTGAAGGTAAGAAATAATTTTGACCAAGGTCTAACAGGTGCAAAATGCTTATTGCAGTTTGACCCTATTACAAAACAATATGGTGAAGTTGACGAGGATATAATAAATGACATCCCATTTTCCGAGAAAATAGCAAGAAAGATTGTAAAAGAGCAAATTGAGAGTGAAACCAGAGGCCAAAATCAAAATAAGGGTAAATTAAGCCCAAGAGAGCGTTTTGAAGATGCAGGCGAACAATTACCCACCGAAGACGAGAAAACGCAACAGAAGGCAAATAAAGAGCAAATCCAGCCATTTGGTATTGATAACATCAAAGTGGCAGTTTTCAAAAATTGTAATATGAAAGTCGCAACAAAATTGGTGAGCCTAAAAGAAGCAACACAATTAGGGCAAGACCAAAAAGAGACGTTAGACGAACTTAGAAAGATTTGCGACGAGAAGCAAGAAGGATGGAAAGAAAAGAAAAGGGAACTAAAACTAAAGTTACAATGTTTCACGCCATCAAAGAGTGGGTATAATAGAACACTAAGAAGCAATGAAGAATATAATAATATAATATCATTTGACATTGACGAAAAAGACAACGATTTATTATTAGGGCAAATTTGGCAAAAACTAATAAAAGACAAATATACATTATATTGTGGACTAAGTGCAAGCGGCAAGGGAATATATGGTTTTTATATCGGCAATGGAAATATAGATGATTATACGGCACAGTTCTGGGCAATGGTTAAACACTTAAAGACAATGGGAATAAACGCTGATACAGCGTGCTGTGATATTACAAGACTAAGATTTTGCAGTTACGATTTGGACGAGTTCTGGAACAAGACACCGCAGGCGTTTATGTTAAAAGATGAGCAAGCACAACAAGCAAATAAAACAACACCATCACAATATAATAATAAATCCAATTGTGAGAGAACTGAACGAGCACAATTGGATGAGCAAGAAAAAGAATGGTTATATAAGATGATAGAAGAAATAAAAAAATCACATTTGACGTTGACGAATGACCACAAAGAAAGTAGAGCAATTGGACTTGAATTAGCCTATTATTTCGGCACAAGTGGACTTGATTATTACTTAGCCATAAGAAAACAGAGAGAGGGATTTAATGAAGCAATAAGCACGCAGAAGTATTATAACATTTGTCGATGGGTAGAAAACAATGATTACTTCAGGGATGGACGCTTACAAACCATAAGACACTTTTACAACAAGGCAAAAGAAAAAGAAAATGAAATAATGAGTTATATTAACGTAACCAGTTACAAAAAGAAAAGCGTATGCACACAATAATAATTATATCAATTTATCTCGTCTTGTTTTGCCAAGCAATAATGATGTTTTATCTTATGGCAGAATTTACAGAGTTAAAAAACGAACTTGTGCAAAAGGCAAAAATTGAGTTTAGAAAGTTTACAAATAATATAGTTAACAAGGTAAAAGCAAATGAAGGAATATAAAGTGTTAAATGAGACAACACAAGAGCAAAACAAATATATTTTGGAGAGAGGAAATAATGAACTAAAGAAAAGAACCTTAAAAGATAAAATAAAATATAACAAAAAAGTCAGATATAAATTATATGCACTAAAAGAGCAAATAAAATCATTATGAAGTTAGACAATGCAATTTCCAAAAAATTAATTAAACACTTGCAAAGTAACAATGTAATTATTACACCTTCCATCACATTGCAAATAACTTTACTTGATAACGCCATTAGTGATTATAAAATGGCAAAAGAAGACATTTTGACAAATGGCATTAAGACGTTAAACAATAACGGAAAAACTATTGGGTTAAACCCGTCAGTTAAGGCAAAGTTAGACAATGCAAGACTTATAATAAAGTTACTCAAAGAAATGGGATTGAGTAACACAGACAATGAGGAAATAGACGATTTTATAAAGTCGCTTACAGAATAATTATTAAATTAATAAATAGAAAAAATATGAACATCTTAAAAACAATTAATGCCATCATTAATAATGAGCAATTAAGCAAGGAAGCAAGACAAGAAATTGCAAAATCCAATGAAATCAATAAAAGGGCAAACATTGTGAGCATTGGGCAAATTCAAACAAGGATGGTTTCAGCGTATGGAAACGCAGAGAAACAAGTAAATCAGCCAATGACCCAGCAGAGACCAAAAAATCTTATTGAGGAACTTGGAATTAAATATCTTACTGAGTTATCAGCAAATTTTACCTACCCTATTTTGGATGGAACGGAAAGCAAATGGATAGTAGAGAATGAGGACATAGAAGAGAGTGACACGGAACTAAAAAGTATAAGCCTAAAACCAAAACGATTGGGAACTTACATTGACTATTCACGAGATTTGGTATTAAATCCAAGTACAAATGTTAGTGAAGCAATCCAAGAGGACTTAATCAATAGTATATTTGAGAAGGTGCAAAACACTATGTTAAATGACATCTACGATGCCGACAACGCTCAAGACATTACAAATTATGATGACATTGTGAACTTGGAGTATGACGCAAGTACAAAGAATATCAATAATGGTTTATATATTGTAAGCCCTAATGCAGCAAGGACGCTAAAGAAAATGAAAAATGGAGACACCCCAATATATAATAATGGGATGATAAATGGCTTTAGGGTAATAGAAACCGCATCTTTACAAGACAATGCAATTATATATGGTGATTTTACAAAACTGTTATTAGCACAATGGGGGACGCTGGATATAACGATAGATAACGTAACAAAAGCAAATAAGGGTATTATAAGACTCATTGCTAACTCTTATTGGAACTGGGGCATAATTGACAATAACGCCTTTGTATTTGCTAAGACGGCGTAAAAAATAATCTACTAAGTGTTATTATTTTTTTATTCATTTCA
>DEKL01000074.1:0-18572 GCA_002353835.1 Alphaproteobacteria bacterium UBA2723
CGTTCAAACTTCTCTTTTGCCATGAATCTATACCTTAAAATCTAAAATATTGCGTTATGGCTAAGTAATTATTTAAGGGAAAATCTGGAGCGGGTGAAGGGAATCGAACCCTCGTAATAAGCTTGGAAGGCTTCTGCTCTACCATTGAGCTACACCCGCTCAAACCAATAAACACTCAAACAAAAACCTATGCCCGTTAAAGCGACTTTATCAGTGGTGGAGGGGGATGGATTCGAACCATCGTAGACGAAAGTCGACGGATTTACAGTCCGTTGCATTTGACCGCTCTGCCACCCCTCCGCTAAAATCGCACGAGAGGAAAAAAGAACATTGTCTTTCAACCTGACAAGCAGAATAAAAACTTATTTTTCCCATAATGTCAATAAGTTTTTTATCAATTATTAAAGTTTTTTCGCTATTTTCTTTTTATCAAATAAAATCAGAGGAATGTTCCCATGAAAAACATTTTAACCGAAAAGAATAACCCCAACACGCGCGACATAGATTTAGTTTCCACCGCAGACCTTGTCAAAAAAATAAATGATGAAGATAAAAAAGTTGCCAAAGCTGTAGAGAAAGCATTACCGGAAATAGCAAAAGCAGTGGATATAATCACCGATTCCTTCTTAAAAGGCGGTAGGCTGGCTTATTTCGGCGCCGGTACCAGCGGCAGATTAGGGGTTTTGGATGCTTCGGAATGTTGGCCGACTTTTTCCGCGCCTGAAGGTACGATAACCGGTTATATCGCCGGAGGAGATTATGCTTTAAGACACTCGGTTGAAGGTGCTGAAGATAAAAAAGATGAAGCCTTAAAGCATATCAAAGAATTTAACCCGAGCAAAAAAGATGTCGTCGTCGGCATTTCCGCTTCCGGCAACCCGCAATACGTTTTAACCGTCTTAGAAGAAGCACGCAAAAAAGGTGCTAGGACTATCGGCATAACCTCAAATCCCGAGGCTAAACTCAAAGAATATGCAGATATTACCATTTTAACCCGTGTCGGTCCGGAAGCTTTAACCGGCTCTTCTCGCATGAAATCCGGCACAGCACAAAAAATGGTTTTAAATATGCTTTCAACCGGTGCAATGGTAAAAATCGGCAAAACATATAAAAATTATATGATAGACCTGCAACTTGCCTGTAATAAATTGATTGACCGCGGTAATCGCATTATCGCCGAGATATGCGAAATTCCGCTTGCAAAAGCCGAAGAATATCGTATAAAAGCAGGTAACAATGTCAAAACTGCCTGCGTTATGTGTAAAAAACAGTGTTCTAAAACCGAAGCTGAAAAGTTATTAAAAAAGCATAACGGCATTATAAGAAAGGTTTTTATTGATGAAAAAATTTCATAAACCGTATGAAAATGAAAAAAACAATAACAAGGAACAACTGATTATCTATGGTCGTCATGCTGTATTAAGCGCGCTTAAAAATCCCAAACGGCAAATCCAAAAATTACTGATAACCGCAGATAATAAAAATGAAGTTGAGCCGTTAAACGTCAATTTCAGCGTTATTGATAAAAAAGAATTTGAAAAAATTTTGCCCAAAGATGCCGTTCACCAAGGATTTGCTCTATATTGCAACCGCTTGGAAACCTACGATATTGAAGATTTAATCGCTTTAGCTGAAAATAAAAGTCGTTGCCACATCTTAATTTTAGACCAGGTAACAGACCCACAGAACATCGGTGCCATTATCCGTTCCTGCGCCGCATTTGAAACCTTGGGGCTTGTTGTGCAAGACAAAAATTCGCCCTTAGAATCCGGCGCTATGGATAAAGCTTCTGCCGGCACCATTGAGTTTGTTCCTGTTGCACGGGTTACTAATTTAAGTCGCGCCATAGAAAAATTAAAAGATGCCGGTTTTTGGGTAATGGGCATGGACGGTTATGCCGAAACCACCATTGATAAAATAAACAAATCCGGCAAGACCGCCATTGTTATGGGCTCAGAAGGCAAAGGCATGCGCCGTTTGGTGCAGGAAAATTGCGATTCGTCGGTTAAATTGCCGATATCGCCAAACGTGGAAAGCTTAAACGTTTCCACCGCCGCCGCTATTGCTTTGTATGAATTAAGCAAGAAATAATCTACAACATTAAAAACTGTATCTCAATCCCAAACCGCCTTCAACATTGTCTTCTTTTTCCATGTTATGGGCGATTTCAGCCGAAAGGGCGAAGCGGCCGTCTTTATACATGGCTTCGGCGGCCGTTCTCAAACGGTTCTTATCTTCATCATAACCTTTGAGATGATATTGACCGGCAGATGTACCGACTGTCAAATCTTTATACGGGTCTAAAAGCTCGTGGTAATATTTTGTTCCCAACGCCAACATCAATTCTCTTTCTTTAGCCAAAGCAATACGTTTTCTTAGTTTCAAACCGATACCCGTTTCTAAGGATGTTGTATCATCACCTTTAAGCTTTAAGCCGCCCTTTTCTTTGGCATCATCTGAAGAAATACCCTGTAAATTAAGCTCCGCCTCGGCTACAAGTTCGGCGACTTTCATATCAATACTGTATTCGGCATGGTTATACATACCATAGTAAATATCAAAAGTATCCGCATCATAGCTGTTATTAAGTGTTTTTCGTTTATAAGAGCCATAGCCGACACCAATACTCGGCTCAGTTAAGAATTTAAATCTATTGTTTTGGTACAGTATCGGCAAAAACGCCATAATGACTTTGTTATCGCGGTCTGAATGAATATCATCATAAGAAGAATCCGCATAAGCCGCCGTTATACCGCCACCGATACTCCAATTACGGTTAAGTCTTGTACCACCACCCAAAGAAATGCTGTAAACATCATCTTCATAGTCACTTAAAGAGCCATAACCGTCTTTGCCGGTTCTAAAGTAATTGCCGCTGATATAAACGTTGTCAACCCCGTCTTCTAAAGCACGTGTTTGTTCCTGACGGTTTAACCCCCGCAAAACAGCCATATTTTCTCTTGCGATGTTGGCATAAAATCTCTTACCGGACTCGCTTTCCGCCTGCGCATTAAAAGCACTTGCCGTGTTTGCGGATTTCAATGCTTGGTACATTTTTTCATTATTATGCTCATGATAATTTGCCTCTAAGAACTCTGCATACTCTTTGTCTTCAACAACCTCTTCAAAAGATTTGCGTGTTAATGTAACATCGGTTGCATCTCCTTTATCGGTAGCACCTGCATCAAACAGATAAGACTCCGAAGAAACTTTAATACCGTTATTCTCACCGACAAAGGCATTCTCTTCCGTGTATGTATCTTCAAAACCGTCTTTGACAACATCAGAGGCTACCGTTACTTCACCACTTAAACTATCTGCTTGATAAGAGCCGCCTGAAGCAAGCACATATCTGCCGCCGGCATCAAAATCAAGCGCAGAGCCGGCCATATTTAAAGCTCCGGCATTAACAAATACCGCTCCGTCCTCAATATAAACCGGCGAGCTGACGGCTGATGTTGTAGGAGTATCTTTTTTGGCATCATTACACGTCCCGTCTATGCTCCTATTTGAACAGTTACCACCTTTATCGCTATCATAATTTATAGCACCCCTATTTGTAAAACTACCACCGTTTTCAATATAAGCACCATAACCGCTACCGGTTAAATTAATCGTACCGTTATTCTCACCACTGCCGGCACTTTTAACATAGAAACCATAACCGCTACCTATATTAATTGTGCTACTATTAACACCGGTTCCTCCGGCATCAACCTGTATGCCTGTACCATCTACAATATTGATGTTACCGCTGTTAACAAATGAACCGTTTTCAACTTCAACACCAATACCATTGCCACTGATACTACCGGTACTGGTACCGGTTCCTTTTATACCGACATTATTACCGCCACCTAAAATTTCTACTGTACCGCTATTTTTAATACTACCCAACACACCTATACCGGAATTAACGATAACTTTTCCATTATTTTCCAAATATCCATTCGCACCTACACCACCGGAGACCTCTATACTTCCGGAATTAGTACCGGCACCTTCAATACCATGCGCATTTTCCCCGGTAACATACATTTTACCCTGATTAACAACATTCTTATAACTTGCTTCATTATAAATACCAATACTATCGGCATTTACCGTAATGACGCCATCTGTACCATTGGTAACAAATGATAAAGAATCATTCTTAACACCGTAGGCTCCTGATGAAGATGTAATATTACCTGTATTTGTAAACTGCGCACCATAAACAACTTTTGCACCGGTTGCTTCACTGCCTGTTGCATTTATATTACCACTGTTTGTTCCTTCTGTGTAAACCGTATTTGTACCATCAGACATATACAAACCGACACCTTTAGTAACATTAACATTACCATTATTAGTAAGTTTAGAAAAGCCTTCAGCATAAATACCTGTTCCACCTTCAACATTCATATAAGAACCGGGATTAGAACCAACTGTCGTTCCTTTATCTGTACCATAAATACCTATACTCTCATCACCGGTAATTACCATATTACCTTTGAAATCATTATAAGCAGAAGCACCATCTTCAGCCGTCATGGATCGCGCCCCTTCAAAAACATTTATTGTTCCCTGATTATAAACTTCAGAACCTTTTCCTTTTGCCACAAATAAATGCGATTTTTTTCCGGTTACATTAGCCGCCGACGAACTGGCATGATATGCCTTACCGCCGCTAACATCTGTTGTTGCTTTACCCAGTGTATAACCATTAATATCAAAAGGAATCGTATAAGATGTCTCTTCGCCATGTTCATCCACACTTTTATAAATAGGGCTTTGAAACGTTCTGCTTGCACCATTTGTCATCCAAAAATAGGTAACATCCTCTAAATTGTATTCGCGCATAATAATGCCCGGCACAACAACTGTTGCACTCTCTCCATCAAGCTGAAAAGCTGTCGTATGGTCACCCAAAAGCTTAATCATTCCGTAATTCCATGCGTTACCATTTCCGACATACATACCAATAGACCCCTTCCCGCTAACTTCTATTGTTTTTGTTTCTCCCTCGGTTGGTTCATAGCGGCCGTTGAAAATATTAGCACCAATCTTTGTTGTTGCCATACCATAGTCATATTTTCCTCTGACATAAATATCCCCGAAATTTGTTGCCGAGGCGTTATTCTCGGAATCATTGCGCATACCGATGGAATTTGCCGCATCTACGTTTATTACCCCGTAATTGTTTGTGTAAGCTTCTGCCGTTGAGGTTGAATCAAGCCACATTGCAGCATTAAACTGCATAATATCTTCATCATATTTGGCAATATTTATGGTCCCTTTATTATCAGCCGAACCTTGTTTGGCAACTTCAATAACTGCCGTTCCGAATGTACCGCCGTAATCCACATCTTTATCACGCACACCGCCCAACGTTATAACACCCGTCTTATCATTAACCACATATTGCTTCGTTGTTCTGTCTTCTCCGGAAGAAACAACAACTGCAGCCACCGGATTTGTCTCTACATTAAAACCGATATCATCCTGTTTACCGCTGGGAAATACAAAGTCCGCACTGTTGCCGACCTTATAAAAAATATCGCCGACATTGGTTGCCGTAGAGAAATTACCGCCGAAAGCTTTAGAATTTGTCGCCTTGTTGGAAAGATAAATATAACCGGTATTGGTCTGTGTTACCGAACCGGAATAATCGTTATAAATAGCCGCAGACTCTTCCGAATTAACGTTAATTGTCCCATTATTGATTAAAGAAACTTCTTCGGTCACATCACCGCCGGCCGCATATAACCCTTTATCATTGGTATAATATGATTGTCCGTTTTCAATACCTAAGTTAATAACCCCGTCATTGACAATCTCACCGCCGGCAAATGATGCCATGGCATAAGAATTACTGGAGCGCATATCAACCAAACCGTAGTTATGTAAGAACGGCGTTTTCCACTTATAAAGTCCGGTCTGCGCACCGCTGCCTTTTGCCGCCAACATACCGTAGAACACACCGCCGGATGTTGCTTCATTTAAAATCCGAATTGTTCCGCCGGTATTTGAAGATGAGCCGTCATAAGGAGAGCCGACTGTTCCGTTAACCAAACCGGCGCCATGCACGGAAAGCATGCCGGCTGCCACATCATCACCGGAAGCAATGGTTGTTGCCTGCATATCAATATTGATAAGACCTTTGTTCAAAGCACCGGTGGAAGCATCAGCCCGCATACCGATTAAACCGCCGTCACCGAGTTTAAGCGCCTCGGAGGAAAGATTATAAGTTTTTTGGTAAGAAAGGTTGATATTACCGTTGTTTTCCAAAATCATCTGTTCGGCAAATGACGGATTATGCGTTCCGTTTAAGAACTTATCATCCAAATATGTTCCCATTCCGATAAGGCTGATGGAAACATTTTCCGCATTATTATTACCGGCCTGTAATGTAATATCTCCATAGTTTAAGGCCTTAACCGTATATTTGCTGAAATCCGTACCGGTATAAAAATCAAACAATGACATACCGATCATAGTACCTGAATTATTGGCTGTTTCTTCTCCTTCATCTGTGGCATCTTCCGTACTGCTATCGCTATTGCCGCTGTTCCATGGTATATCTATATCCGGAAGTTCAATGATATATGATGCCATTGTCCCGACACTGCCCAAAGTTGAGCTTGCTGTCGGTTCTGCCTGAGATGCCGTACCGACTATTTTGCCGTAATTGGTGATAGTAGAATGCGTATCGCCATACATACCGATAACGGCATCCCCTTCCTCATTTCCTTTAAAAATAAAACGAATACTGCCATCACCCGGGTCATCACTTGACGGCCCATCCTTAGAACCGTTAATCGCTACCGCTCCGTTGCTGGCCACTAACCCGATGGCACCGTTCTTTGCTTCAATATTGATTTTACCGTCATTAAGCGCTTTGGATGTATAATCATATGAAGCCAATCCGATAGCCGCATCTCCCAAATTAATACTGCCGCCGGCTAAATTATGAAAAGTTTTATTGTTTGTGATTTTGGCATAAGCCTTCAAATACTTGTAATTATCCAACATATTCGGGATAAATTTAATTTTATCAACCACCTTAGCGCTATCCGGATTATAACCGTTAATTGCTAATTTATTATCAACATCCCCCGTTGAAACAAGTTTTGTATAATTTTCCAAATAGCCGGCCAAACCATAACCCTTAGAAGGCGGAATAATCGGCGTATCACTACCGCCGGAATGATGATGTCCGCCCCCTTTCTTATGAAACAGGGCATACGCACCGCCACCGACAAGTGCTGCACCTAAAACCCACGGCCACCAACCGTAATCTTTTTCGTTGTAATAAAGAGATTCCTCATTGCCGACAATTTTCTCGGCATGAACGGTCCTGTTTGATTCTAAAAATTGAGAATATTCTTTATACATCTTATACGTACAAGAGTGCCGCGGATTTGCACCGGCCATTCTGAACGTATTGTAGGCGATATAGTTATTTTTCTTAACCGCAATACAAAGACCGGTATCCCCGTTCGGATTAACCGAATCTATGTTCAAACCGCGATTAACCGCCTCTCTTAAAATTCCGACTTTTCCTAAAGTGGCGACATAATACATCTTGTTAAAGTTTTCCGGAGACAAACCGCCGTAATAAAAAGCATGAGCGCTGTTTGCCATGCAAAAAGCACCTAAAACTAAGGCAGATATGTACTTTTCGGTACGAAATTTCATCTAACAAGACCATAAAAAACAATTGCTTTGTACCGATTCTAATCTGTCTTTTCTTAACAAAAGGATAATTTAATAAAAAATATTCATAATTTTTACTAAAAAAAAGACGGTATAAAAACCGCCCTATCAAAAATAAATTAACTTATTGTTATTGTTCATAAATATTATGCGGTTCCTTTTTCCCTTCAACCTCTAATTTCGGGTTAACATAGTTCGTTGAACCTTTTTCATAAAAGTAAAAATCACGCCGCAATTTCGTCTGGTCACGAATAGAAAGAGAATTCCACTCTTGTTCCGTTAGCCCGTAAGGATATGTTGCCTTAGGCTGTGGCGCCGTATCGGCACAACCGGCCAACAGCAACAAACCGAACAAAACGCCATATTTTTTCATTTCTCAAGTCTCCCAAAACATTCAGTTAAGAGAGTTATAGGCGATATTTTAAACCTTTTCAAGAATAATCTAAATTTTAAGAACACCGGAAATGAAATTTTCCAAATATTTTTTGCGCAAATTTTGATAGTCTAAATAGTAAGCATGTTCCCAAACATCAATATTAAAAATCGGTTCAAAACCCAATGGCAACGGTGTATCGCCGTTTTTGGTGGTTATAATCTCAAAACCGCTTTGCTTATTCTTAACCAGCCAAACCCAACCGCTGCCGAACACACCCATTGCCTTATCAACAAGCGCCCCGCGTAAAGCCTCATCTGCCCCGAATGTAACCAAAATCTCGGCCTTTGTGGCATCATCCAAACGATCCCAAATTCCGAAAGACTGCCAATAAATATTATGGTTATAAACCTGCCCCGCATTATTGTATAAAACCTGCTGTTCATTAACATCATAGGTATGGCGGATAATATCTTCCAAACTCATATTTTGAAATTCTGTGCCGATAATCAGCTCATTGACCTTATCCACATAAGCTCTGTGGTGCTTTCCGTAATGAAATTCTATTGTTTTTTCTGAAACAAACGGCTCAAAATCTTTCTTTCCGAAATAAAGTTCCGCTAAATCTATCATTTTTCCTCCTTAAAAAAATATTTTTCACTTCATAACAGCATCTAAGCCATTATATTAAAACAGTATTTAAATTTTGTTAATAATTATTAACAACCCCCATATCGGGGATTCACAAATAAAATTTATGTATTATTATACAAATAACAATAAACAAAACGGAGAGGAAAAATGAGAGTTTTACTAATTGAAGACGACTACGCCGTTTCCCAAAGCGTTGAAACAATTCTAAAAAAAGAAGGAATGGTTGTTGATACCACAGACGACGGAGAAGACGGGTTAGACTGCGGCAAACTTTATGACTATGACATCATCATCTTAGACTTAAATTTGCCGGGCATGAACGGTTATGAAGTATTGAAGAGCTTAAGAGGTGCCAAAATTTCCACCCCGGTACTCATCTTATCAGGCTTATACGAGCCGGACAAAAAGGTTAAAGGCTTAGGCTATGGTGCTGATGACTATTTAACAAAACCTTTCAACAAAGAAGAACTTTTGGCTCGTATTCAAGCCATTGTCCGCCGTTCTAAAGGGCATTCAAATTCCATCATTCAAACCGGTCTGGTGGAAGTTAACCTTGATACGCAGACTGTTTCCGTTGCCGGTAAAGATTTACACTTAACCGGTAAAGAATACGGCATTATGGAACTTCTTTCTTTGCGTAAAGGTTCAACCTTAAACAAAGAGCAATTCTTAAACCACCTTTATGGCGGTATTGATGAGCCGGAATTAAAGATTATTGACGTGTTTATTTGTAAACTCCGTAAAAAACTTGAAAAAGCTTCCGGCGGCAAGAACTATATTGAAACTGTTTGGGGCAGAGGTTATATCTTAAAAGACCCTGATGAACAAAAATAGTTTCAATTAAAAAAGATTAAGAGGCGGTTGCTCCCACATTAAACCGCCTCTTAATTTTTTGTATCATACCCGATTTTAAATTGCAAGGTCTAAAGTTACTGATTTTCTTGACTTTTTAACCTTATCCCTCTATTTTACCCTTCATCAAATCATCATTATGTCAAACTTAAAAAAAACTATTATATGAAGAAATTTATTATTGGCTTTTTCAGAGAATTTCCCACCTGTACGGGACTACTGTTACTGTTAATCAGTTGCCACTTTACCGGCATTAAGAATTTCACAGCATCCTGGGCAAAAGCGCCTGATGTATTTTGGGATATTGTCATTATCTACATTATTACCGCTTATGTTCTCATACGATGCTATCTTCCTCACATAGACAAGGAAAAACGTGAACGTGTAACATGGATTGTTATCTTAACCAGTATCATTGTGTTAACAGTTTTTGCAAAATTCTTTGCACCTTAAAAAATGTTTCCTACCCCCCGGTAGGAAGCATTTTTATTAAGCCAAAGCCGATTTAATCGCCAAGACCAATAACAATATCAGCCCTGTCGGCGCACAAACCCGCAACGTAAACAAGAAATAGCGCGTAAAACCGCTTGTCACCACCGCACTCTTTCGGATATTGTGAATAATCGGCTTCATGGCAACATACCCCACAAACAAAGCCATTGTTAACGATACAATCGCTATTGAATAAGTGGAAGAAAGATAATCAAACAAACTGAAAATATCACGTCCTAAAATTTTAATCCCCCACACGCCGGAAAAAGATGCCGTCACCGCCGTAAAACCGATACCGCTTAATAAAAGCACCAAACAAACCGCTCCGAAACGCGTAAATTTGAGCTTATCCATAAAAAGGTTTGTCATCCCTTCAAACACCGACATTGTGGAAGTAAGCGTTGCAATAATCAGCAAAGAATAAAACGCAATACTCCAATAATAACCGCCGGAAAGCTGTTGAAACACCATCGGCAGACTGATAAAAGTCAACCCCGGACCGGATGTCGGCGGTAAGCCGACTGCAAAAATTGCCGGCAAGATAATCACCGCACTCAATACTGCCGCCAAAGTATCAAAAATTTCTATCCGTCGTACCGCTTGAAACAGATTTTCCTTATTTGAAAGATACGAACCGTAAACCAATAACACCCCAAATCCCAAAGAAAGGGAAATAAACGCCTGTCCTAAAGCCGCGACAAAGGTATCAAACAATTTCATGGGCTGAAAACCGTTTTCCGTAAACCCGAAAAATTGCGTATCAACCGTTGTTAAAAACTTTACACCGCCCCCGGCATTCGGCAAAGTTAAAGAGCGCACGGAAAGCAAAATAAAAATCAAAAACAAAACCGGCATCGCGTATTTACCGACCTTTTCTATCCCTTGTTTAACACCGGCGACCACCACTACCGCCGTCGCTAACAAAAAGAAACAGCCGCAAACATATTGCATGGAGAAATTTTTGATTAAATCGCTAAACTCCTGAGAAAAGCCGTCTTCCGAGAGGATAAACAAATGTCCGTTTATCGTTTCCAAAAAATAAAACAAAACCCAACCGGCAACCAAAAAATAAAAGGATATTATCATTAAAAGCCCTAAAAGAGCCACCCAACCGCCGAAAAACGACCAGATTTTAAGATGTTTCAAGCCTGCTTTTTCGCCGATAACCTTATAGGCATCAATAAAATTACTCTTTGACGCACGTCCCAAAGAGATTTCTGCAACCATCAACGGATTACATATCATCAAAATCACCAAGAAATACATCAAAATAAAGCTTAAACCGCCGTATTGACCGCATAAATAAGGAAAACGCCAGACATTACCAAGCCCGATAGCCGAACCGGCCGCCGCCAAAATAAAACCCCACTGGCTTGTAAAACTCTCTTTTTTCATCTTAAATTCCTAAAAAAACACATAAAGAGAGCATAACCTAAAAACAAAATTTCGCAATAAAAAATTTCTAAAAACTAAATTTCACCCCGAACACAATCTCTTCATCATCATGCCATTTGCCGTTAAAATGATGGCACGAAGTATAAAGCATAACATTTCTTGTCAGCCCGTAAGCCCCCTCAACACTGTATGTCTGCCCGCGCCCGAGATAATTGGTGGCAAAACTTTCTTTAGCCTCGGCATTTAACCGCCATTTATCGCGGTTATAATAAACACCGGCCTTAAAAGCTATCGCACCGAGCCACTGCCGATGAATACCGCCGCTATATGCCAAACTTTGCTCACCGATACCGTAAATCAACAAATTATCGGTTAAGGCATAACTCACCCCGCCACCAAGCGAAGTAACCGCTGCCGTATGTTCTTCTTCGGTCTTGGAATCAAACAGCCGCTTAAACCCTGCGTTAATCTCAAAAGACAATGGCGAAAACATCATATCTTGTCCGGAAAAAGACTTAATCTGCAACACATCTAAGTTATGTAACACATATTTGTTCTGCTTATCATAATGCCTGAATTCAGCAGACATCATATTTATTTCCGCACCCTTAAGCAAGCCGTAACTATCTTCGGTCAGAGAATTATAAACCGGCTTAAAGGTAATGGCTTGAAACGCCTCGCCGTTTTTCACACCGAACAGCACACCGGCCTGTTTTGCCTCGTGCGCCAAAACCGGATTTTTTCCCTCTTTTAACTCATCAAAATATTGGTGTTGATTGGCAATTTTACTTCTTTCCATCAACAGCTTAAAACTTTTTTTGCGATAATCCGCCAATTCCAAATCTTTTGCCACATATTGATATTGCACATATTGATAAGCTGTTTCCAAAACATCAGCGCGTTCCTCATCATCAAGGGAGGATAAATCCACTTCATTTTTCTTGATTATATTCTTAAATACACGCCTTTGCTCGGCGCTCATCTGCTTTGCCCGATATTTAAGCTTAGACTGTCTGCTCGGGCGATAATTAACCGCTCTCACAAACCCCGGAACATTATTAACCGCCTTTAATGTGGCAAGCGGCACGGTATAAAAAGAGAAGTCATCAGATAAATTTACATCTGCTCTGACCGCTTCTAACATTAAAAGCAACACATACGAGCAATTTTTGGAAGCAAAATAATAACGAATATGCGCATCCTGCATTTCCCACATATGCGCAACAAACATTGCCAATTCTTCATCCGAAAAATTGAGCTCATATTCCCAAATATCCCTGTTTTCAATATTATTGTACAGGTTAATGACATCATAGTAAGGGTGTAAAGCAAAATGTCCGTAATAACCGCCCCATAATCCTTTTAATATATACAAAGGACCATGTTCATCACCGGTATCCGCCCCGAAATTTGCGCCATGCGCCAAGAGCTGCGTTCCTTTTCGCTTGGTATCTATACGAAACAAGGTATGCCCGAACATGGAAGACGGGTTATTCATATATGCATCGGTAAATAAAAGAGTAACGGCTTTAGGCTGTACATCACTCAGATACTGCTGATAATCTTTGCAATTATTAAGATTTCCGCTGACTTTTCCCTGTTTAGCAAGCAACATAAACCTTGCCGGAAATTCGCATTTTTTAAGATTTCCTTTTTCATTAAAAGCTTTTATCGCTTCATCATATTCGGCTTTAGGATTTTCCCCGCCATTTTCGGTTAAAAAGAAATTCCCTTTTTCCACCTGAGAGATATACCCTGTACCTTTTTTTTGATAATGCAAAAGTTTAAGCCACTCCGGCGCATAAGCCCCCTCTGCCGCTATGGCAGACAACGGCAACAGAAGAAACATTAAAATCCATAAAACTTTTCGCATATCAAAAACCATAAAAAAAGGGCGCGGTCACCCGCACCCCCATCAAACAACAAAATTAGGCGTTAGCCAATTCCATCATTTTCAATGTTAAGTCTGCAGGACCAACATTTTCGTCCGTAAACAGATAAGCAAAGTTTTGTTGTGCTTTAGCACCGAGTTCTTTGCTGTCAACATTCAAAATACCGGCAATTGTATCAATTGTTTCACCACGACCAGCAGAAGCATCCATAGCAAACTGTTCCATATTGTTTTCAATAACAGCTAAAACCATCTTGCCTGTACCGCCGGTAACACGACCGTTAGGATCACAACCGGATGTACCGAAGGTTACACCGAAAGTATTATTAGAAAGAGTGTTATTGGTTGTCATAGCCAAAACTTGCGGAATAATACCGGATTGACCGCGCCAAGCCATAGAACCCAAACCGCAACCACCGGTAGAGTCAATAGCTTCTGCAGGAGTACCGAAACAAATAGCTGCCGCAACAGCACACATTGCTAAACTTTTTTTCATAAGTTCTCTCCTAAATTAAAGTAACACCAAAAGTTTATTACATTTCTCCCGCTTGTATAGTTTAAAATTTAACTAATTAACAGCACAAAACACTTTTACACCTCCCCTCTTATAAAAAAAATTTTGCTTGATTTATAAAAAATGACGTCTTATACTTCCCCTCAAATAGGAAATAAATTTGTTGGCTGTACCACGCTGGTTGCAGTCAAATTTTTTTCAAACTTTTTAGCAACAACCTACCCGTTTTAATTGCGGATAAATTTTTTGTTAGGAGAATAGAAAATGGAAAAATTTCCACTGACCAAAAAAGGTTTTTTACAGCTGGAACAGGAACTCAAAAACTTAAAAGGTGTTGAGCGCCCGAATATTATTGCTGCCATTTCCGAAGCCCGTTCTCATGGTGACTTGTCTGAAAATGCCGAATATTCCGCCGCTAAAGAAAAACAAAGCTTTATTGAAGGACGCATTCAGGAACTGGAAGCCGTTGTCAGCCGCGCCCAAATTATTGACCCGACCGAAATTAAGGGTGACATTATTCGTTTCGGGGCCACTGTTTCCGTTGTTGACGTAGATACCGATAAAGAAAACAGCTACCAAATTGTCGGTGATTATGAAGCTGATATTAACAACAACAAGATTTCCCTTTCTTCTCCGTTAGCTAAGGCGCTTATCGGCAAAGAAGTCGGAGATGAGGTTGAGTATATGGCTCCGGGCGGTAAAAAGACATTTGAAATATTAGAAGTTTCGTATATCTAAAAAAGAGCCGAATAATGCCTATATGAAAAAGTCGGAAAATATCCGGCTTTTTTTATTGGGAGAATAGAAATGAAAAAAACAACAGACAAGCAAGCATACNNACGGCTATGATTATCAAAACAAATGCGACTGCTCTGATGATGACAATTGCGGTTGTGATTATCCGAACAACATGGAACGCAACTTTGACACGCCATATACCGAAAAAATTAAAGCTTCCATCAACATCATCAGCAAACAGGCGCCTGATTTTATTGCACCTGCTCTTTTAAGTAATAACACCATTGTTGAACGACTTAATTTTTACCGATACACACAAGGACACATTGCCGTTTTATTTTTTTATCCGGAGGATTTTACCTTCACTTGTCCATCAGAACTTTTGATGATTAACAAGGAGCTTAACGCCTTCAATCGCCGCGGTGCAAAAATCTTGGCAATATCCACTGACACCATTCATTCACACTTAACTTGGAAAGAACTGCCCCCACATAAAGACGGCATTTCAGATATTTCTTTCCCGTTAGTTGCTGACGAAGATAAATCCATATCTGCCGCATATCATATTTTAAGCCCGCGCGGCACTGCCCACCGCGCCACTTTCATCATAGATGAAAATCGCATAATCCGCCATTTAAGCTTAAATGATAATAAAATATGGCGCAACCCGACAGAAATTATCCGCATTATAGATATACTAAATTATAAAGGGGATGGTATAACCAATTGCCCACCCGGCTGGAAGCAAAATTTTTCTTATGAAAGACCGGAATCCCAAAGTTTAACGGAAATTTATGCCTCAAAAAAATCTTGACTTTTAAGCGTTTTTATTTAATATGTGCCACCAGAACACAATTACTTTATATATACATATAGAACAGATTCCTGAGTGAATGTTTCATCCGCCCACAAGAAAACCTGTCAATGGGTTCACCACTCCTGTGGAATCCCCCTGCTCCATAAAGGCGGCAACGGGCAGCTCCATAAAAGGTATCGGGGTTTGAGTGCTGCGGGTGTTTGTGTCAGTAGTGGCAAACGAACACACCTTTCTTTGGAAGTTGTATGGGAAAGTCTCTCAGCACTTCATCAGTAATCTGAAAAGAAGGCTCCTTACATAGGTTGGCTTGGAAGCCGCCATTCCTAAAAGGTAAGAGAACCAAGTTGCAGCTCTGTCGGGATGCTGGCATCTGTAGAACGCTTTCTTTTAACCGCTGTTTGCATGCAGCGGTTTTTTTATGCCTTAAGCATTTTTTCACTTTTCCCCCTTATCATACAGTTGCACGAGTACTTTTATTTGGAGACGATATGTTTCTTGAACTGCAACTAAACTACCTATTGTGGCTACAAAATTTAAGAACAGCTACCGACGATTTTTTCACACCGCTTTTTCTTGAAATAACCAAATGCGGTGAATACTTTATCCCTGTTCTGGCTTGTTCCCTTATTTATTGGTGCATAGATAAAAAACTCGGTGTCTTAATTATCTTAAGCAGTGCCACCGGTCTGATGGTTAATCATTTGCTTAAAAATATTGCCTGCATTTATCGCCCGTGGATGTTAGACAGCCGCATAAAACCGGTAGAACAAGCCTTGCATCATGCCGGCGGCTATTCTTTTCCCAGCGGTCATTCCACTCTTGCCGTTTCTTGTTGGGGGGCTATTGGTCTTTGGTATAGAAAACATAAAAAAATACTGATTTTAGCTGTTTTGCTTTGTTTACTGGTCGCTTTTTCCAGAAATTATTTAGGTGTTCATACCCCGCAAGATATCATTATCGGCTTATTAACCTCCCTTATAACACTCATCATAATATACAAATTACTAAATTGGTGCGAAGACGGTAAAAATCGGGATTTAGTGTTAACCGTTATCATTTCTCTCATCAGCATACTCATTACTGTTTACACTTATGTCAAAAGCTACCCGATAGATTACGATTCTACCGGAAAAATGCTCATGGATATTAACAAAAGTAAAATAGAAGCTTTGCCGAAATTAGGTTTTGTCTTGGGTGCATTTTGGGGTTGGTATGTAGAAAACCGCTTTATTTGCTTTGATACGACAACAGGTTCAATAAAAGAAAAGACACTGCGCGCCGTAATCGGTATCATTTTATTATTCCTAACCATTCGGATTTCCTTAATGTGGAAAGACTGCTATGGCATTGCCTGGGGCGGATTCATATTTATGATAACCACCAGCCTGTTTATTACTTTGATTTACCCGTGGCTTATAAAAATGTACACAAAAAAACACTACCTGCGCATAGGCAGATAGTGTTTCTAAAAAATCGCTGAAATTACTTAGACAACTTAGCAATAACTTTATCGGTAATATCTGTACCGCCGGCAGCAACAGAACCTTTAACCAATGTAATGCCTAAGCCTTCTTCTTTAGCTGTTGTCTCAATAATCTTTGTCAAATCAGCATCAAGCTTTTGCAACTTTTCAGCATAGTCTTTTTGAATAGCTTGTTGTTTATTCATCAACTCTTCTTGATATTGCTTTGTCAAAGCATCTTTCTTCTCTTGAGAACCTTCCTTTTCAATTTGAGCATTGGAAGCATTTACCCAAGCTTGCAAGTTGCTCATCTGACCTTGCATATCCTGACGCAATTCTGCAACCGGACGAGACATGCTGACAATCTTTTGAACATCAACAACTGCAATCTTGGAACCCTTCTTGCAACAACCACAACAAATTGCACAACCGAGCAAAGCCGCAACAACAATAACAACAACGTATTCTACATATTTTTTCATAAATTTTCTCCCTAACTTGAAAAACTGTGTTAATATTATAAAGAGAAAAACAAAAATCAAGTATCTATTTTAACATATTAACTAAAAATATTTTGACTTTGCCTTTCTAACAAACTTTTAACCTTTAAGAGCTACACTATGTAGGGTAAAAAGAGGAATAGTATCAATGGAAATAAAGCACTACCTGCCACACATAGCCTTATTGCAAGCTTTTGCGTTTTTATGCGTTGTTTTAGGGCACGCTTTATCATTATAATGTATCGGCGGATGGTATAATCACTGGCACTTTGTTCCGAGTCTTGATAGCTTAAACAGTTTTATCTACACGTTTCACATGCCGCTGTTTTTCTTTATCTCCGGCTACCTATTATATGTAACATCAAAAGAAAACATAAACTGGCTTGCATATAACAAAAAGCGTTTCAAAAGATTAGTTATTCCATATTATTTGGCGGGAATTTTCTATTTTTTACCGACTATTGCTTTAACCAAACCTTTCCAACAACCGTGGGATTTAACCGCCAAACTTTATCTTTCTTTACAAAACGGCGGTTATTTGTGGTTTTTAATTTCATTATTTTTAACCTCATTACTTTTTACCACCATCATCAAAACCCCGTTAAAGAAATTTCCGATACTGCTGTTTATTATCTTTTTAAGCTGTAACATCTTCTGTGCTGATTTGAACTTGCCGGATATGCTCATAAAAAGAGTTTTAACCAACATTTTATACTTTTACCTCGGCTTTTTCCTCGCTCAAAACACGCACATAGAAAAAATAATAAGCCTGCCGTTGTTTATAGGAATAATTTTTACCTTCTCACTTATTTGTTTTCACTACCGATTAAACACCATTGCCGCCATCGGCTTAATTATTTTCTTTTACGGTTTAAGCGCATGGATATGTCCTAAAATTCCGTTTTTAGCTGATAACCGCCTGACTAAATTTATCGCATCCAATATGCTGCTTCTTTATATCTTCCACGAACCGATTATGATAGCCGCCCTAAAAAGTTGGAACTTTGGCGCCACCATGAATCCGTATTTCTGTGCCACAATGCTGTTTATTTTAGATTTACTGATAACCCTAAATTTCGCCTACCTCTGGCAACTGATTATAAAGAGAAAATCATAACAACCACTCACTCCGTGGGTTCAAATCCCTATCTTTTATTCTTCCGGTTACAAAAAAACACCCGCTTCG
>DEKL01000074.1:18686-18860 GCA_002353835.1 Alphaproteobacteria bacterium UBA2723
TAACTGGCGGACAGAGTGGGATTGATTTTCGCTTCGCTCAATCGCACGGGCGCTCATCAGCTTTCAGCTGACCGGCACGCTCCGCTTGCCTTTCGCTGGTAGTCAAACCCACTCACTCCGTGGGTTCAAATCCCTATCTTTTATTCTATCAGTTACAAAAAAACACCCGCTTCG
>DEKL01000074.1:18928-24614 GCA_002353835.1 Alphaproteobacteria bacterium UBA2723
TAACTGGCGGACAGAGTGGGATTCGAACCCACGGTACCCTTTGGGGGTACACACGATTTCCAATCGTGCACCTTCGGCCTCTCGGTCATCTGTCCATCGGCTTTGCTTTGTATAACCTTTTTTTTAGTTTGGCAAGTACTTTTTTGAGTTTTTAGAAAAACACCTATATCACATATCCCGATTATCTTTAAGAGAAACCTTTATCGGTACATACTTCTCATCTTTAGATGCTTCCTCTCTATTTTCCATCATCTTTTGTTTACGCTCTTCAATATTTTTCTTCTGCTCTTCATTATAGATTTTGCGCTCTTCTTCTAAACGCTCGGCATGAAACTGTTGCGCTTTTTCAAAAATTATCTCATCTTTTTCTTCCGGTTTCTTGGCTATTGCTTTTTTAATTGAAAGAAAGGTCTTAACCAGCTGATCTGTACTGATACTGCTTTTAGTTAAATCCGTCCACCCCAAGAAACGACCGTTGCTCAATAAATCGGTAAAATCAATATAAAATCTTTTAGCTTTTTTCTTTTTCTTAGGAGCCAAAATTCGCTTTAATTCTTCCGCTGACGGAATACGCCCCAAAGCTTGCGCAATCTGTTCCGGCGTAATAATACATTCACTTAAATCAAGCTCCATAATGTTAACACCGGTAAAATCCAATCCCGTAAAATCAACACCGCGCAAATCCACCTGTCGCAAATCAATTCGTGTCAAATCCAAGAGTGAAAGGTTAATTCTTCTCAAATTAAGCTTATGCGGGTAATAAATTGCCAAATACTCTACCAATGCCTGCAATTCTTCAATAGCCAGCTCATCCATACGGATATCAATTAAGATGGCATCTTCAATATCGGCATCTCGTAAGATAACGCCTTCCATGTTGGCGCCGGTAAAGTTGGTACCTTTTAATTTGGCACCGGCAAAAATAGAATCCGTTAAATCAGCACCCGATAAATCGGCTCCGGATAAATCGGCTCCGGTAAAGTCTGCACCGGATAAAATGGCATTTCTAAAATTTGCATCTTGTAAATTAGCAGCCGAAAAGTCTTTCTTAGATAGATTTTGTCCGGAAAAATCCTGCCCAGCTAAATTTTGCCCGACATGATAAGACGAACTGTCTAAATCACGCCGTCTTCCCTCTAAATTATCTAACCGATTAATTTCTCCGGCAATTGCGTGCCACGAGTGACTGTATTCATAAAGCTTTTCTTCAATTTCGCCTTCAATGGTAGAACCGGCAAGCTCGTTTGCCAAATCCTTTTCCATTTCTTCGCGAACTTGTCCCAATGTGGCATAGTAAGAACGTAATTTCTCTAACCTTTCGGAAACCGGTTTTTTAGTTTCTGCAGGTTTTATATCACTATTATCATCAGCAATAGAAGTTTCTCCTTCGGTAACAGGCATTTCTGTTACCGGCGTAAAGGAAAACCCGTCTAAAGAATCTTTTTTGCTGTTATTATCTGTACTGTCCATGAGAAACCTTCTTATAAAAACTGCGCTCAGTATATATTAAATTTATGGAAAACTCAAGTGTTTAATAAATACGTCGGCTTCTTTTTATTCAAATACCAACACAAAATTGCCCCCGGCAATGTCAACAATGCGCTGATGAAAAAGAACGTCGGCCACGAGGTCAGCTCTAAAACTTTACCTGATGTAGAAGCCAAAACATCTCGTGCAACACCGGTTAAAGATGACAATAGTGCGTACTGCGTCGCGGTGTACCCTTTATCACACAACACCGACATAAAGGCTATAATTGCTGTTGTTGCCATACCGGAAGATAAATTTTCTAAAGAGATTGTAAACATTAAAAACCAAATATTATGCCCGACATAATAGAGCGGTATATAAAGTGCCGTTGTTATTCCCTGTACAAAAGCTAAACACAACATTCCGCGCATTAACCCGATTTTAGCCAACAACACCCCACCGATAACACCGCCGATAATTGTTGCCGCCATACCGTAAATCTTTGTAATATATGCAATTTCTGTTTTACTAAACCCGATATCATCATAAAAAGGATAAGCCATCGGCCCGAAATAAGCATCACTCAAGCGATATGTGAAAACAATCAGCAATGCTACAAGCCAATACGGACGTTTCATAAATTGAATAAACGGTTCCACTAGCGCATGCCTTACTATGGATTGCTTATCTGCTGACTTTTTTACCACCTCATTATTTTCCGGTTCATGCGATAAAAGTGTCGCCGTCATTCCCAAAAGAATCAACAAAGCGTTAATAAAATAAACCGCATTCCAAGAAAGATATGCCGCAAGCCCGATAGCAAATGCACCGGAAACAAGAATACCGATTCTATACCCTAAAACATAAATAGTCGCCCCTCTGACCTCCTGCTCGGTATTTCCCTCAAATAATTCCACACGAAATGCGTCCAAAACAATATCCTGTGTAGCTGAAAAGAAACTGACCAACAGTGTAATAACAGCCATATATAAAATATTCTCGGACGGGTTTAATGATGCAAGCCAACATAAGCTTAAAAACAACCCGATTTGCGCCAATAGTGCCCAACTGCGTCTTTTACCCAATTTGTTTAATACCGGAATCTTACAATTTTCTACCAACGGCGCCCACAACCATTTAAAAGAATACGGCAGCCTTACCAAAGAAAAAGCCCCGATGGCACTATAAGCAATATTATAATCTTTAAGCCACAAACTGAGTGTTCCAAACACCAGCATTAACGGCAAACCGCTGGAAAAACCGAGCGTCATCACAATCATCATCTGCCGGGTAAAATAAGCTTTTAATTTTTCACTCATTATCAATATTTACCTTTTCTTCAACGATATAAAGCGGTCTGTTCTTAACCTCCATAAATATCCGTCCGATATACTCTCCGATAATTCCCAAAATAATCATCTGAATACCGCCTAAAACCAATATAAAGACCAATAAAGATGCATAACCGGGAACATCTATCCCCTTAATAATCGTTCTGATGATGATATAAAGTGCGTAGGCCATACCGGACATTGCCAAAAGGGTTCCCAAGTAACTCCATATTCTCAAAGGCAATGTTGTGGAGGCTGTAATGCCGTCTAACGCAAAATTCCACAATTTCCAGTAATTCCATTTGCTCTCGCCGGCAACTCTTTTCTGTCTGGTATATTTAATTCCGACAGACTTAAAACCTGTCCATCCGAAAATGCCTTTCATAAAGATATTATTTTCTCTTAAGCTCAAGATGGCATTGATAACCTTCCTGTCAAGCAGGCGATAATCTCCGGCATTGTACGGTATCGGCGAACGTGTCATTAAGTTATAAATCTTATAAAACATTTTGGCCGTCATTCGCTTTAAGAAAGTATCGCTCTGTCGGTCTTTACGGATTCCATAAACCATATCATAGCCCTGTTCCCATTTTTCCACAAAACGTTCAATAAGCTCTGGCGGATCCTGCAAATCAACATCTATCGGAATAGCCGCCCTCCCGCGACAATACTTTAATCCCGCCATCATCCCGTATTCTTTTCCGAAATTTCTGGAAAACTTGATAACTTTAATTCGCTCATCTTTTTTAGCATATTGTGTAAGCAAAGAAAATGTTTTATCCGTAGAGCCGTCATCAATACAGACAATTTCGTAACTGTATTTCTTAAGAGAATTCAAAACTTTCTGAATTTCCGTAAAAAAAGACTTTAAGCTGTCCTCTTCATTATACATGGAAACAATAACGGATAAATCCGGAACAGAACTTACAACTGGCTTTGCTTTGGTCATTACACATCTCCGTCACAATAAGCTAAATTTGCTCATATTCTATAGCTTTACCTTTTTTTATGATAAAACACAATTTATTTGCCCTTTATTAACAGATTTAATATTATTCTTTACATATCGTAAAAAAATTAAGGAATGACTAATGTCTTTTATACGTTCTATTGCCACTTTCGGCGGTTTTACCATGATAAGCCGCATCACCGGTTTTATAAGAGATATGCTGATAGCAAATTTCTTAGGTGCCGGCAATATTTCCGATGCCTTCTTGGTATCATTTAAACTGCCTAACTTATTCAGGAGTCTGTTTGCCGAAGGTGCCTTTACCTCTGCATTTGTACCGCTGTTTTCTTCCAAACTGGTTTCAAGCGGCAGAGAGGAGTCTATCAAATTCGCCGCTAAAGCGATTTCCTTTTTAACGTTTATTTTAATTCTTTTTATTTTATTATTTGAACTGGGTATGCCCTGTGTGGTCAAAGTTTTAGCCCCCGGCTTTGCCGAAAACCCCGAAAAAGTTGCCTTAACTATTGACCTGTGTCGTATTACTTTTCCGTTTTTATTGTTTATTTCCATTGTTTCATTTCAAGCCGGAATCTTAAATTCTTTTGATAAATTTGCCGCTCCGGCCGCCACCCCGATTATCTTAAATTTAGGTATTATCATTGCCGGTATTTTCTCGGTGATATATTTGGATATGCCGGTTTACGGTCTTTCTTGGGGTATCACGCTTTCCGGTATTGCCGAAGTTTTATGGCTTAAGTATTTCCTTAATAAAGAAGATATTCGCATCAGACCTAACTTTGAAATCAAAAAGCTGCTGTATGACAACGAAATTAGAACACTGTTCAAGCGCATTGCCCCAGGCGTTGTCGGCGCCGGAATTTACCAAATAAACATGGTTGTAGATATGATTTTGGTATCTTTGGTTTCAAGCGGTGCCGTATCGTGGCTCTATTATGCCAACCGCCTGCAACAACTGCCTTTAGGTGTTATCGGGGCGGCTATCAGTGTTGCTTTGTTACCATTGCTCTCTAAAAAACTTAAAGCCGGCGATAAAGAAGATGCCAAAGATACACAAGATAAAGCCGTTATATACGGACTAATCATGTCTTTACCCTCGGCGGTTATATTCATTTGCCTTGCCGATTCGCTGGTGGAATTATTGTTTGAACACGGCAGATTTACCGCTTCGGACACCACCAAAACCGCGCTTGCCTTAAAAGCTTATGCCATCGGTCTCCCATGTTATGTCATGGTTAAAGCTTTAATGCCGAATTTCTTTGCCCGAGGCGATACCGTTACGCCGGTAAAATACAGTGCCGTTGTTTTTGTTGCCAATTTCATTATGAACATCATCTTAATGAAACCATTTGGTCATGTCGGTATTGCCACCGCCACCTCCGTTGCTGCTTTTGTTTCTTTATATCAATACCTGCACGGCTTAAAGAAGCGCGGCTTTTGGGAAATATCAGCTTCTTTGAAAAAAAGCATACTTGATATATTCATTTGCACCGCCGCTACCGGAATCGTGCTGATAATAACCGAGGCCGGCTTAAACTATCTTCTTCCGGTTAAACATATCGGCTGGTTATTTGTAAAGTTATCCGTTATCGGCATAATAGGACTTGCAACTTTTTTGATTGCCGCTAAAATCAAAAAGGTAATGGATATAACAGCAATTATCAAAGCTGTATTGTCACGGAGAAAAAGAGCATGACGCCTGGATTTTTAACCAAGCTGAAAGTAACAAGCAAACGCTGGCTCGGAAGCGGTGTTTATAATTTCTTTTATGCCAAAAATAAAATACAAAAGCGTATAAAGAAAATTAAGATGACCGAACCGAATTCCCGTCGCCCGAATGCCATAATGTTGACCATAAAAAAATGGCGCCTGTTATTTTTAATCATTTTTCTTATTGTCGGTATATACTACGGTTTAG
>DEKL01000074.1:24682-41684 GCA_002353835.1 Alphaproteobacteria bacterium UBA2723
CTTAATATTGATATTGCAACACAGCGCAACCATCCGACGACGCTCAGCGCGCTATCGCATATCTTAAAAACACAAGTAGACGAACAACAGTGGACACCGGCTCTGCCGATAATCTTTCCGGCTTCCGTATTGGATAATATGCCGAATTTCCAGATAGGCGCAAAAGAAAGTGCCGGCTTTTTCTTAAAAAAATTCGCCAAGCGCTATCAAAATGAATCCTTAAAAGAGGCAAGCGAATTGCTTGACTATCCGAGTAATATTTGGCTTTTTTCGCAAACTAAAGAAGATAAAATGGCGCCGGGTTCCGCAAAGCAATATCGTAAAGCTTTAGCCAAAATAGAAAAATCCGTTATCAATGAGCAGACGGAAGAACAAATCCGTGCACAGGATTTTCTTTATTTCTTAAAGAGTGCCAACAGCCTTTTGAAAAAGCAAATATCCACCTTAAACAAACATGTTTTGGAACACGAATCTGAGATATTGGATTTCAATGCTGATGATATTTTTTACAGAACACAAGGAACTGTTTACACACTTCATTACATATTATCTGCAATTGCAAAAGATTACCAAAAACAAATTTTGGAAAGCGAGCAATATGAAAATCTGACCACGGCATTAAAATTTTTATCTGATGCCAATGCATTAACCCCGATTTCGGTTAAAAATGCCGCCCCAAATGATATTTATGCCGCAAATCATCTGCTATATTTAGCGTTTTATCTCTCTCAAACACAATTATATCTGCAAAAGATATACTATACCTGTTTGCTCAAAACAAAGGAACAAACCCAATGAACGTGGCACAAAAGAATTTAAGCTCTAGCGAAGCATTGCTCTACATAACTCCGTCGCTTCCTATTATCGGAACTTTTCTTTTTTCACCTGAAAATCAAAATAATCTGCCTCTTTTGGAAAACATCGCCGCTACCGATATGGCTGAAACACTATTGTTAACGGCTGATTTTTTATACTTAAAAAGTAATTCTTCGCAATCCTTAGAGGAATTAAAATTACTGGCTATGGCAGAAATTGATGATTACATTTCGTCATCACCTGAGGAAAAGACGGCAGATACCGATTTAACAAAAACAAAAATTGATATCCTCATAAAAACAATTATTGCCCCGTTTTTACAAAAAGACGGAGGCAATCTTGAGCAAATATCCTATGATAACGGATTATTAAAAGTTCGCTTTTTAGGAAAATGCCAAACCTGCCCCTATGCACAAAGAACCTTAAAATCACACGTTGAGAAAAACTTGCAACGCTATCTGCCGCAAATAAGAGAGGTCACTTTAATATGAAAAAATTATGGTTTTCAATATTAACCGCGTGTTTCCTGTTATTCAGCTTTTCTGCCAAAGCCGAAATTATTTCCCACGAGTTTAACGGCATTTTATATATAGATGAAACAACCGTTGAGGAATTAGAGCAATTATTTGAAAAATACAATTACCGCTATTTCCGTGGCAAATTAGATAATGCTTATCCGGCAATTTTCTTAAAAAAACTACCGAAAGATTTTGCTCAAATAGAATCTCAAAAATATCGTAATGAAGTTTTTATTCGTATTTTAGCCCCGTTAGCTTTGAAGATAAACGAGGAATTGTCTAATGAGCGTCACACCTTACTTCGTTTGGAGAGAAGTTTGGAAAGAAATAAGACCTTAACGCCGGAAGAAAATGAAAAATTAGAAGAACTGGCGGTTAAATATGATTATTTTTCAAGAAACAATGACGAATCAAGAGCTGCTAATTTAATAAACCACCTAAAAGTGCGTATTAACGTTATCCCGCCATCTATCTTAATAGCCGTTGCCGCCATGGAAACAAACTGGGGCTTTTCCCGCATAGCCCAAGAGGCCAATTCGCTTTACAAAGAAAAAGTCTGGTACACCAACGAAGGTCTTGAGCCTTTAGAAAATAAAGATGACGGCTATCGCTTTAAGATTTTTGACAACCTAATAGACAGCATGCGCAGTTATGCCCTAACTTTTAATTCAAACATCAGTTATCAAAATGTATGGGATACCCGCGTTGAAGCCGCTGCCCGACAAGATAAGCTAATCGGTGAAAGTATCGCTTATTCCTTAGCGCACGCTTCAAATTTACCGAATTTTGTCGGCATTTTAGATTACACCACTGCTTTTTATGATTTATTTTCCATAGATATCGGCCATTTACAAAGGATAAAATAATGTTTTTCAGCCTCAATAAAAAGTTTTTCTTTGCCATATTGATATTTTTTCTGCTTTGTGCCGGAATTTTTACCATTATTTTTGATGGCATTATCGGTAAAAAAATCCGCGCCGAACACAGCAATATTTTAACAAGAAATCAATATGTTATTGAGCTATTAAACGAAAACATCAGCTTAAGAAGAAAAATCAGCACACTTATTCCGGAAGACACCGTAAAATCTTCTGACAGCTTAAGCCAAAAGCAACAGGAATTATCTCGCGAAAGGCGACTTAATGAAGAACTCAATCAAAATTATAACGAAAACTATGCCACTTTAACGGAAAGCTTGAGAATCATAAGCTTCGGTGCCGCATTAACTTTACTTTCATTGGTTATTCTCTGGTTTTTATTAAGGCGTTGGGTTATTTCCCCGCTAGATAAACTGACAATGCTTTCCGTTGCCGTTGCCAATGGTGATTTCAGCCAACGATTAAAACAAAAAAAATATCGCATAACAGATGAGTTTGATACCTTAATGACCACCCTAAACTTCATGTTAGATAACATTGAAAACAACATTACCGAAATCAAACAAAAAGAGCTTTTTTTACAAAATTTGATTGATGCCTTGCCGGATGCCGTGCGTATTATTGATGATGAATATAATATCGTTATGTCAAATAAAGCTTATGCCGAATACATCTCTCAAAAATATTTTTTCAGTGCCGGAAAGTGCTATAACTCTTATGACAAGAAAGCTGATTGTCCCTGTAACTCAAGTCAATATATTTGCCCGATGGCAGAATTAAAACATTACAAACAAAACAGCATTAAACTGATACACAGCGTCAACGAAAGACCGCTATCCGTTAACTCTGCCCGCATTGACCTAAACGGCAAATTTGCCATTGTGGAATCTTTCCGTGACTTAAGCGAAAACATCCATTATTCGCACCAACAAAAAATCTCTTCCCTAGGCTTTTTGGCAACCTCTTTAGCGCATGAAATGAAAAACAATCTCGGCGCCATCAACATCATCTTAAACGGAATTTTACAAAAATACTATAATGATGACAACACTAAAAATCCTGAAGAAAAGAAATATTTGGAGATGATATCGGCGCAAATCGGAGAATGCGTTAAAGTGCCCGAAAGACTGTTAAAACTTTCGCGTAATTCCAAACAGACAAGCGGAGAATTTAACATAGCCACCAGTATCAATGACATTTTATCATTGTTTGATTATGAAATCAAAAGCAAGGGCATTACCTTAGTTCAGAATTTTTCCAACAAAAAAGAAAAACTCTCGGGTAATGAAACCGATTTTAAGATGATTGTCTTAAATCTGGTGCAAAATGCCATCAACGCCATGCCGAACGGCGGAACATTTGAAGTAAAAACCAACACCAACAAAGATGAACTGCTTATCTGTTTCAAAGACAGTGGTTGTGGCATACCGGAAGCCGCCTTAAAGCACATATTTGAACCATTTTATTCTTCATCTTCCGAAAAAAACGGTACCGGTCTGGGTTTAGCCATTGTAAAAGACCTTGTAACGCAATTTAACGCCAAAATTGAAGTTGAGAGCACGGAAAACGTCGGTTCCTGCTTTAAAATTTCTTTTCCGCGACAAAAAATATAAAAAATTCTTGTAAAAAAATATTTTGCGGTATATATAGCAAAAAAGTATTAACAGAGGATATTCAATGAGTAAAGAAGAACTTTTGGAATTTACCGGTGATGTTATAGAAAAATTACCAAATGCCATGTTTCGCGTTCGTTTGGAAAACGGCGTTGAAATTTTGGCGCATACTGCCGGAAAAATGCGCAAATTCCGCATCCGCATTATGGTTGGTGATAAAGTAGATATTGAAATGACCCCTTATGATTTAACCAAGGGACGCATCACCTTCCGTCATAAAGATTAACTTAAAAACCGCCAAACGGCGGTTTTTAACATAAATCATTTAACTAATCTCAAAGATTTAACATCCACATTGACAACACCGTCATCGTGTTCAATTTCTCCTAAAACACTAATCTTGTCTTTAGGGGAAACGGTTTGTCCGTGCCAAATCTCATCATCAATTTCTAATGTTATGGCTTCTGCCCCATCCGTAAACGAATATTTATCATCACCTATACGCTTGGTAATAAAACCTTGCAAAGAAACATAACTGTCCTCCGGCAGTTTAAGTGCCTGAGCCACACTCATAACCGGCAAGCTATCCGTAAATCCGCCTTTTTCGCATTTTTCACAAGGACACTTATGCTTTGCGTAAACTTCCGGTGCAAGCAAAACCATTAAAGCACATAAAAACAAAATTTTTTTCATACTATCCTCCTTTGTTAAGAAGCATAATATATAAACTGATTTAGCTAATTCAACATAGTCTTATGATGGACAACAATTAAAACTTTATCGCCGATTTGGAGATCATGTTTTGCGGATTCTCCGCCGTTAATTTCTATAACATAGCAAAAATCCTGTTCCGAAGAAATTTTTTCTAATGAAAACGGCTCGGCATTTTGATAAATATCTACTATCTTAAAATCACAACCGACAAAAAGCATATCCAACGAAATATATGTATCTTTCATCCACATAGCCGGCTTAACATAATTTCTTAAATCAAACCACATCCCTTTATTTTGTGGCAAATCTTTCACAAACATCAAACCTTTTTCCAATTTTTCCGGAGTATCTGCCTTCGCCACATCATAAACAGCCTTATCTTCAATACGTATTTCAAACGCATCAGCATTAAAAGAAAATAACAAAACCGCTATAAAGACCAAATATCGCATAAAAAACCTCTCAAAATTTACCATATATTAGCGTTTTCAAACCTAAACTGTCAAGAGATTAACAACAGCGAGCAGCCATGTCATCACAATTAAATACTTTTCGTTTAAAAGAACCGGAAATAAAACTCTGGCTGATTGCTTTTGCCATATTATCAATAATTTATTTACCGCTGTTAGTTAATTTCATCTGGGGTAATCATGATTGGCAACCCTTAATAACGGATAGTGGTTTGAGCGCCGGCTTGATTGAGGGACGCTTTGCTCAATACATATTCCTAAACACATTTCTAATGGGAAAAATTCTTCCTATCCTAAATATGTTACTGGGATTTTTATTTTACACATTGGCGATTGTTTTACTATATACTCGGTTCTTTGCTTTTGAAATACAAAAGTCAACACCCATAATTATTATAACCGCAGCCATTCTTCCCTACATCAATGAAATTCTATACTTCCAATTTATTGTGATGAGCCAACTGACTTGGGAGCTGATTATAACTTTTGCCCTGCTTTCTGCTCAAAAAGCCTATCTCTCCCAAAATTTTGTTTTCTACACAGTTCTGACTTTCTTATTTCTGTTTTTAGCTCTTGGCGGATATCCGGCCTCGGTCAATCTTTTTGTAACCGGAGCCTGCCTGAAACTCGTTCAAAAGGTAACAGAAAACACCTCATTAAAAAATCTCATCAAACAAGCTTTACCCTATTTCATTCCTTTATGCATTTCTTTTGTTCTCGTTTATGTTATCTACCAATATTTACAACACCACCACATAATGCTCAATCTATACAATAATCAGCATTTAAGCCTGAGTGATTTAATCTTAAAAATTCTTCCGACCATAAAACTATCGCTGATGAGCCTTATTCAGCCGCAACCGTTTTTTTCTTTAAGCTATAAAATATTAACGACAATTATTATTGTGGGATTTGTATGTTTAGAAGTATGTAAAACAAAAAACATAAAACAACGTATTCTCATTTGTTTACTATTATTTCTATTGCTTTTATGCCTTAAATTTTCCGCTTGGCTGACAAACGATATTAAGGGCGATTTCTTTGCCGATAATGATCCCTCGGCATTCATGGTTCGTACGGATTTTTATGCTGTTCCCTGTCTTATTCTGTTCGCGATAACTGCTCTTACCAAACAAAAACTGTTAATCAAAAACATCACCCTTTTACTTACCGTAACGATATTATGGCTAAGTATAAATGCTGATTTTTCTTTCTCTAAAACACATCTTTTAGGCTTTAAGGCTGAAACAAACTTACAACAACGCATAAATGCCCGTCTGTTAGAACATGAAAATTATAATCCTGAAACCTATTATACCGTTGTTCAAGCCGGAGAATTACCATTACGCCACAAATATTATTTAAGAAAACCTTTTGAAAAATACGGACTTTATACCTTAAATACCCCTTATACCAGACATTGGATAGCTTTTGAATACTATAACTTCTATGAACCGTACCCCTTTGTTCGCGAAGGAACATTTATTGACCCTGCTGATATTACACCGCAAATGGCAGATTTTTTATCCCATATCAAAACATGGCCGGATCCACAATCCGTTTATATGGACAACAACTATGCCATTATGGCACTAACACCTGACGGAAAAAAACTACTCACAAAACAATTCGGCAACATCAAAAAGGACCTACAATGAAAAAGATATTACAAAAATTTTCCCTCTATCCGGATAAAACAGATATCAAATCATTGGCTTTATCCTTTTTAATTATCAATTTTGCCTTTTTGTACCACACCTTAAATTTTATGTGGGGAAATCATGATGTTGTTTTCATTAAAGAAAAACTACATCTTTCTTCCGGTCTTTTTGAAGGAAGGTTTACCCAATTTATCCCGCATTGGCTGTTAACAGACGGACAAATTCTGCCGATTATAAATAATTTTCTCGGTTTTGCTTTTTTAACACTCGGTCTGTGGCTGTTGGCAAAATATTGGAATATTCCGAAAAAAATAAGTCTGTACACCATATTTATCACCTTTTTTGCAACCCTGCCCTACACCCTTTCGTGGATGTATTTCACCTTTATTACCATAAGTTGCCTGTTATGGGTTATGGTTGCCATATTTGGCTTATATTTATCACAATATATCGCCACAAGTTCGCACAAACTGTTTCTGACCGTAATTTCTGTCCTCTGTTTTTATATAACATTGGGCGGTTATCCGCCGATTATAAACACCTTTTTTGTTTGCTTAAGCGCCAAAATCACATTTGATTATCTTTTTGAAAATAATTCCCTTAAAAAAATATTCAAAACTCATCTATACACTTTAGGCAACATTATCATTGCCGCCATACTGTTTAAGCTGACATTACACCTCATAGAACACAATAATGTTTATAATCTGCAATCGGTCCCTCTTTCGGATATGCCGCAAAAATTTTTGGAAACAATATTTATATCCTTAAAGCAATTTACCCTAAGCCTGCCTTTTATGGAAGCACCTTACAGGATGATGTTGCTTATAATGGTGATTTTTGCCTTTGTTGGTGCCATCATCAAAGCCTCGAATTTAGGAAAAAAAGCATTAACAATCCTTTTCATTTTAGGCACGGTTTGGTTTGCTTCCTTAACTACTTTCTTGGTCGTTCCGCATACAGAATATGTCGCCCGCATAGACTTTTACGGCTTAGCTTTTGTTTACACTTTTGCTCTTGCGTTATTGTTAAAATTCAAAACCCCGCTTGCCAAAAGTTTAAGCCTGATTTTTGTACTAATCATTATTCCGTTTAACATATTAAATGACTATCGTGCCTTAAAGATATGGAAGCAGGGATTTGATGCGGAAATGCAGATTTTAGATAATGTCATAGAACGAATAGAAAATAGCCCGAAATTTAATCCCGATAATCTTTATCGCGTATATCAAGCCGGAGATATCTCATTGCGCCCGTCTTATTACAAGAAAGACTATACACAACCGGAAGTATTCTCTCTTGATTTACCATACTTTGCAATGTGGCAAACAGCACCTTTATTGGAATTTTTCTCCCCTTTCAAATATGCTGACCATAACACGCCGCTTTTACTGAATGACATAACACCTGATGTCAAAGATTTTATCAAAAATAAAGCACGTCCCTGGCCGCACCGCAATGCGGTTTATGTTGATGAAAACATTATCATCATCATTTTAAGCGAACCTGAATTGCAAATCTTAAAAGAAAAACTTAGTCAACTTTAAGAAGAACGGCTTTTCGTTAATAAAAAAATTACGCTTTATAAAATAGAATATGATAAATATAGTTTATCAAGAGGTATCGCTATGAAAAAAACTGCTGAATTGGCTATTATCGTTCCCTGCTACAACGAGGAAGACGTTTTACCGCAAAGTATGTCTGTTTTGGAGAAACTGCGGGCAGAACTTATTAAAGAAAATCTTATCGCCGAAACCAGTAAATTAGTCTTTGTTAATGATGGTTCCAAAGATAAAACATGGGACATTATAGAAAAAGCACACCAAAAGAAACCGTTTATCCGCGGCATCTGTCTTTCCCGCAATTTCGGACATCAGGAAGCTCTGCTCGCCGGACTATATAACACTCCTGCCGATATTTATGTCACCATAGATGCAGATTTGCAGGATGATCCCAAAGTTATCAAAGAAATGGTTAAACGTTACAATGAGGGCTATGAGGTCATTTACGGTGTTCGCAACCGCCGTGATACGGATACTTGGTTTAAGAAGCACACAGCCTTGTTATTTTATAAAATCATGAAACTTTTAGGCGTTGAATTGGTCGCAAACCATGCGGATTTTCGCTTATTAAGCCGCCGTGCCGTAGATACAATGTCCACATTTAAGGAAAAAAACCTGTTTTTAAGAGCGATTGTTCCTCTGGTCGGCTATAAATCTTGTAACGTTTACTATGACCGCAAAAAAAGAGAAGCCGGTGTCAGTAAATACCCCTTAAAAAAGATGATATTATTTGCCTTAAAAGGTATTTCAAGCTTTTCTGCCGTACCTTTACATTTAATCACATTATCCGGTGCCTTAATTTCCCTATTAAGTTTCTTCTTAATGATATGGACAATTTATGGCTATTTTACCACCTCAACCATTGTCGGTTGGGCTTCTTTAATGACCGCTGTAACGTTCTTTTCCGGTATAACCATTTTGTTCATGGGTATTATCGGCGAATATATTGCCAGCATCTTTATAGAAGTTAAAAATCGCCCGACCTACATTATTGATAAAATTTTGGATTAAGTGATGAAAATACCTTTGCTGACATCTTTTACCTTTAAGACTTGGTACAAAGTATCCGCATTGGTATTACTGTGTTATCTGCCTTTTTTATTTAATTTTCTGTGGGGCAACCATGATTGGGGTTGGGTAAAAGAATACACCCCGCTAAACAGCGGTGTTTTTGAAGGACGCTTTTCGCAATTTATACTGCCGACAATACTTTTTTCCGGCAATATTTTACCGATACTTTCCGTAGCTTTCGGACTGATTTTTTATGCATTAGCCGCTATATTACTTTGCCGCTTATGGCAAATGCCCGAAAAATCATTACCAACTATATTGCTAAGCTTATGCTTGGTAACTGCACCATATACCCTTTCCTGGCTTTATTTTGCATTTTTAACCTTGAGCTGTCTGTCTTGGCCACTGGCAACAATAATAAGTTTTCTTGTTTTACAAAATAAGAGCATCAAGAAAACGTACGCCGTTATCATTGCCACCATTCTCCAAACCTTAGCCCTCGGCGGTTACCCCCCGATTATCAATATGATAGGCGTTATCTTCTTTAGTTTGATTATCAATGATTTGTGCTTAAAACAACAAAGCATAAAAACACTTATCAAACACTATTTTAAACACCTGATAGCCATGCTCTGTGCCGTTATTTTATTGTTATTGATTCAACATTTCCTAAAAGCCTATAACCTGCAACATGATACTTATAATACAAACGAAATTAACCTTAACGAGTTGCCGTCAAAACTGCTGTTATGCACCAAAACAGCTATTCGCCAATTTTTTGTAACCACGTCATTTATCGGCTATTTATACAAATACATTATGTGTTGCCTGTTTCTTTTGGCTATTATCCGTTTATATCTAAATCTCCCCAAGAGACCTTTACATATAATCATTTTCATTTTGCTTATACTCGCTATGTCAATTTCTTCGGTAACAACCCTGCTGGTTGCCGAAAATAAAAACTATGTTCTCTATGAACCACGCATAGAATTTTTCGGTTTACTCTACATATACATCTTCTCAATGTCGGTTTTATGGCGTTCATCACGAACTTTAATTAAAAACATAACTCTTGCCGCTTCTGTTATTCTTATTTTATACAACTTCAATTCTACCGCCTATGCCGCCAAAGTATGGTCTTTCGGATTTACGGCAGAAAATTCTTTATCCGAACGTATTATTTCCCGCATGGAAGAAAAACCGGAATTTATGCCGCAAAAACACCAATATACTTTTGTGCAAGGCGGTGTTTTGGATTTTCGCTCCCGCTATTACATTGAAGACAATACCTCACATAAAGATTCTTATACCTTAACCGCACCATATATTCCTTGGCATTTACCATATAAAGCCTATACCTTTTACTACCCGTATCCTTTCGTTAAAAGTGATTTTGACACATACTGGAGATTTATCTCGCCGAACGATTTACCATACACCCCGTCCTTAAAGAATTATCTGACAAATACCATAGATATCTGGCCATACCAGGCCGCGACTTACACATCACCGGAATTGATTATCTTAATTTTAAGTGCTGAGGGAAAATGGTTAGCGCAAAAATGGTACGAAACAAATTATCAATAGTTTACGGTTATCCTCATATTCAAGAATTATCTTGTAATATAACCGCTGTAACTTATAATACCGAGAAAAGGAAAAATAATGACCGAAACCAAAAATGATACCCTTTCTTTAGGCGGAAATATTTGGAATCTTGCTGACATAGATGAACGGCAAGCTGAATTAATGTGCCAACATTTGGGTATCTCGGTGAATTTAGCAAAATTGCTTTTATTAAGAAATATCACCGAACCTCAAGTCAAAAATTTCCTTAACCCGAAGCTTTCAACTTTAATGCCAGACCCAAGCATATTAAAAGATATGGATAAAGCGGCAAACCGTATCGCAGATGCCATTGTAAACAACCAAAAAATTGCCATTATCGGCGACTATGATGTTGACGGCGCCACCTCCACCTCGGTTATGCGTTTGTTTTTAACCTATCTCGGTATCAAAACCGCCGTGCATATTCCGGAAAGAGATGAAGGCTATGGCCCGAGCGATATTGCCTTTCAAGAATTTACCGATTTCGGTGCTGATTTGGTTTTAACCTTAGATTGCGGTACCACTGCCTTTGAAATTTTAGATAAACACGCAAAAGATTTTGATATTATCACCCTAGACCACCACGAGGCAGAAGCAAGACTTCCGAAGATTTTCGCCGTGGTTAATCCCAAGCGCTTAGACCAAGAAAATGACAGACCGGACTTAGGTTTTTTAGCCGCTGTCGGCGTAGTATTCATGACCGTCGTCGCCATCAATCGCGAATTAAGAAACAGGAATTTTTATACCGAAGAATTGCCTGAACCGAACCTAATGCAATGGTTAGATTTAGTGGCATTAGGCACGGTATGTGATGTTGTTCCGTTATTAGGATTAAATCGTGCCTTTGTCACCCAAGGCTTAAAAATTATGGCACAAAGAAATAATTTAGGCTTAAAAACATTGATGGATACACCGGATGAAACCGATAAACCGGATAATCAGAAAAATATAACTCCGAAAAAAGCGCTGATAAGCGAAAAACCGGACACTTACCATCTTGGTTTTATTTTAGGCCCGAGGATTAACGCTTGCGGGCGTGTCGGTAAAGCTTCCACCGGTAGCAGACTTTTATGCACCACCAACCCGATTGAAGCGGAAATGCTTGCCGACGAGATGAATTCCTTTAACAGAGAACGCAAAGATATAGAATGTTTCGTCTTACAACAGGCCATAGAAATTTTAGAGGGCACGCCGCAAACCGGTCCGATAGCATTCGTCGCCAGTAAAGGCTGGCACCAGGGAGTTATCGGTATCGTTGCCGGCAAATTGAAAGAACGTTATAATTTGCCGTCTTTTGTGATGAGTATAGAAGATGATGAGGTTAAAGGCTCGGCACGTTCCATCCCCGGCGTAGATTTAGGTGCGTTAATCATTGCCGCCAAAGAAAAAGGTGTTATCACCAAAGGCGGCGGGCATACCATGGCGGCAGGCTTTTCACTAGAAGAAAATCAAATCCCTGCTTTTAGGGAGTTTGTCAGCGAGTATGTTGCCAAGACCTTAGATAACACCACACCGCACCCGATCCTGGACATTGATTTAAGCATTGCTTTAACCGCCGCCACGCCGGCATTATGCGAAGAATTAGAGCAACTAAAACCGTTCGGCACCGGCAATTCTGAACCGCTGATACTCATTCGCCGTGTCTTTTTTGATAGGGCATATGTTATCGGTTCAGGTCATATAAAGTGCGAATTAAAAACTTTAACCGGCGAGCGCTTACCTGCTATTGCCTTCAAGGTCACCGATACCGATATGGGCAGAGAAATTTTAAGCAACACGCATGATTGCTATGACGTTGTCGGCAATTTGCGTTTTAACCGTTGGAATAATTCCGTAAACACACAATTTATCATTACAGACATAAAGAGGGCACAATGAAAAAATCTCACATAAAAAAATTGCGTAAAACCATAGCCGAAAAGAAGCGTCCCAGCTTTTTCGGATATGTTATCTCCAAATTAAAGACCTATTTATTTACCGGTATTTTGGTAACCACTCCGGTTTCCATTACCTTTTACATGGCCTATGAGCTGTTTATGTGGATAGATAAACTAAGTCGTTCGTTAATACCGCCGAAGGTTGTCGGGCACGAATTTATCCCCTACATTCCGGGTATCGGCGTTGCCGTTTTGGTCGGTGCGTTAATTGTTATCGGTATGTTTACCACCGGTTTTATCGGGCGTTTCTTTGTGAGATTAGGTGATTTTATCGTTTCCAAAATTCCGCTGATTTCAAGCTTATATTCCCTCTTAAAACAGCTTTTTGAAACAGTGTTATCGCCAAAATCTCAATCTTTCAAAGAGGCGGTTTTGTTGGAATACCCCCGCAAAGGAATATGGATTATCGGTTTTCTTGCCGGCGAGACCAAAGGTGAATTAAACACCCACTTACCCAAAACAAAAATGTTGAGCATTTTTATTCCGACCACCCCGAACCCGACATCAGGTTTCTTAATTCTCGTTCCCGCCAATGAGGTCATCAAGTTGGAAATGAGCGTAGAGGATGCCTTAAAGTATGTTGTTTCCTGCGGCATTGTCGTACCGGATGAAGAAAAAGAGAAAATAAAATTACTGCATAAAAAGCATTGACAAGAAACATAAACAGAAATTAAATACCCCTGAGATTAACGTATAATCTCGTGTGGATTTAACCTTACTTGTCCGACACCTGATAGGACTAAAATGGAGAATTATAATGAATAGAACTGCTGAATATGTGTCTTTAGGACACCCTGATAAAATTGCCGATTACATTTCCTGCGCCGTATTAGACGAATGTATCAAACAAGATAAAAACGTGCGCTATGCCGTAGAAGTGATGGTCAAAAACAACAACATCATCTTAGGCGGCGAGGTAACCGGGGATATTAACCTAAAACATTTACGCGCCATTATCAAAAAGGCCTTACGCCAAATCGGCTATGATGAAGAATATCACAAACATTGGCAAGATAACGCCATAGACATTACAAACTTAAAGATAACCAACCTCATCAGCGCCCAGTCTGCCGAAATCGGTCAAGGTGTAGATAGAGACGGTTGGGGTGACCAAGGTGTGTTTGTCGGCTATGCGGAAAAAGGCGATGGGCTTATCAACCATGAGCTTTATCTCGCCAAAAAACTAAACAATGCGCTTTATCAAAAAGCCAAGGCTGAAGCAAACCTCGGGTTGGATATTAAAACCCAAATCACCTTAGATGAAAATGATAATATCAAGACCGCAATTGCCGCTGTCCCCATGCTCAAAGAAGAAAACTTATCCAAATTCATTGCCGAAGTTTTGGGACAAAAGCCGGAAAACTTAATCGTTAACGGTACCGGTAGTTATAAGTGTCACTCATCCATTGCCGATTGTGGTATTACCGGCAGAAAGCTCGCTTGCGACTTTTACTCCACCGCCTGTCCGGTCGGTGGCGGTTCGCCATGGACGAAAGATGCCAGCAAGGCGGATTTAACCCTAAACCTTTTGGCACGCAAACTGGCGATTCAAAACTTAAAGAACAATGATAAATGTATGGTTTATCTCTCTTCTTGCATTGGTAAATCCGATTTACCGAGTGCGGTTGTTAAGACCATTAAAAACGGCATAGAAAAGACCGAAAACATCAATCCGAATTGCAGTCCGAAGTGCGTGATAGAGGAATTAAAACTCAACCGCCCGATATATAAAAAACTCTGCCAAAAAGGCCTGATGAGCTATTTCAACACCAAAGGCAATACAGCGTTTTAAGGGAAAAAAGTTAGGGCGAAACATCTGATCGCCCTTTTAACTACTGGTATTCGTCCTTAAATATTCCTTTCAAGCCAACGGGGTTGATTGATATAATTTCGACATCTGGATAATATTGATGAGCAAAAGCTTTTATTTCCTTATACATGTCTTTTAATTTTTAATTGTAATCCTAATAGTGTAATTATTTTATGACTTTTGTCTCTCGAATTTAACACTGAAAACACTCGTTCATACCAAAATAATTTTCTTTTTTTATGGAAACATCTTGTTCTTAAATTTTGCAACAAATTTTCATATGGTTGAGTAATAATTTTTCTGTATGTATAAATAATATCATTTATACAATTGTCTATAAAATATTTATCAGTAAAATCTTTATATGCTTGATTTCCTATTTTTTCTCTTAGGATGTTATTATTTACTAGTTTATCTAATATATCTTCCCATTCTTTTTCTGTATATGCTAAAAATCCGTTTACACCATTGTTAATACATCGTTTATAAGAATCTATAGGGCTTGCAACTGTTGGTATTTTAACTAATCCTGACTCAAAAATTTTTAACTCACTTTTCCCCTCCTTGTAGGGAATAATTTGCAAAGGAGCTATATTTATATCCATATACGCCACATATCTTTGTAACTCTAAATAATCCATATACGGCTGAAATATTACATTTTCTTTTCCAAATTTTTTATCCAAACTACAAGGGCCAATAACATGAAGTTGAACATTCTTGTGCTTTTTCAAAGTACTTAGCAAGGCTTTTTCGGCCACTTTAAAATCTTGATCATGTGTATTTGTTCCACTTTGATAAACAATTTTGATAAGATTATCTTGTTTTTTTAAAGCTTGTGTCTTGGCTAAGTGTACTTGATAATTATTTAGTGTATTTGGTATTACATATGTTCTTTTGTTAACACTTTTTTCTACTCGCTTTGCAATATATTCTGTTGTACATGTCACAGCATGACAACAGCTTATTATATTTTTATATATACGATTATGTCTAGGTAAATTTGGTGTTTCTGTTTTTAAATCATCCATATCATAAATAACAAAAACTTTATATTTATATATTTCTATAAATAGCAATTCAAGTACGTCTAGCTCACAAAAACACCTAAACAAAATAACCAAATTATATTTTTTTACATTTTGAATTAACTTGTCAATTTCCTCCATACAATATCTATCTGCTACTATATTTTTTTCCCAAAAAGCATTTACTATATTCGTTACTCTATAGCGCTCACTACGACCATCGGGACAGCCTACAACAAATGCTATCTTAATTTCAGATGAATTAAACGGACTAATTAAGCTCATTTATATCCTCTCCTTTAGTTTCTGGAAATATACCTTTTAAACCAATTGGGTTAATAGATATGATTTCAACATCTGGGTAATACTGATGGGCAAATTCTTTTATTTCTTTATACCTATTTTTTATTACCTCGGTACTTAATGTATTGGACTTATCTATCTTATTATCAAAATATCCAGCTGTTGTCGTATCACAACCTACAAGATATATTCTTTTGGGGTGTGTCCATAGTGCAAATTGAATTGCCGGTAAAACAACTGTTCCCCCACAACCTAGCGCCGTTGTTGCTAAATCGTAAGCAAAAAGCGTCTTAAAATTCGTTATATTTTCCCAATCTGTCCTGTATCTATATATATCTTTCTTTTCTACATACTTTTCTGGAATCGTCTTACTTTTTTGTGTATCTTCGCTTGTTAATCCTAAAAATTTTATACAATTTTCATATTTATATATCGCTTCTATATATGAGGGGGTTGCTCCCGAATAGTCTTGTACAAAATAGTAATCATAGTGAACTTTATCATATTGTATAGCTCGGTTAACCCCAATATAAATTGCATTTTCTATTGGCTTAAATTGAGTAAGTGTTGGTCCTGTGGCAACAATCACAACATCTTTTCCTCTATTTATCCCCTTAAACTGCGGAAAAGTTCGTTGGTGTAAATAGAAAGTTGAGAGTTTCCTTTCCATTAGCCTATTTAATTTTAATAATTGTATTTCATTTGCTTGTAAAACAGCTCTTTGCACTGTTCCTTTAGTCAAAATTGGCATGCTCATTGAAAATTTATCATTTTTTTCATATGCTTTTTTCTTATACACTGGCATCCCCAAAACATGTAAGGAATATCCTGAAGGGGTTATTTTCGAATTTACCAATCTAATTCCACAAAAGTAATATCTATTAAACCAAGAACTAGATATTTTTTTTAATATGGGAACACCAAATATATTCATTCTAATTTTATTTTGACTTTCCCATCCATCTTTGGCCTTGTATTGTTCATTTTGATATTTCAAAACAGGAATATTAAATACATAATATATCCTTTTTGACACTATATTTTTATCACTATTATTATTTTTAATATTAGGA
>DEKL01000107.1 GCA_002353835.1 Alphaproteobacteria bacterium UBA2723
GCTTTATGGATAGATTGGCTTATCGTATGGCGCATAATATGTTCCACCCAAGACCGCATTTTCATCATCATGGGCCGTTTGGTCCGTTGGGGCCGCACAGAGGGCGGTGGTAAGATGGAAAGGCACTTCTTTATGAAGTGCTTTTTTTTTGTGGTTGGTGGGGGGCTTGATAAAGCGCTGTCATGATTGTGAAATAGCTCCCTTATGTACCTTCGTTGTACACCGCGGTCGCTATTTCACTTCCAGCACAACACTTTATCAAGCCCATTGCTGATTTGTTTATTGGTGCAGACCTATTGTGAAATTATTGTTACAAGTGGTCTTTCTTTTTAATAACCTATTGAAATAACGATTAAAATTTATACAGTCAGCCGGTTGCGGGCTGTCCTGTTTTTATTGATTTAGCCCCTAATTTTATGGTATAATAAAGTCGTAGGGAGATTATTTTGTTATGGAGGTGTGCTATGTTATACGAAGAGGAGAGAGAGCTCAGAACAGCAATGCATGAGGCACGTGAAAAATCCGGCGTATCCAAATATATTAACAAAAGAGATGCAGGGTTAGTGGCAGAGGAAATTATTGATGAGAGAACTGATGCCGTCTATGGTAAGAGAAGTTTAATCAGTAAGAAAAAATTTTTAGATGAAAATGTCGGATTAAATTCTTATGCAGACCTCAGAGATTGGGTGGAAGATGTGGTTGACGGCTTTAATAAAGGCATGCAGTTTGATAGTGTTGTTGATAAGAAAAATAATGTTAATCGTGCCGTATCTATGTTTCTTAAACCGACAAAAGGATATATGGTTTATTTGAACAATAATGCGAAATCAAGAAAGATGTTTAATGCGATGAGTCAGCGTTACGCCACAAGATAAGGGCTTGCTAAAATGCTGTCATGATTGTGAATTTCCTCCTTCATGTACCATTCTTTGTACACTTCAGTCGGAAATTTACTTCAAGCACAGCATTTTATCCCACCCATTGCTGATTTGTTTTATGGTGCTGTCCTTTTTCATTGTGAAATTATTGTCACAACGGCTTATTTTTGTGCTTAACGCTATGAAATAACGATAAAAAATATCTCTTTTTTTTAGAAAAGACGATAAAACTAAAATGTTGACAGTATTCTGTTTTTGTGTTAGCGTATAACACACAAGCACCTCTTGTGTTTGCTTATCTCAACGGAGGAGATACTAAAATGAAAAATGTAAATAAAGAGCGGCTTTACTTGGATTATGACGTTTCTGCCACATCTTATACTGATGTCAGAGATTGGGTGGAAGATGTTGTTGACGGCTTTAATAAAGGGATGAAGTTTGACAGCTTTGTTGATAAAAAATTCAATCATAAGCAGGCAAGTGTTATCCTTTCGCCGACAAGAGATGCCAAAGCTAAGGCGCAGAAACCTTATAAGACTTATCGGCTGGCAAAATAGCCGGATTCTCTTTTTCTTCTTAATGCAGACTTATTTGTTTTAAGGCTGTAAATATCGGGTGCGGAGATTATCTAACCCTTCCTCATTTAACGGTAACAATATCCAATAACCGCCGACATTGATACTGCCTTCTGCCGGCCATGGTTTGATTTCTCTTAGTTTTTGCTTGATTTCTTCATCAGCGTGGAACGTATAGACATAGGATGTTTCATCCGCATAATTCTTCTTGGCATAGTAATTCCACATCACGCCCGACGCCATTGCCGGAACGTAGCTGATACTTAATAAATCATCACTTTCATGATTATACGGGGTGTGGTAGAACTTGCTTCTGAACTCCGGACTGCCTCCTTGGACAATAATGTAATGGTTATTGGGGCTGAACTTTTCATCTTGGCTGAAACGTTTTTCTACCCTTTTATATAAATTCATCTCGCTGATAAAACCCAAATGCCAAACTTTTTCGGCTTCAAATAAGGCGATACTACCGGCGGTGATACTCATGATTGCCAATATAAACCCGAGATTTTTAAGCCATAATTTCTTCTCTGAGGCAAGAATTGCATACATTGCCGATACAACATACATAAAACCGAAAAAGTCTATCCGTGGGGAAAATTCGGTTTCTCTTAGCGAGGTGGATAAAAAGAGGGTGACCATAGCGCTTAGGTAAACCGCGGCTAAAAATAACAGGCTCAAGCCTTTGTTTAAGCTTTTTCTCATAACCGCATATATTGCTAACAGACATAATATGGCAATGATTATCTTATAGCCACTATCAATAAACGGCAAGGTTATGCCAAACTGCATGATGATGTCTTTTAAGACCAATAGCGCCTTATTGCCCCATTCGCTTATCGGGGTGGTTTGCAAGTTATAATAATTGCTGTTGATGGCGCCTGTCTTGGTTAAGACTATCAAACAGAGTTTGTATATGATTAAGCTGATGATGATGTTTAATATGCTCCAGCGATATTTTTTTATGAGGTTGGTTAAAGTTTGTTTCTTAACCGTTGTTTCTATGAGAAATTTTGTGCATAGCGCCACGCCGATTAAGTTAATTACCGGCGGATAACCGCCTAAGGCCAAGCTTATCAATATGATAGCGGCAAGGCTTCTTTTAAGCGAGAAATTTTGCTCTTTTTCAGAAATTATCATCGCGCCGATAATAAACATATTCCATGACAGTACCGGTATGATTAAAAAGGCAAAATACATAAACGATAAAATATACGGGGTAATGCCGGCGAAGAGCGCAAACAGGGTATAACTTAATTTATTATGCGGGAGTTGCCAATATTTGGCTAAAAGTGCGATACCTAAAGAAAAGCCGGCAAAGCCTAAGACATTGTTGATTATCGGTAATATCTCGCCTTGGCTTAACAGATTTATGGCGATAAATTGGGCAAAACGTCCCTCAAACAAGCCGGCACCTAAGTTAATACCGTTTTTTAAGTACCGCCAGTCATGGTCACCAAACATAAAATGTGCGCCATGGTATAGGAATATTAAATTTAAGGCAAAAAACAACGCGCCGAATGCACACCAAAACGGGGTATCCGCCTTTTTTATACGGCGCTTAATGAGGGCGGGCAGGTCCCAGTTGATGATTTTGTTGTAGATGTCTTTCATAACGACTAAGGTAAGGCGGGAGGGGGAGAAAGTCAAATGCAATGCAACATTAT
>DEKL01000022.1 GCA_002353835.1 Alphaproteobacteria bacterium UBA2723
AATGTTGTTGATTCTCTTATAATAAGCGGGCTGTCTTGGGTGGGAACATAGTCATTGATGACATTTGAAACAACCGTGGTAACGGCTTCGCGCACCCTTAAATCCATATTTAGGGCGGGAGTTCCTTCGTTTTTTTCAGGCTCTGTCGGTTTTGGCATCTCTTTTCTCCCTTATCATATATTATCATTATAGCATATTTTAAAGGGTTTGTCATTATTTTTAGGATAGATACATACAGAAATATTGCCCTAAATTAAGTGGTTACAAAAGGCTTGTTTTTAAAGATGAGTTGTGTTATAAACGGTTTATCTAAATAAATTTTATGGTTATGAATTTTTATGAAAAGCCGCTCTCGGAACTCACTGCCGAGGAATGGGAGCAAATTTGTATGAAGTGTGGAAAATGCTGCATGTGTAAATATTCGGAAGGTGATGTTATTCATTTTTCTAATTACATGTGTCGGTTTTTTGACGTTAAAAAGTGTCGTTGTTCTTGCTACAACAAACGCTTTGAGATGGCTGAAGATGATTGCAAGAAGGTTACTCTTGATTTGCTTGAAGAGGAGATTTATCTCTTACCGCCGTCTTGTGCTTATCGCTCGCTTTATGAGGGGCGCGGATTGCCGGCTTATCATCCGTTGCTGACCAAAGATGCAAAATCTGTGGAGAAAGCAGGGGAGAGTGTTAAAACTTTGGCGGTTGTTTCGGAAAACGGGTTGGAAGAAACGTTAGAAAAAGCTTTGCACAAAGCGGTAGAAAACCATTGGAGCGAGAAACGACTTATGCGAAAAGTTTCGCAAATTGAGGAGAAATTCAAGTTGCATTGGATTTTCAGTTATCAGATGACATGACACAAAAAAACGGCTTTTAACAGCCGTTTTTTTGTTGTTAGAGGGGGTTAAGCTCGGCTTGTTCCACCTCGTCTTACGTTATTATATGCGAGTTTGTTCTGTTTATTGTATTTCAATGGTAATCCGGCTAAAGTACGTGCCGCATCAACGGTATCTTTTTTGATTTCGTTACCGGCATTAACTTTGCTTACAACTTGAGCCATTGTTTTTGTATTGGCAAAACGTCCGGAGTTACCTCTATTAAATACCGTGTGTAATGTTGCCATTTGTACCGGTAACGGATAGGTATCAATACTTTTAACATTTCGCTTGGTTTCATTGTAAATGCTCTTAAAGTCTGAATTAAATGTTTCTCTCATACCATTTTCATTTAAGTAACCTTTTGTCATTTGCTGAGATGTTAAATTCCATCCGGCACCCGGAATACGATCTGCCCCAAGTCTTGTTTGAGCTAAAGCTTGTTCCTTAGAATAACCTTTTCTTCTCAGCTCTTTTACCTTCTTTAATTCATCTCTTAAAAATCTGTATTGAATTTCTTTTTCGGCTTGTGTCATCGGAACATCTTTGCCACCGACTTTTTTAGTAAGCGGTAAGTCCAAAAACTTTTTGTGATAGTGTTCACTGTCTAAATTGCTGTATGGTAAAACCAAGTGTCCGACACCGATAGTCGGATTTAAGTTGCAATCCAGATAGAAATTTGTATATTTAGCTTCGTATTTGGCAAAGTTTTGATAAGCTTGTGTTTCCAAATCTTTATATCCCTTTGCCGGATCCGTACTTAAAGTAACTTTATCAACGGTAATGGTGGTGCCGGAAACAGACGGCATACCCAATTGTTCTTGTATTGTCGGAACGTCGTCTTTCTTCTTTTTTTGTTCTTTTGCAGGAGCTTTCTTTTCTTCTTTCTTCTTGTCTGCTTTGGCTGTAAGGCGACTTTGCTTTTCTTCAGCTTTCTTTTGTTCTTCTTTCTTCTTGGCGGCGGCTAAATCTCTCTTGCCGGAGTTAATTTCATCAGCTTCTCTTCTGGCATCATCAATTTTTGCTTTAGCGATGGCATTATCTACCTTAAGCGCGCTTCTTTCACCGACAATTTTGGCGATTTTATCGGATGAAATATCTTTATCTACAAAATGCAATATCGCGGCTTTGGAGTTTTTATATCCTTCGCCGATGGCTTTCATCAAATCTGTCGGATGAGTCATCGCTTTTTGCATAATGGTGTATGCATAAGGACCATATTTGTATTGAAATTCTTTAAGCTGGGTTTTGGATAATCCCAATTTTGCAGCCCAGGCTTCCATTCTGGCGTTCTTGGCGTCATCACTTAAGGTTTTTCTTGTCGTACTCATGGTTTTTCTCCCATAAAAATATTCTTTATATGGTCTTATTGTATCATTTTTTTTAAAGGCTGTCAAGCCGATTCGAAATAGGGTATTTGAGGGGGAAATTCTTGGGGTGCTACCCGCACGGGGGTACTTCCCGCACGGGGGTACTTCCCGTACTGGGGTGCTGCCCGCACGGGGGGCGGGGCACAGCCAACACTACGCTAATCAAAAGTGGCAAATTGAACGTTGGCGGCATAGCTGTCGCGCAGTATATTTTCTTTGCCGTATCTTTCTATATGAAGTTTTAAAGCAATACCCATGCGATAAGCCTGAAATAAATTCCAATGGTCTTTAGGCGTATTGGCGGCAAGCATTCGGGTATTCGGTAATTTGCCGTAACCCTCTCCATTTTGCTTGGCGGCATGCTTAATCCCGTTGATGATAACGTTATTGGCAAATGATTGTATTTTTTTGGCGGCTTTGCTCATATCATTCGTCGGTTCAAAACCGATAAAATCATGCTCGCCTAAGCTTTTCTTTCCCTCATCCGGCCACGGTTCCATTAAATCTTGCCAACCGTTAATCTTTCTGCAAATGTATTTTATTTCGTTTCCTTCAACACCGGCTTTGTTAAACTGCGTGCAATAGAAAATATTGCCTTGCCCTTTGTCCCACCACAAATACCCGAAATCCGGACAACTGTGCGCATACATATTTAAATATTCTTTGGCGTAATTGTTGTGCTTGGTTAATAAATCTGTCGCTGACGAAAAGCTTATCATTCTTGACTTGGTAATTCCTATCGGGCATGATGGCGAATAAGCAACCGATAACATTTGGCTTTGGATGAAATCGCGCTGTTTTTCGTCATACATTAAATTTGTCATGCGGCCATCCATGTATTGCTCTAATTTAATCATGGTGTGTCCGCCCCAACAATAGGGTACAAATATCGCTTTACTGATGTTTCTTAAGGCTTGTGCTTCCGGTAAACGGATAGCCCCGTCATTGGCAGAAATTCGGTTTTCAATGACAGCTTTATAAATATCCTTAACATAATTCGGCATGGTAATTTCTTCCTGTTCTTTTGCCGACATTCTTCCTAACAGGCGATAAGCTTCATCCGGATTGTTTTGCATTAGCAGCATAATGTGTTTGGCGGTTTCCTTATCATAATATTTGCCGAAATCACAAACCGCCATTACCGGACGTACCTTTATTCCTTTTAATTTCTGGTTATTGTTAACAAAGGCTGTGATACGTTTTATGATACCGTTGCAGGCTTTTAAGTTTGCACTGCGGCTGACGGTGCCGGGGAGACCGACAACGACAATCTCATCAGGCTTTATATCGGTAACGGTTTTGATACCGTAGGGGTGTTCGGCAGATTTTTCGCAACGTTCAATCAATATCGCGCAGCTTTGACCGTTGGCTTTTTCAATGGCATTACTTAAGGATATTTCCGGGTTCATTTGTTTCTCCATATCAAAATATGGACAAACCTTATATTATTTCGGAAAATTTGTCAATATCTATTTGGCTGAAGCGAAGAAAATGCTTGCAATTTAAAATTTGCGGTTTATAGTGCCTCTTGTCCTTGCTGTAAGGGGTAATATACCTTTTGCGGCTATACATTGTTGTGTTGGTGAATTTATTTTCGCTAACACGTTGTTTTTGTTGAGAATCCATAAGGAGTTTTTATATATGACTAAATACGAAAGCATGTTAATTGCCCGTCAGGATCTCGGTCAATCTCAAGTTAATGACATTGTGGCTACTTTGTCTGATGCCATTAAAAAAGAGGGCGGAGAAGTTGTTAATGTTGACAACTGGGGCTTAAAAAACCTGGCATATCGCATTAAAAAGAACCGCAAAGGTTACTATGTTGTTTTGAATATTTCCGCTCCGGCGAATGCTATCTTTGAATATGAGCGCTTGGCTCGTTTGAACGAAGATATTATCCGCTTTATGACGGTTAAAGTTGATGAATTTAATACAGCTTCCGCTTCTTCTGATGAAGCTTCGGCTGCTGAAGAAACCGCTAACTAAGGAGTACGAATTATGGCTAAACAAGGATTTTTTAAGAAAAAGAATTTGAGCGATAATCAAGAATTCAAAATTGATTACAAAGACGTTAAGTTTTTGTCTCGCTATATTTCGGAAAAAGGCAAAATTATGCCGAGCCGTATTACAAACGTAACCGCCAAAACACAGAGAGAAATTGCTCGCGCCGTTAAACGCGCTCGCTTTGTTGCTCTTCTGCCGTATGTGGCTAACTAAGGAGTAAGGCTCATGGAAATCATTCTTTTGGAACACATTGCCAAATTAGGCAAAATGGGCGATAAAGTAAACGTTAAGAGCGGTTATGCTCGTAACTATTTGTTGCCTCAGAAGAAAGCTTTGCGTGCAACAGAGGCTAATATTGCTTATTTTGAAAAGCAACGCGCTGAGTTGGAAGCTCATAATAAGGCTTTATTTGATGATGCCAATAAGAAAGCTGAAGAACTTAAAGGCTTTAGCGCTGTTTTGGTTCGTCAAGCCGCTGAAACAGGTCAACTCTATGGTTCTGTTACCATTCGTGATATTGCTGCTGCAATTAACGAGTCCGGTGTGGCTTTAGAGCGTCGTTTTGTTTCTTTGGATAAGCCGATTAAATACTTGGGTATTTATCCGGTTAAACTTTCTTTACACCCTGAAGTTTCTCAGACTATTCTTGTTAATGTTGCAAGATCTCAAGATGAAGCTAAAAAACAGGCTAAGGCTTATAATAACGAAACAACAGCCGTAGCTAAGGAAGAAACTGTTGCTGAGGCTAAGGCTGAAGAAGCTAAAGCTGAAACAAAGTCTAAATCTAAGGCTAAGGCAAAGGTTGAGGCTGAAGCTAAGGCTGAAGAAGCTCCGGCTGAAGCACCGAAGAAACGCGGTCGTCCGAAGAAGACAGCAGAATAGGGACGTGCTGAAGTACTGTCAAATCGCTGAATGGAAGCCTGTCCCTAAATGCTCACGTACCTCTTAAGTACGCTCCGCTTTAGGGCAGGACATTCAACGATAGCACAGCACTTTATCCCACCCATTGCAAAAATCGCTCTCGGTTGAGGGCGGTTTTTTGTTTTTTTATTTTAAGTTCAGCATGACGCGGTGTGGACAGTATGAGGCGGGCAAAAGTTATCCATAGCCGCGTGAGCAATCTATAAGCTCATACGCGTGCTGTAGAGAATTTTTTTGTATCGTGTTTTTTTTAATGAAATGGGGCGTAAAAATTGTGCATGGGGTGAGCGCGATTTTATTACGCTGGCGAACCCTGTGTGCAATTTTTTTTGTGTGTTGTTATGTTGTCAGAATAAATGGCGCCTTGCAAAATAATTCTAGCCCTCCTTACGGGGGCTAAAATTATTTTTCTTATGCAATGCAAGGCGCTGAACGACCTGGCGGTCGTCGCCTACACGGCGGGTGCCGCTCATGCCGCGGGGGCAGGGCACTTGTGCCCGTCTATTGGTCTAAGAATGAACGCAACTTCTTGCTTCTGCTCGGATGCTTCAACTTCCTCAAAGCCTTCGCTTCAATCTGTCTAATTCTCTCTCTGGTAACGTTAAATTGCTGACCGACTTCCTCTAACGTGTGGTCCGTGTTCATACCGATACCAAATCTCATTCTCAAAACTCGCTCTTCTCTCGGTGTTAATGAAGATAAAATTCTGGTGCATGTCTCTTTCAAATTGGTATGAATAGCACTGTCAACCGGCTGTAATGCGTTCTCATCAGCGATAAAATCACCTAAAGATGAATCTTCTTCATCTCCAACCGGCGCTTCCAAACTTACCGGCTCTTTGGCTATCTTCATAACCTTTCTAATCTTATCTACTGGCATAGACAACCTCTTGGCTAACTCTTCCGGTATCGGCTCTCTGCCGGTCTCTATCATCATCTGACGCGAGGTTCTGACCAGCTTGTTTATCGTCTCTATCATGTGTACCGGAATACGTATCGTTCTGGCTTGGTCAGCAATAGATCTTGTAATCGCTTGTCTTATCCACCAAGTTGCATAGGTTGAAAACTTGTAACCGCGACGATATTCAAACTTATCTACCGCTTTCATTAAACCGATATTGCCTTCTTGTATCAAATCCAAAAATTGCATACCGCGGTTGGTGTACTTCTTAGAGATGGAAATAACTAACCTTAAGTTGGCTTCAATCATCTCTTTTTTGGCTCGCTCGGCTTCTCTTTCGCCGCGCTTAATCGTATCTACCATCTTTCTGTATTCGGATATCGGTAAACCGCATTCTTTACTCATATCGGCTAAAGAGCTTCTTAATTCGGTAATTTCTGCCTTGTTGTTGGTGATAAAGGCGTTCCAGTGCTTATCTTTCTTTTCGGATAATTTCTCTATCCAGTGCGGATCTAATTCCGAATGCTGATAGGCGGCTAAGAAATCTTCTCTCTTAACTTTGGCATTCATCGCCAAACGCAATAACTTTCCTTCAACACCCATTAAACGACGGTTTAATTCGTTTAACTGCTCAACCAATTCTTCAACACGGGTAGAGTTCAGATGAATAGAGCTCATCAACTCTATCAATTCTTTTCTGATGGTTAAGTATTTCTTTTCTAACGCAGGCTGTGCCTTTCTGCCGGCTAAAATTGCTTTCATACGTTGAGTTTGGATACGGCTTAATTCGTCATAGTAGCTGGAAATTTTATTTAAAATATCCAAAACCGGCTCAAACAAAGCGGTTTCCATGGCTGTTATTGAGGTTGCAGCATGTCCGCCGTCTTCGTCTTCTTCATCCATGTTTTCAGATTCTTCACCGTCCATGGAATCTTCTTCGTCAACGTCTTCTTCCGGCTCATCATCTACCGTGCCGTCAAAATCAATATCATTTTCTAAATCATCATCAATTTCATCTAAGTTTTTGTTTTCCAAGTCTTTGGTGACATCTTCCAAATTATCGTCTTCTTCAGAACCGGAAGCATCATCATCATAAACAATAGCGGCGGCATCAACACCGTACATCATTTCCAAATCAATAACGTTTCTTAATTGCATGGTGCCGGCCACTAACTCGTCACGCCACTTGGAGATGGCTTTCAATGTCATCGGATTTTCGCAGAGACCGCCAATCATCACCGTCTTACCGGCTTCAATACGCTTGGCAATGG
>DEKL01000012.1:0-2520 GCA_002353835.1 Alphaproteobacteria bacterium UBA2723
ACCACATATCAACCCGCTCTTCATAAGAAGCATTGAGGTATTTCTCACTTGCAAAAAGTTCTCTTAAACCTTTTTGTTGCGGACGGCTATGAATTAAAGAAACAATATCATCTTCAAGCGGATGAGTTTTAGAACCGGTCACATCATCATTGGCTTTACCTTGTTTGGTAATCGTCTGCCTTTCGGCGGTAATCCACATATCCAAAAGTTTTTTACGATTAGGATCACTTAAGTGTTCATTAGCCAAATGATGTGACAAAATCTTTTCATTATTAAACATTTTATCGGCAATATGCTTTGCTTCCTCAATATTTAGGCCGGCACGCACCAATTTCGGAATAGCATTTAAATCGGAATAACTTTCCTCAGCCTTGGTGTTTTTATGCTCACCGTGCTTTTTTTGCTCTATAAAATGCTGTAACTCATGCCCTAAGATAAAACCCAACTGGTCTTTATTTTCAATAAAATCAAACAATGCCGCCGAAATAAAGATAAATTTCTTCCCTTGAGCTTTCGGATAATCCACATAAGCCGCATTGGGCTGTTTATCATCAGAAAGCAAAAAGACGAGGTTATCTTTATCTAAATCCACCTCATCTCCCAAGAGGTCTTGTGCCAGAGATTTCATATATTTATGGAAAGAAAGCAGTTTTTCATCATCAAACGGCACCATTTCCAGCGTTTCAAAGTTTGATATACCGCTGTAAGCCGCTTGTGTTTCCTTAATTTTTTTTAATTCTTCGTCATCACTGAGCATAATATTTACCCCTTGTGAAAGCTATACTCCATTATACCTTAATTTCAGTTTAATGTCAAACAATAAGCAGGGATAAAAAAACACTTGCAAAATAAAAAAAATCCCTCTATATTGCACTCACTTCCGAGAAAGAGGGTAAAAAATACCCCGTTTGCGCCGGCAAAAAGCCACCAACGACAAAACTATCGGGACAATAATAACTTAACAAAATAAAAGGATATTTAGATGAAAAGTATTGTTAACGCAAAGAAGAAGAATTCCCGCCGTTACGGTCAAAACCTTTGGGGTGACCAAAACAGCCCGATTCTTAAGAGAAACTATGCTCCTGGACAACACGGCCAGAGAAGAAAAAAGACCACCGACTATGGTGAGCAATTATACGCCAAGCAAAGATTAAAGGTTTACTATGGAAACATCAGCGAAAAGCAATTCCATAAGTATTACGAAGAAGCGATTCGCCGTCGCGGTGACGCTGCTGAAAACTTAATCGGCTTATTGGAATCTCGTTTAGACAACCTCGTTTACAAAGCAAAGTTTGTACCGACCGTATTTGCGGCTCGTCAATTTGTAAACCACGGTCACGTTTTGGTTAACGGCAAGAAGGTTAATATTCCTTCATACAGCTTGAAAGCCGGTGATGTGATTGAAGTTCGCGAGAAGTCTAAGAATTTGGCAATTGTGATGTCTGCAATTCAATCACAAACACGTGACTTCCCTGCTTATATGGAAGTTGACGCTGCTAAGTTAACAGCAAAATACACCTTCGTTCCGAAGTTTGACGACGTTCCTTACGCCGCTCAGATGGAACCGAACCTGGTTATCGAATTTTACTCCAGATAATAAGTCTGAAGCAAAGTTATCAACGGCGTTCTTCGGAGCGCCGTTTTTTTGATGCGTTAAGTCAAAATTAAGTTTTCAATGTTAAATTGAAAGAAAACAGAAATAAGGCGTTTAAGATATGCAAAAGAAGTTATCCGTCATCAGTTTTTTATGGTTATTAAGCGTATCCGTACCGGCGTATGCGCAATTAAGTGCAAACCCGTGGACACGCCCGAATGACCAGGAAGAGATAGAAAAAGTTTACGAGCGCCGTCGACAAATGCATGGCAGTGTGACATCTTACACACCGGAAGAAGAAACGGTTATAGACCGCAGTTCGGCATATATAGAAGTCAGTGATGAAGAAGAAGTCAGCGAAGATGCCTCAATGCTTGATAAATTCAAAAGCAAGTTTAAGAAAAAAGAAACCCATTTAGTTGCCAACACCGCCGAAAACCGTGCTGCTTTAGAGAGGCGTAAATCCATGGCCGCCAGCCGTTCCAATTCCAAAGGTAAGACCATAAAACAAAACATGCAGTCAATGGGCTTAGGCGATTTCGGAGATTTAGGCGGAATGATACCGAGCGGAGATTTTAATACTCTGATTAACAAAGCCAAAAGTACCTTAAGACAGATAGGCAAACAATTTCAGTAAGTACCACGATAAACAACTTTCCATTTAAAACCGAAAAATCGTCTTTTTAGGACGATTTTTGCAAAGGGCTTGGATGGTGCGTATGCTAAGAGTGGCGCCGCGAGCAGGCAATTAAGCAACGGGGTGGGATAAATTACGGTGCTATCGTTGTGAATTTTCTTCTTTAAAACCGAAAAATCGTCCTTTTAGGACGATTTTTGCACAGGAGTTCGGATAGTGCTAATGCTATCGTTGAATGTCCTGCCCTAAAGCGGAGCGTACATAATGGTACGTGAGCATTTAGGGACAG
>DEKL01000012.1:2583-5823 GCA_002353835.1 Alphaproteobacteria bacterium UBA2723
TAGAAGTTACCGGTGATTAGAGACGCCACCTTATTCCTCACCCCATTATAGACTTCCGTCAGTTGTCCGTTCTCAAGTTTGAGCTGACGATGCATACGGGAGGCCAAATCCATATTGTGCGTTGCGATAAGCGCCGCCAAACCGGTTTCTTTAATAACGGTTAAGAGCGCATCAAACACATCTTCGGCAGTATTCGGATCAAGATTACCGGTCGGCTCGTCGGCCAGCAAAAGCTTGGGGGAATTAGCCAAAGCCCGCGCGATAGCCACGCGTTGCTGTTCTCCGCCGGAAAGCTCAGCCGGACGATGCTTTAAGCGATGTGAAAGTTTAAGTTTGGTCAATAAAAAAGCGGCCTTTTCCTCGGCATCAGCTTTTTTCTTACCGGCAATAAGCATCGGCAACATAACATTTTCAAGCGCTGAGAAATCGCCCAAAAGGTTATGATATTGGTACACAAAGCCGATATAATCGCGCCGTAAAGAGGTACGCACGTCATCCCCGGCTTTACCGGTATTTTCGCCGTTAATAAAGACCTGCCCCGAGGTTTGCGTATCCAGAAGACCGGCGATCTGCAATAAGGTAGATTTACCGGAGCCGGACGGTCCGACCAAAGCGGTAATTTCTGCCGGTTTAATCAGCAAATCCACACCTTTTAAGACTTCCAAAGTATTCCGTCCCTGGCGATAGCTTTTAATAACCTGTTTTAATTCCAAAACCGGATTATCTTGAGATTTTTTCAAATTATTCATAACGCAAAGCCTCCACAGGATCCATTTTTGCCGCCCGATAAGCAGGATAAAGCGTTGCCAAGAAAGAAAGCAACAAGGAAATACCTGCCACACTTAACACCACTTCACTTTCCACCTTAGCCGGCAGTTGCGAGAGGAAATAGATTTCCGCGGCAAACAGGTCACGTCCGGAAATCGTCTGCAAAAATTGGCGTATATTTTCAATATTATCGCAGAAGAGAAGCCCCAAGGCAACACCGATAGCCGTACCGACAAAGCCGATAAAAGCGCCGTCAATAAAGAAAATGCGCATCACCATCCCTTTGGTTGCTCCCATGGTACGAAGAACGGCAATATCCCGCCCTTTGTCTTTAACCAGCATGATTAAGCCGGTAATAATGTTAAATGCCGCCACCAGGATGATGAGGGTTAAGACGATAAACATCACATTGCGTTCCACATCAACCGCATTAAAGAAAGCCGAATTGGTCTGCCGATAATCATAAACAAAGGCCTTATTGCCGGAGCTTTCAATCGCTGCGGTAATGAGCCGTCTGGTATTATCAATATTGCTGTCATCACGAAGGGTAACATCAATACCGGTTACGCTGTCCCCCAAAGAAAAGAACTTTTGCGCGGCTTCAAGCGGTAAAAAGATAAAATTGGCATCATATTCATACATCCCGAAATTAAAGGTGCCGACCACTTGGTAGCTTTTCATCCTCGGCACGGTACCGAACATGGTGATTTTACCGTTTGGCGAAAGAAGTGTAATTTCATCACCGATTGTTACCCCGAGTTTATTGGCAAGTCTGCTGCCTAAAACAACGTTATCGCCCTCAAAATCAGCAAAATCAAAATCTTTAAAACCGTCACGAAGCACCTGTTTCTTTTGGATATCGTTGGCATTAACTCCGCGTACCATCACGCCCTCGGCGGTATTACCGGCGGTTGCCAGAAGTTGCTTTTCCACCATCGGAATAGCCACCTTAACCTCCGGAATTTGGGTTTCCAACATTTTAACCGCTTCTTTATAATTATCAAACGGGGTATTGCGAATAGCCGCGATACTGATATGCCCGTTAATACCTAAGATTCTGCCCAAAAGCTCGGCCTTAAAGCCGTTCATCACCGAGGTCACGATAATCAGCGTTGCCACACCTAAGGCAATACCGATAAACGCAAACGAAGTAATAACCGAAATAAAGCCCTCTTTTCTCTTAGCGCGAAGATAACGCCCCGCCACCATATTTTCAAATTTGGAAAACATCACTTAAACTCCTTGAATGTTGCTAAGATAAGCTCAACTTCATAATCATTCAATCACATAAACAAGAAATCCACAAGCCACAGAGAATTTATTAAAACAAAACAGTTGCCAAGTGTGTATTTTTGTGGTATATTTTTAGCATACAAACGAAAGGATAGCCATGCTGTATGACCCGCAAAACATTCGTATTGTGATGAGAGATAAAACCAATCCTGACGGTATCAGCGAAATGAGTTTGGCAAAATATGCCGAAATAACCGCCAAACCGAGCAACAAGAAGATTATCAATATACTACCCGGCAGTGCCTGTTGTAACAAGTGGGCAGCCAAGGGTATGATAAAAAAGGTCGTAAAAGAGCTGGACAATGCCGAAGATAAGGCAATAATAGGCTGTCTGTATTTTAGAGATTTAGGCCAAGGGATGCCTGATGAATATTATTATCGCACCGCGGATATATGTGCCAAAGAATTTTTTGAAGTATGTCTTAAAGACCGACTGCCTGTAAAAGATGAAGATGTTTCTTCGGTAAAAAAGGCCGGTGCGATTATGCGGCGCAATATGTATTTCACCCATTGTTACGGCAGTTTTATGATGGAAAGCATAGAAAAATGTTATCAAAAACGCATGGCTGAATTAGGCTTTACCGCTCATGAGCAAGACATTATTTTAAGACAAAGTTTATCGGTTGAACACAACAATATCAGCATCAATTTAGGCGAATACGAGCCGAAATTAAGTCATTTACAAAGAGAAACCTGTGCGGATGAGAAAAGAGCCGAGCGAAACTATCAAAAAACATCCATCAACGATTATATCAAGCAAGAGCCATTGGCAGATGACGAAGTGTTATTGATACCGTTATCAAAAAACGAGTATATGACTTTAACCAAACAGATAACCAAAGACGGCTATAAAGAGCACAACGGCGCGCAATGGGAAGAATATAAGAACAATGCCGGCGAGAGGGAAGACAGCTTATGCCGTGGGATTATGCAACAATTTATTTTTTATAACCGCCCGATAGAGAATATTGAAAATTTAAGCAAAGAAGCTTACAAAAATCATTTAATGGATAACATAGATGAAGATGAATTTAATACAATGTTAGAATACGGCAAAGAATACGGGGAAGATTATCATAATTATCGGCAAAATATGAATCTTAAAACCAAATTAAGAGAGCGTTAAAAAGAAAGGGATGTGCGCCACGCACCGCCGACCGCGTCATGTTGAAACCACCA
>DEKL01000136.1:0-986 GCA_002353835.1 Alphaproteobacteria bacterium UBA2723
AATTTCCTCCTTCATGTACCATTCTTTGTACACTTCAGTCGGAAATTTACTTCAAGCACAGCATTTTATCCCACCCTTGGCTACATGGTTTGTTGTGGTGCTTTTATAGGAGAAAACAGATGGAAGATGAATTGTTTGAAGATAAGAATAAACCGTATAAAAAGAGAAAATTACATGATTTGCTTGATAGATAAAGTGAAATTTTAATTTATTTCTTGCAATAAAAGTGTATGTGTATTATTTTGTAGAATATATTTTTTGAGGTGGTTTATAAGATGAAACGTGCGTATCTTGTGGCATTTTTTTGTATCTTACCAAGTCTGGCAGTTGCAGACAGGTATGGGGATTTTATCCGTATAGAATGTAACCAAGATTTGGGTTTGTTGGAAATTAGCGAGAATGTTATTTTTGGGAGTAAAATAGGTGATTATTTTGCTCAAAAGAAATCGTTATATGAATATACTATTGATGTAAATGGCAATGATAAAAGTCATGCTCAGATAGTTTTGCTTAATTCTTTAAGACCTGAAAAGAAACCGTTTACCTACCATTGTCAGTTGGCAGAGAATTTATCGTATGATATTACTATCAACACAATTGGAAAGAGCGAGTGTACGGATTTGGGATATTCCTCATATACTGTTCGTATTAGTGAATATACAAATGAAAAAAAAGTTTTGGTTGATGATGTGCAAATTGGGTGCGGAACGTCACTTGAAAAAATTCAGCTAACCAGTAGGGATAATAATGCCGGTAGTGATGTGACTTTTTTGTCGCCATCCGGTGGCGCTTACTTTATGTATGATGAAATCAGCAATTCTTTGACAGATGAAATTGTTATAAAGAAAATCAAGGAACAAACTGTTTATGATAACTCAAATTAGGCAAAAAATGATGGAAAAAAGTTTTTTGAGCTATACTAAAAAGACGATATTTTGGGTCGTGTATGCCGCACTGATGGTGCCTAATCTTATTGTGTTGGCTTT
>DEKL01000136.1:996-3746 GCA_002353835.1 Alphaproteobacteria bacterium UBA2723
CATGAAGACGTTTCTATTCCGACACCGCTTGCAGATAAAATTAAAATTGGCGGATTTTTGTTGTTTTGCCTTTTTATGTGCGTTTACGGCAATTGGTTGCTTTACCGCAAAAATAAATATGGTTTGCTCTTTTTGGCGTGGATTGTTTGTGTGGTAGTGTATAACTATGTTTTTATTTGGTAGAGGCAAAAAATCCAGCGAAAAGGAAATTTCTTAAAGGTTGGCTAAATAGAGCTGAAGGGGCTCATCTGGCAAAATAAATTATCAATTATTTATTGGTAGTTCTTCAAGATATCGGAGTAGGTAAACATTTTTTCTTTGCTGAAATCCAATAAACCTTGGATGTATTGTTTTAAGATAATACTTGTTTCTGCTGATGTATCAATGTTGCACATATGACCACTTGGGTATGCATATTTGTTTCGGCAATTCTTTAAGCTGTATGCGTTGATTAGTGATTGTTTTAATTGCATATATTCGTCAATATTTATGTCTGGGGATATAAATAAAGTTGTTATGATTTCTTTGGCAATTGAGTCATAGCAAGTTAAAACTTCCGGCAATGTATTAGGGCAAGCGGTAAATTTTCTTTGATATTCAAGCAACCTTGTGTAGTCATCAATTAGTTGTTTTATATCATCTTTGTTGTTCCAGTCGCTATGTTGATATACTTCATCTATATCAATGCCATGATATATTTCAGCCTTGGTGTTTGTGGGGGTAAAATGCAGAAAAAAGCAAAGTATAAAGATGATTTTTTTCATGGGGTAACTCCTTTAGGAAAATATCATATTTTGTTTTTATGGGATGTCAAGGTGCAAGGTGTGTCTTTGTAAGTTTTTTTCCATGGGGCAGAGGTATACTCTCCGTATTTAAATTTGCAGTATTTACCTCCCCGGCTCTCCGCTTGCGGAGAGTGAGCAATAAGGAAGATGCCTGACCTCGCCGTTTCACGGCTCAGGGCATGACGGTTTAATGAGATGCTGAAACAAGTTCAGCATGACGCGGTTCGTGGTAGTTCAGCATGACGGTTTAAAAAGACTGGTGCTTTTGGTGGTATGACGATTTTAAATGGACTTCGCTGGCTGAGGTATGACAGAGAAAAAAAAGGGGGAATTNNNGCTTCACTTCGTTCGCAATGACGGATAAGGGGGAAAATGATGATTGCAAAATCTAAATTTTTGGCGATTTTAGAGGCATTACGCAAAGGGAAATCGCTCTATGCCGCGTGTTGCTTTAACCATGTGACCACGCGTGATTTTTATCAGCTTATTCATAAAAATGTTGAACTTAAAGATGATTATCTGCTTGCCCTCTCAGACTATGCCGACCAATGTACCGACGATATTCGGGAGCTGGCATCTGCATTGCAAACCGGTGATATTGATACTTCAAGCGCAAAACTCTTGATTGAAACGAAAAAATATCTTGCACAAAAAGCTTGCCCGACACCGTATATCAATCCGGATGATATAACGGATACTGCAGAAACAAAGGAAATTGTGGTTAAATTTGTTTAAGGAGAAAATTATGTTTTTTAACAAATATAAACGCGAGTTTGAATTGCTTAAAGCTTTTCAAACTCTTTTTTTAGATGATAAACATCACTTAAAACCCGAGGCTGAAAAAGTTATCGCTTTTTTGCGTGATGAAGCCGGAGCACGCGGGGAATTGGGACACCTCGGACAACCTTATTTTTATGATGCCAATAATCGCTTTGATGTTCATGCGGCGGCATTTCTTTTAGGTAAACGACGGATGTTTGATTTGCTTATTAAATATCTCTCGCTTGATGAACGAGAAGTGTTTGCACTACGCATGGCGACAGAGAAAAAAGAGGATAGTCTTAAAGACGAATTAGCAGTTTAATTTTATAAATTTTAATGGAGGAATATAATGCATCATTTTCAACACGAAAACGATAATAATTCGGTATGCGCTGAATCTATCTTGAAAAAATTAGCGGTTATGAAAAATGAACGTGCTAAATGGGAGCCGATGTGGGATAAGGCGGCTGAACTTTGTGCGGCTAATGCCGAGCTGTTTGCAACAGATAATCGCGGACGGGTGAAACAAAATGTGTTTGATACAACCGCGCGTAATGCACTTTCTTGTTTTGCCGCCAGTATGAAATCCGTTATCGTACCGACAACTTCACGTTGGCACCGCTTGCGCCCGACGAATGCAAAACTTGATAAACATCCCGAGGTTAAAAAATATCTTGACCGCGCAACCGATATCTTGTTTCGCGCACGCTATGCCGCAAATTCTAATTTTGCTTCGGAAACGGATGTCCTCTTTAACCAGCTCGGTATTTACGGGCACGCGATTTGGATGGTGGATGATGATATCGGTAAAGGTATTGTTTATCGCGCTATTCCGGTAAAAGAAGCCTATATCAAAAGAAATGACCGCGGACAACTTGCCGCGGTTTTTCGTGAGTATCAGCTTTCGGCAGCCGAGGCGGTTAAACAATTCGGCAATAACGTTTCCGATGAAATTAAACAGGCGGCGGAAAATAACCCCGAACGTGAATTTAAATTTCTGCATGCCGTCTATGAACGTGATGATTATGTGCCCGATAAAAAAGATTTTAACGGGATGAAGTATGCCAGCGTGCATTTGGAACTTAATCGCAAACGGGTGGTCAAAAAAAGCGGATACAGAACTTGTCCGTATATGGCACCGCGCTTCTTGGGGATTGCCGGCAGTTCTTATGGCGATAGTCCGGCCATGCAGGCTTTTTATGA
>DEKL01000125.1:0-1331 GCA_002353835.1 Alphaproteobacteria bacterium UBA2723
AACCCCCAAAGAAAGAAAGGCATATTCAAACGGGCGCACCCGTTTATCGCGCAAATCAAACAGGTCATTTAAGGCTAAGAGTTTTACCCCTTCCGGCACCGGTTTATCGGGAATAAAATATTGCCATGTCAGCTCAATGGCGGCCGTTCCGGAGGCACGCAAACCTTTAATTCCCAGCCCCTCATCATGGCTTTTCAAATATTCGTCATATTTTTCAATCGCCGAAACATGGTGGTCAATCCAAACAAGATTTTTCTCTTTATGAAGCTTAAACATATATTCCATCGGAAAAGAGATATCGCAAATAACCACATCATCATGCTTGGCAATTTCCTCATAAGGAATTTCCTGATCATAATTAAACCCCAAGAGCTCGCAATCCTTATGAACATATTTAACGATAGCGGCCGAGCCTTTGCCGTCATGGTCGGCGGAGTGATAAACACAAAGCATTTTAAAATCCTTTCAAAATATGGCAGGATTATAGCCGCAAATGTCCCCCTGTCAAGGGGAATTTTACCATTCTAAGCTCATCCCATCGTAGGCCGGTTCCATATTATCGGGCGAACTGTTTTTAATTTTTTCATAATCGCATTCCACCGCCATATGGGTAATAATCACACGTTTTGCCTTCATCTCTTTAGCATAATAAATAAGGTCATCAAGTCCGGCATGAAATTTTGACCCTTTAGGTGTTGTCAACGGCATCACCAAAAGTTCCGGTCTCTTTTTAATCAAGCTTAAAGACCTATCGCTGATATGGTGAAAATCGGCAATATGCACCACTTCGCCGTCATTAAAGATATAGCCGGAAACCTCCACATTATGCCCCTCTAAGAGGGTCGGTGTCACCTTTAATCCTTTAAATTCAAAAGGCTTTTCATATTCAAAGACATGCGGGGAAAGCGCCGCAATATATTTCGGGTTAATCACCTGCTGTTCGTCGGTCAACAGGTAGCCGAAGCGTTGATGAATAACCCCCATATTAAACGGAGAGGCAAACACATCTATCGGCTTAGCACAAATCCGGTTAATCTCCCGCAAATCATCAATACCGTGCAGATGGTCGGCATGCACATGGGTATAAAACACCGCATCTAAGCAACGAATATTGTTGTTTAAAAGTTGCATCCGCAAATCAGGAGACGTATCCATCAAAAATTTAACGCCGGATATTTCATAATATGTCCCCGAACGCAAACGGACATTTTTCGGATTATGACTGTCACAATCGCCGAAACCGTTGGCAAGAGCCGGCACCCCCGGCGCTGCACCCGAACCTAAAATAACAACCTTAGACACTTCTTCCTACCCTTTCGCTTTTTTGTATA
>DEKL01000125.1:1356-13579 GCA_002353835.1 Alphaproteobacteria bacterium UBA2723
CGCAAGCCCTAAAAGCTCTGCCAGTTTTTCTGCGGTTTTAACCACGTATGCCGGCTCGTTTACCTTTCCTCTGTAAGGAACCGGTGCCAGATACGGGCTGTCTGTTTCAATAAGAATTTTATCTTTAGGATAATCCCTAAACACCATGGCAATATTCTCTCCGCTCTTAAAGGTGATAATTCCCGAAGCCGAGATATAAAACCCGCGCGCTAAAACCTCTTTAGCAAAGTTTTCATCAGAGGTAAAACAATGAATAACCCCTGTTAATTTGCCAAATTCCTTAATTCCCTCATCAATGAGAGAAAGCGTATCTTCTTCCGCCTCGCGCTGGTGTATCATAATCGGCAAACCGGTCATTCCTGCCGCTTTGATATGACGTGAAAACATCTCCTTTTGCTCGTGTTTATATTCCGCCCCGTAATGGTAATCCAACCCGCATTCGCCGATAGCAATCACAAACGGATTTTCGGTTGCTTTAATGATGTCTGCCACCTTAATTTTATCAAGTTTTTCCGGTGCACTGTCCGGATGAATACCGACAGAAGTCCACATCAGCGGCGCTTCTTTTCCCTCATCACGGAGTTTCTTAAACCGTTCACACATTAAAAGCTGTTCTAAAGCCTCATCTAAATCTTTGCCGGCATTTAATAACGCACCGACCCCTGCCTGATACGCCCTTAAAGCTGTTTCATCATCTTCAATATGACAATGGCTGTCGATAAGCATAATTACATTTTCTCCGGTGCCTTAAAGCCCAAAAGATTGGTGCAGATATTAAGCACGTTTAAGGTTAACGTAATCAAAGCCACCAACGATGAAAGCACAGTTTCATTTTCTTCGGCCAAAATCTTTTTATCGTGGTAGAAAACATTGAATTTATTGGAAATCTCATAAATGTAAGAGCAAAGCATAGACGGTGCATCTTTCTTAACCGCTTCCTTAACGGTATGCGAGAAACGGGTTAAGGTAAGTGCCAAATCACGCTCTGAATCGCAGGTAAAATCGGTAAACTTAACATTGTTCATCACACCCGAATTTTTCTCATTTAACTTCGCTAAAATAGATTTAATTCTAACCATGGTGTATAAGATATACGGACCGGTATTACCCTCAAACGAAGTAAACTTATCCAAATCAAAAATATAATTGCTCTCCGTTGGGTTCATCAAATCCCCATATTTAATCGCCGCCAATCCGATAATTTTTGCCAACTCTTTAACTTCTTCCGGTGCCATACTTTCTTCATCTTTTACATGAACGGCATCTTCTACCATATCAATCATATCCGAAAGCTTCATCGTACCGCCGGCACGGGTCTTAAAAGGCTTGCCGTCTTTCCCGTTCACCGTACCGAAACCGATAAACGAAAGTTCGGTATTGCTTGGGACAATTCCCGTTTTCTTTGCACAACGGAACACCCGTTCAAAATGCAAGAACTGGCGCTTATCCACCACATACATCACACGGTCGGGATGAAAATCTTTTTCGCGTTGCACCAGCGTTGCCAAATCAGTTGTTTCGTAAATTGCCGAACCGTCAGATTTTAAGACGATACACGGCGGTATCGGTTGGCTGTCACTGTCTTCCTTAACATCAACCACCAAAGCGCCTTCGCTTAAATATGCAAAGCCGCCTTTTTTCATTTCAGCAACCATATCGGGAATATAAGATTCAACATCAGATTCCCCGAGCCACAAGTCAAAATCAACATCTAAACGCTTATAATTTCTCTTCAAATCCGGCACCGAAACATTGATAATATGCCGCCATAAAGCACGATACCCTCTGCGCCCTTTCTGCATTTCGGCAGTGGCCTGACGCGCCGCATTTAAGTATTCTTCATCTTCTTTGGATTTTGCGGAAGCAAACGGATAAATTTCTTCCAAATCTTTTAAGGTAAACGGCGGCTCTTTCGGGTATTCGCCGTCATAATTTTCATCAAAATATGGCAAATCCGGCTTGCGCAAAGAAAGCTCATGAATAATCAAACCCATTTGCAAACCAAACTCGCCTAAGTGTGCATCACCGATAACTTTATTGCCGTAAAAACGGTTCATACGTTTTAAGGCCTCACCGATAACCGCTGAGCGCAAATGCCCGACATGAAGTGTTTTCGCCACATTCGGCCCGCCGTAATCTATCACCACCGTTTTAGGATTTTTTATCTTTTCAAAACCGCAATCAGCCGCATTAAGCATATCCTGCATATAAGATGAAACAAACTTATCTTTCACCGTGATATTGATAAACCCCGGGTTAACCACTTCCACTTTTTCAATAATGTCATTTTCTTTAACTTGCGCTAAGACATCATTAGCAATCATAAACGGTGCTTTATGGTAAAGCTTTGCTGCCCCCATTGCCCCGTTAACCTGGTATTGGCATAAATCAGGTCTTGCGGAAACAACCACTCTGCCTAAATCCGCATCAAAACCGGCATTTTCAAAAGCTTTCATAAAAATGTCGCTTAAAACTTCAATAACCGTCTTCAAAATTCTCTCCTAAAACTTAAAAAAACTACCGGCAAGATAACAAAGAGCGCCCCACGTGTCAAGCAAATTTTAAGCATAAAAAAAGCAGTGACCTTCTCAGGTGACTGCTTTAAAAGTTTAATTGTTTAACTGAGAACCGCTGTCTCAAATGTATATACGGTCTGATAATCGGCCACGATATCCGGTGTAGCATACTTTTTAAGTGCTTCCTCACCGGCCTCCGAAATGCTGTCCGGATACATCATGACATAGTACGCAATCTCAGGCATCTTGCGCCGCAGCATCAGTTCAACTTGCGCTTCAGAACTTAACGTATGCTTTGAGAGGTAAAGCATAATCTCGTTGTGTTTGCCGCGCTTGATAAGACGAACCTCATCATCGGCATTGAGGACATGTCCTTTGATGTAAACCTTGATTTCCTCGTGGTTACCACGTTTCAAGAGCAGATGTTCACCGGCCTCGGTCAGCTGGTTCTTTGAGAGATAGGTCAGCAAAAGACTGTCGTCACGATGGTTGAAAATAGCCTCATCACCACCATCGGGACGATAATGCCTGACATACGCCATCAGCAAATCAATCGGCGCTGTTGCCATGAAGAATTCCTCTGCCTCACGCATAAACCGTTGCTGTTTGATGATTGGCTTCAGCTTGCGCGGTCTGGTAAAGCGAATAAGCTGAATCTGTTTCATCACATCTCGGCTCTTAACATACTCTGCACGAGAGATAAGACACTCCACATCATCCTTGCTACCGCCATACAGTATGGCATCACGTTCACGCTGGTCAAATTTGCCGGTAGCAATAAGCGCGTGCCTCAATTCATCATCACCACGCTTAATGATATCAAGCTTGGCAAATGACGACAGCTTGGGACGGCGCGTCAATTCCAGCATTTCTTCTCTGTCAAAGCGCTCCAAAATAGCTTGCTCCGGAAGCTCCGGCACCTCAAAATCGTCAACGTAGCGCTTAACGGTTTCATAGACACCATGCTCCAAGAAGAGTTTGATGTTGCGGCGGTTGCCATCTTGGCTGTATGCCAGCAATGCCTGCACCACCGAGGGATGATTCTGGCGAAACAGATAGACTGCAGAGCCTTCGGCGACACCATGCTGTTCAATGTAAAATTGAATAAGCTTCGGTGTTGCCTTTTCAACAAACACGTTCTCTGCTTTCGGCGAAAACGGATAAGCCAAGACATAGTCGGCCAATGCTTTGTAGGAAGCAGAATTGATAAACTCAATCTGTTCCTTCGTCTTCTTAATTTTTTCCATAATTTAAAGGGTTTAGTTAATAATGTGAATAATAGAATTTTGATAAGTTAAATTGTACAGAAATAATCTTTTTTGTCAATAAGAAAAAAGAGAAAAATTCCCCCTTCTGTTCATGCCCTAAAGGGAGAAAATTTTGAGCAAACACACAGCACTCACTCTGTTCATGCCCTAAAGGTGGAAAATTCTGCGAAATAACCGTGGATGTCCACCGAGGCACACGAGCGTACTAAGACGTACGTGACGTGCCGAAGAGTGGCTTCCATCCACGAGTTAGTTCACAGAATTTTGCCCTTTAGATAAATAAGAAACCAAAAACAAGTCTATTTCCCCGTCTAATACCCCTCGGTCATCCGAGGTCTCGGCGCCGGTACGCAAATCTTTAATCATCTTGTAGGGTTGAAGAACGTATGAGCGGATTTGGTATCCCCAGCCGTTATCGCCCTGTTCTTCCCATTTCTGTTCGGCAGCGGCATCTTTTTTGCGCTGTTCAATTTCATAGAGTTTAGCCTTTAACATATTCATTGCCTGATCACGATTCGCAAATTGCGAGCGCTCGGTTTGGCAAGAAACGACAACACCGGTAGGGATGTGGGTTAAACGCACGGCAGATTCGGTTTTATTGATGTGTTGTCCGCCCGCACCGGAAGAACGGTAAGTATCCATTTTAATATCGGCGGGGTTAATTTCAATATTGATATCATCATCCACCACCGGATAGACGGTAATGGAGGCAAAACTGGTATGGCGGCGGGCATTGGAATCAAACGGAGAGATTCTGACCAAGCGGTGCACACCGGTTTCCCCTTTAAGCCAACCATAGGCATTAAGTCCGGAAATTTTAATGGTAGCGGATTTAAGCCCTGCCACTTCGCCCTCGGTTTCTTCAACATAGGAAATTTTATACTGATGTTTTTCCGCCCAACGGGAATACATACGAAGCAACATTTCTGCCCAATCCTGCGCTTCCGTACCGCCCGAGCCGGCATGCACTTCCAAATAAGCATCATTTTTATCAAACTCGCCGGAAAGAAGGGTTAGAAGTTCGCGTTCTTTCGCGGATTTCTTCATCTCTTCCAAATGGCTATACAAATCAGCAAGCATTGTTTCGTCATTTTCCGCCTCGGCAAGTTCTATCATCTCCTCAATATTTTTGATAGATAAGAGCAAATCTTCGTAATAAGCGATATCGGCATCAAGGGTATTTTTCTCTGATGTCAGTTTCAAGGCTTCGTCTTGATTATCCCAAAGTTTCGGGTCTGCGGTTAAAGTATTTAATTCGTCCTGTCTGATTTTAGCATTATCATAGTCAAAGAAACCTCCGAAACGTTTCGGCGCTGTCTTTGATTTCGGTTAAAAGGTTATAAAATTCCGCCTTCATAATTTAAGCTCCCAATTTAGTATGCTGATTTAATACCCCCCATCTTAAAGAAAGTAAAGCATTTTTTAAAACTCTCGTGTTAATTTAGTCTTTAAGGAGAATAATATGCCGATAAAACCACAAATAAAACATATTCATCATCTGCCGCATTTCAGAGAGCGCACCGAAGAGATAAAATACATCATTATACACTGTTCCAGAAGTAACCCGGAAAAGCAACTTAAAAATTTGCACAAACTGGAATTAAGCGCGCATTACATAATCGGCCAAAACGGCGAGATAACCGAAGCGTTAGAACCTAAAAAAGTCGCTTATCATGCCGGCATATCAAGTTGGCATGGTAGCCAAGGAAAGTCCTTAAACGGTTCGTCTATCGGCATAGAGCTGGAAGCGCCTGACATGGGGCAAAGCAAAAAAACTTATAAGCCGGCATTACGCCACAGTTTATGCAATTTGCTCATCTATTTGTGTTATAAATACAAGGTACGCCCCGAGAATATCTTAGCGCATTCGGATATTGCACCGCAAAGAAAGCCCGACCCCGGCAAAGGTTTCCCGTGGAAATATTTATACCAAAACGGTATCACGCCGTGGTATCATTTATACTGTTTGCACCAAGAAACGGATGAGGTTAAGCTCTTAAACATTATCGGTTACAATACCGAGGTATTAACAGCGGCAAGATATGCTTTTTGCCGACGCTGGCTACCGGAAGAAGTTAAGACTGAGAGAAACATTAAATATATGTTAGATAACCCCTACCCCAAAGACTTTGTGCCCAAAGATGAAAAACGCTACTTCAAGCGTTTACGTGCGGTTGCCTTTGCGATGGAAAAATGCCGCACCCAAACCCCATGGTATCTGACCAAAAAATAAATCAATAAGACATTTAACGTATTAAAAATAAAAAGAACAGATAAGCTCTCTTTTTAAGAGGGCTTTTTTGTACCCGCAAGGCTGATTTTAGGCTAATGCAATAAACCTGTAATTAAATCAATTTTGCTATTTACATTTTAGGCTTTTATCATATATATTTGCAACAGTGTATGAGGGAGAATATGAGATGCTGTCCACCGCAATTATTGCCGGCATGATATTGGTATTGTGTTACAGTGTGCTGTTTACCGAAAAGATAAACCGCGCGGTTGCGGTTATGCTCGGTGCATCGGCAATGGTTATTTGCGGTGTTTTATCTTATGAAGAAGCCGTCAAAGGGGTGGATTTTAATACCATAGCGCTCTTAATCGGTATGATGATAATTGTCGGTATAACCGAAAAATCCGGCGCTTTCCAATTTGCGGCGATATTTTCCTCCAAATTGGTTAAAGCCAACCCACGCGGTATTTTAGCTGTTTTAGGGGTGGTCACCGCCGTACTGTCTGCCTTTTTAGATAATGTCACCACCGTTCTGTTAATCGTTCCGGTTACCGTAGAAATAACGCGTAAGCTTAAAATCTCCGCCTATCCGTTTTTGTTAATGGAAATATTTTCCTCAAATATCGGCGGAACGGCAACTTTAATCGGCGACCCGCCGAATATCTTAATCGGCTCGGCCTTAAATTTGGGCTTTACCGATTTTCTTAAAAATTTAGCGCCGATTATTATCGTCATAATGGTAGCCATTACCGCGCTTTTTGTACACTTCTGGGGGCCCACCATGAAAGCCAGCGCCGAAAACCGCGCCTTAGTCATGAGCATAAACGAAAAAGATGCCATTACCGACCATGCCTTACTCTATAAATCTCTGGTAGTTTTAGGCATTGTCATCGCAGGCTTTATTATCGCCGAAGAAAGCGGTTTTGAAAACGGTTTTATCGCTCTTTTCGGTGCCTCCTTAATGCTCTTGCTTTATACCTTTAATCTTCCGCATACCAAAGCAGATGCCAAAGTTGAAGATGTCTTAAGCCATGTGGACTGGACCACCATTTTCTTCTTTGCCGGCTTATTCGTTATTGTCGGCACCTTGGATGCAACCGGCTTTTTAGAGGATGTCGGCAAATATCTGGTGAAAGCCACCGAAAGCAGCTTAAAAAAGAGTGTCTTTGCCGTTTTAGCCATCTCTGCCTTTTTCTCGGCGATGGTAGATAATATCCCGTTTGTTGCCACCATGATACCGATTTTAAAAACCATGGAAATAGAGTTTGGCGGCAGACAAGCCATGATGCCGGTTTGGTGGGCATTGTCTTTGGGCGCCTGCTTAGGCGGTAACGGTACCCTAATCGGTGCTTCCGCTAACGTTATTGTTGCCGGTATTGCCGCCAAAGAAAAAAGACCGATAGGCTTTTTAAGATTTATGATATGGTCAATTCCGGTAATGCTTATCAGCATCATAATCGCCAGCATTGCTTTGTACATCAAATATTTCATTTAAACAACATAAAGGCGGGATTTCTCCCGCCTTAGCATAAATCAAAAAATCAAAGCTTATTCGCCTCTGTCTTTATTAAAGATAGCGGCAATATCCTGCACTTTTTTCTCTCTGCGGATAGCCATATCCTGCCCTTCTTTGATTTTATCCGGATGTTTGAGTTCATCAGTCATCTGTTGAGCCAACTCTTTCAAATCACCGTTTTCCAACAAATCTTTGGTACGGGCAAACAGCATATCTTTGGCTTCCTTATCGCTGATTTCCGGATTAATTGCCTTTTGTGCAATGACATACTGGTTAGCAAAATGCTCTGCCGCCTGTCTTTCATATTCAGTCGGCTTTTTACCGCTGAGTTCATTGATAATATTATCCAAAAGATTTTCTTTTCCGGATTTAGCCAACATGCTCCCGATACCCTGAATTTTCTTTTCAACCTCAATCGCTGCTTTCAAACGTGCTTCATAGGCTTTCGGATTAGTTCTATCGGCTTCCATTTGCGCAATTAACTGCACCAAATCTTCCTGCTCCAACAAATCTTTTTGGTAGGACAATTTTTCACGAGCAACATCTTTCATAGAAGCATCAGGATGCGTTGCCGCATAGACTTTGGCATGAAAAACGGCCGCATGCTCGGCTGCCGCAAGTTCCTGACTTGTCGGAAGTTTATTGGTTTCCATGTTGGGAATGTGTTTCATACTGTCTTTCGCTTCAGAAAAATTAGCTTCTTCCGCTTGCTTTAACAATTCTTCTTTTAACTCGCTCATAGTTTCCTCCTATTTGCTACAATAATTGCTTATGGGACGATTATAGCATTTTTTTGATTTTTTGTCAAATAAAAAACACACCCTAAAAATGCGCTCCGGATAACGACGGGAAAACCCCGAATTTTATAGTCTTTGCAATACGTTTTGCCCGCTCCGGCGTTTGTTTGGCATATAAAGAATTTAAACATTCATACGCCGCCATATAAAAATTTTCGTGTTCAATTTCTTTAATCATCCGCTTAAAATTCTTAAAACCTTTTTCACCTAACTGAAAACACATATCCAACAGCGCATATTGGCGCTCAAAATCAAGCTCGGTATAATTTTTAATGATTTTCTTTAAGGTTTCGTATGTGCGGATAATATCGTTTCTGAGCAACATCTTCGCGCCGTTTTCGGTAATACCGTGCATATAATCGCCCAGCGCTTTCTTTTCTTCGGTTGAAAGCGGATTATCTTCCAAATTACGCCCGACACCAATAGTTAATTTATGTGCCGTGCAATAATAAGGTTTTAAGCGCATTCCCTCATGAAAGATTAACCGCTTCGTCCACAAGTCCATATCAAACTGGTATTCACTCATTTTCTTCTCCTTAAAAAAACATAAAAAAAGGTCGCAAATTGCGACCAAACATTAAAAAAGGCGGAATGCCCGCCCTCAAAAAAAACAAAAACAGCCCCGAAAAAAGGGGGGGGCTGTTTCGCATTATGGAAACATTTAAACATACCGCCGACGGAAAGTCAAGCCCTTAAGCAATAAAAAGCTTGTTTTTTTTGAAAAATTACTTGCAATTGCATAAAAAAGAGAATATAAAGCAAACGATATTTGTTTTGTTAAGGAGCATATGTCTGGAAGCAACGGCGCTGAAATATTAAAAAAGGCGAAAAAAACAATCGTTTGCACCCTGCCTTCCGACGAGAGGATTTTGACCGTTCGGTCACCAAAACAAATATTCGGCAAGTTTTAATAAGGGTATGTAATCAACAATAATAATCCCCCCGAAATACTGCCGCGGTAAGAGAATAAACAGATATCGCCTGAACATAAGCGGCGATAATTATTAGCAAGGATTTAACTGTTATGAAAAAAATGTTAATAGACGACACCCAGCCGGAAGAAACCCGCGTTGTTATTATAGACGGAAACAAGGTTGAGGATGTTGAGTTTGAATCAACTGCAAAAAAGCAGATAAAAGGAAATATATTTACCGCCAAAGTTGTTCGCATAGAACCGTCTTTACAGGCCGCATTTGTGGACTACGGAGGCAACCGCCACGGTTTTCTGGCATTTGGAGAGATCCACCCCGATTATTATACCGTTACTGATGAAGTTAAGGCCGAAGTTGAGGCTGAAACGGATGAGATTATAGAACGCAAACGCAAATATCAGGCAGAGCGTAAAGCCGAACAGGAACGCCGCCGCTTAGAGCGTGAGCAAAAGCGTGCAGAATATGAGGCCAGAAAATTAGCCGAAGAACAAGCTGCCGCTGAAGCCGAACAAAGCGAAGAAGAAACCAACGCTGATGAGAATATTTCAAAAAGCAGTGAAGCAGTAACGGAAGACAACAACCAAGCAACCGAAGAAACAGCCGAAGAAGTCACTCAAGCTGAAGAAACTGTTGAAGAAGAAACCGAGGTTGAAAACGAGACAAGCAAAACTTCTAAAGAAGAAAATGTTGAGGAAGAACTTGAAGAAACCGAGGTAACTTCAGAAACAGCCGAAGAAAGTGAAACTGGAGAAACAGAAAATGAAACCGAAGAAACGGAAGGTGAAGCCGAAGAAAAGTCTCATCGCGGACATCGTCGCAGTGCGCGTTTCTTAGGCGGTCGTCGCGGCTTAAAGAAGAAATATAAAATTTCTGCCGAAGCATCCGGTCTTACAGACGATTCGGTTGCCGAGGAATTAAGTGATGAAGATATTTCGCCGGCAAATGTCAAAGAAGATAATTTTGATGATGATGAGGGCACCTGTCGTGATTTTGATAATGACGAGGATGAGGCTGATTTTGAGCATTACTTGGAAGTACAGCGCAAGCTGATATATGCGCGCAAGCTTTACTATCGCTCAAACATTCAGGACGTTATCAAAGAAGGTCAAACTTTATTGATTCAGATTGTCAAAGAAGAACGCGGCAACAAAGGCGCCGCCTGCACCACGTATTTATCCTTGGCAGGAAGATATTGCGTTTTAATGCCAAACCGCATTAAGTCCGGCGGGGTATCGCGCAAGATTACCTCTGCTTCGGATAGAAAACGCTTAAAAGAGATTATGCACGAACTGCCGTTAAATGACAACATGTCTTTGATTATTCGCACCGCCGGTGAAGATAAGCAAAGAGAAGATATCGTTCGTGACTACAACTATCTTATCCGCACCTGGAATCACATTCGTCATTCGGCTTTGAGCACCCCTGCTCCGGCATTGATTTACGAAGAAGGCGACTTAATCAAGCGTGCTCTAAGAGATATGTACACCAAAGATATCGGTGAAGTTATTGTTGACGGTGATATCGCTTATAAGACGGCCAAAGAGTTCAGCAAGATATTATCACCGAACATGAGTCGCAAGATTAAGTGTCGCAAACCGGATGACAAACCGGTATTTCAACAATATCAGATAGAAAAAGAGCTGGATAAGCTGCACAATCCGGTGGTACAATTACCATCCGGCGGTTATTTGGTGATTAACCCGACCGAGGCATTGGTTTCAATAGACGTTAACTCCGGTCGTGCCACGCATGAGATGGATATTGAGGAAACGGCATTAAAGACCAATTTGGAAGCCGCTGATGAGATAGCCAAGCAATTAAGAATGAGAAACTTAGCCGGTCTTGTTGTGGTTGACTTTATTGATATGGATGAGCCGGCGAACAACCATGCGGTTGAAAAGCGCATGAAAGAAGCGATGAAGCCGGACAGAGCGAGAGTACAGATAGCCAAGATGAGCATTTTCGGCTTATTGGAAATTTCGCGTCAGAGAATGCACTCGTCGTTTATGGAAAGCAATTATATTACCTGTCCGTATTGCAAAGGTCAAGGTGTACAGAGGACATCTGAGAGCAGTGCGACATTAGTATTAAGAGCGATAGAAGAAGAAGGCATTAAAGGGACGAACAATCATCTTGAAGTTAAATTACCGTCAGATGTTGCGGTTTATATATTAAACCACAAGAGACGGCAATTAGCTGATTTGGAAGAAAGGTACGGCTTAGAGATTATCATATCAGCAGATTTGAACATCAGAAACATCAGTGATTACAAGATGGAAAAATCCAAAGTTACCGTGAAGAAGGCAGAGCAAGCCGCAACAGCAGCGTATGCCGCGGAAGAAGGCTATGCCGAAGATAGCGAAGAAGAAGATGATGATGATGTTTATGCCGAGGCGTATGAAGCAGAGGCTGTGAATGAAGCCGGCAACAACAAGCGCAATCGTTATGAAAGAAAGCGTGGTCGGTATAACAATCGCAGAAGACAGCGGTACAATAATCGCGACAAAGGCGAGAGTGGTACGGAAGCGGAAGCTTCGGCAGAGAGTGTCAGCGAAGATGCGCCGAAAAAGACCTGGTGGAAGAAGCTGTTAGGTTAAGGTGCAGGACAAGTCCTGCCGCCTCGCGCGTAGCGACACCCGCCGTGCAGGCGACGACCTAAAGGTCGTTCAAGGCGCGCAAAGGAAAGATAAAAATTTCAGGCGAGGTTAAAAACTTCGCCTGAAATTTTTATGCGCGCCTTTTATTTCCTCAAAAAAACGCCCTTTTCCCTCAAAAAAAACTCCTCCAAAAATTCTCAAAAAAACACAAAAAAAATTGCACACAGGGTTCGCCAGCGTGATAAAATCGCGCTCGCCCTATGCACAATTTTTGTACACGCAACTCCATTTAAAACCGTCATGCCCTGAACGAGTGTAGCGAGTGAGGTTAGGCATCTTCAATATTTTAATTAGCATTATTTAC
>DEKL01000030.1:0-159 GCA_002353835.1 Alphaproteobacteria bacterium UBA2723
CGATACGTCCAAAACCGTTAATACCGACGCGAATAGTCATATTATTATCCTTCCTAAATATTATTGTGCGGCAGCCCCGCACGGCATTTTTTTTCTAAAAATCGCCAATAAGTTAACACGAATTGTTGATTTTTCAAGTAAAATTTTAAAAACGGCGGG
>DEKL01000030.1:171-6802 GCA_002353835.1 Alphaproteobacteria bacterium UBA2723
ACCAAAGTTATCCCCAACTATTTGCATTTAAACAAAAAAATCCGCCTATCCTAAAATAGGCGGATTAAATATTCAGGATATTATATTAACCTCTTAAATTTTGAGAGTTGATATAATTTCCACGATTATTAGCTTGAACCTTGTTATCTTTGCTCTGTTGGTAAACAGAAATAGCATTGATGTATTCAGGAGTTATATCATTATCCTTTTGGAATTTAGAAATAAACTCACTGCCGGCTTCAGAGTATTTATCCAAAGCAACATTACCGGTCAAACCATTTGCTTTTGCAGCTTTTACATATCTGTCATTAAGTTTTGCAATCTGCTTGCGCAAACTGGAAGGTTTCTTATCTGTCTGAACCAAAACCTTAGTGTTACCGCTTACTTTAATACCTAAAAGTTGGGCAACATCAACAGTTTTAATCTTCTTACCATTCGTAAAGTTTTCATTACCGTTAAGCTCTTGGGCAACAACCTTCGTTGTGTCACTGGAAGAAACCTCAACCAAAACCAACGGATCAGTAGCAACTTCTCTGAAAGCTTCTTTAACCGAAACATTGTCTTCGATCCGCTTCCCTTTTCCATACTTTTCATTACCGTTAAGCTTTTTAACGTCAAGCGGTTCTGTAACAGTCCGAGTATTATCTACAACATCAACCTCAGCAGCCCCCATGATAGGAACAATCGTTTTAATAAGCTTAAAGAATCTCGGGAATTTCGGGCCGGAAGCAGTTGTCTTCTTGCGATTTTCTGTCCGAATCTTATCCAAAGTTACTTTCTTTTCGCAACCATTGTTCTTAATTTTACGAACATAAACCGGTTTATCATATGTCCAACCGTCACGAGTTCTGTTTTCACGAATACCATCAACATCTGCCTTAACTTTATCAAATAATTCAGCTCTGATTTCTCTTTGGCAGTTAATAGCATCCAAGATTTCTTGAGTCGTTGCTTGGTGCGGACCTGTTGCAACCATCACAGCAACAACAGAAGCCCATTGTCTGCGGCTCAAACCTTCAGCAATATCGCCGTTGTTGAACCATTTATCGGGTGAACCGTTAACAATAAGATCATAAAGCTCATCACCAAGAATTTTTCTGTTATGTTCATCAGCCTTCTTTGTAATACCGGAACCCTCAAAACCACCTCTTTCAGGGGTATCAAAGGCAGACGGTGTACCAAGAGGAACATTTTCAGTACCCAAGATGATTTCTTCTGTACCACCGGTACCTTGAGCTTCGTTAGAAACTTCCGTGGTCGTTAACTTAACCTCAGCTTGTTCCTTCTTAACTTGTACTGTATCTGCAGGAGTAACAACCTCAGTTTCCCCTTCAACAATAATCGGGGCAGTAGCTTGAGCATTGTCGGTAACAACCTCAGTTTCGCCTTCTACAATAATCGGAGCAGCAGGTGCTGTAATACTATCACTAAGAGCGGTCTTTTGTGCACGAGCTTCTTTCTTAGCTTGCTCTTTTCTCAAGTTAGCAGCTTTCTTTTTAACACTGACAGTGTCATTTTGTTGAGCAGAAACTTTAGAAGAAGCTTCCAATACGACAGCTTGAGCTACAGCATCAGTAATAGTATCAGTTTTTTCTGCTTTGGTAGTTTGTTCTACCAAAACTTCCGGATTGCTCGTTACTTTTCTGTTTACTTCATTAACAGAAACATTTTCCTTAATCAGTTTACCATTTCCATATTTCTCATTGCCATTATACTTGTCAGTACGAACATTGTCCAGTACCTTAGTGGTATCAGCCTTAACATCGACTTCGGTTTCTCCGTTAATGATAGTAGGACCTTTTACCTTAGCAGAATCTACAGCTTCTTCCCAAGTAATATCTTTTTGAACCTTAGATTGCAGAGTCTTATATTGAACTTTACCATCATCACACGGATTATTAATACCGGTAGCGTAAATATTAAGATTACCCGGAACTTGCTCAACAAATATTTTATCAAGGCCTTCTGGAATTACATTGGTTTCACCTTTTAAGAAACAATCTAATTCCTTTGCTATCTTTGCAGCTTCCAATGTAGCAGGATCAATACCTTTGCCATCTAAATTTTCCGGATTAGGATACATAGAACGCAAGTATCTATGTGCATTTAATCCTTGTTCTATAGTCCGACCACCTAATGAATCTTTTGCGATAGCAAGACGCTGATAAGCAAATTCAGATCCTCTGATAGTTGTACTGTCATCTACTTGTCTTGTAAAACTGTTATCATCAAATTTTTGAGTGGATAACCAACTAGTACGAGAAACACCCAAACTGTCAGAATATTCTGTCGGCATAACAACAGCAACTTCTTTAACAGTATCCTGCTTTAAAGATATTGTTTTCGGCTGAACTTTTGTCTTTTTCATATTAAGCGGTGTATTAACGACTTCTTGCTGTGTAGGCTTTCTATCTTGTTTGCTATCATTAGAACAAGAAGACATAAATGACGCACCAGAAATTGTCATAAAGCCTGCAACAATAAGAGTCTTAAATTTACGCCACTTAGCTTTTAAACCGGTAGATTTAGACTTTTCAGTACGTTTTTCTAACTCTTTATCCAGTTCTTTAATGGCTTGCTTATCATTTTCAAACTTTTCACTGATATCTTTAGCAAGAATATGGACAGTCTTCTTGGCATCAGATGCATCTTCAATATAAGCACCACTGACATCTTTCAATGCTGCGCTTCTGAGATCAAAATACTTACTTGCAAATTGAGAATTTAATGCATTCTGAGCATCTTCAATACTATTGAGTTGACCGGTGATCAATTTTCTTTTTATTTCTTCTGTTGCAGTACGAGCCAACAAAAGGGCTCCGTTATCAGCAGCTTGCACGGAGGCTTCATCACCGTTAGTATCAATGAGCTTTGTATTGATAATTAAACTGTTATTGGTATTGTCACTAAAAATCTGACGAATGTAGTCATCTTCGCTACGAGAAAACTCAATAGCCTTATCCAACCCTTTTTCCAGTTGGACATCTGATATATTATTAAAGTCTATGTCTTTTAAGGACATTTTAGACTTATATAAAGTTAAAAGTTGTAATGCAAAATCGGAAGTTAAACTTTCTTTTTCTAACATTTCCATAGCAATAGCTACTGTCTTCTCATCAGCGGCTTTGTACCCACCGATAATTTCATAGGCATCATCTAAAGAAATGCTGATAACTTCATTACTAGACTTAATATTTGACACAGTTGTTCTCCTAAAACATCTTTGAATTTACTGGCAGTATATACCAAAAAAAATATAATTTCAACAACTTTTTTGTCAATTTTTAAATATTTTTTAAAAAATTGTCAAAATTACAAAAAATAGGAAAAAAATCTTGCTAAATTAAAGTTATAGCTCTATAAACGAGCCTGATGATTTTAAAAGGAATACCAAATGCGTGTAGATTTATTTGATTTTGAGTTAGATAAAGATTTAATAGCCAAAGAACCGGTAAACCCGAGAGATACATCCAAACTTTTGGATTTATTGGATGAAAAAGAAATAAAAGACAGACATTTTTACGATTTACCGGATATTTTGCAAGAAGGGGATGTTTTGGTTTTTAATGATACCAAGGTTATCCCGGCTCGTCTATATGGCAAAAGAGGAGAGGCTGAGGTAGAAGTAACCCTTTATCACCCGGAGTCAGGTCAAACATGGTGGGCATTTGTCAAAAATTCTAAGAGATTACATATAAATGATGTTATTTCCTTTTATACCGCAGAAATTCCGGCTGAACAGTCGCAATTTCAAGCCAAAGTATTAGAAAAAGACAATGAGGACGGGGTTTTATTGGAATTTTTATGCTCGGTAGATGATTTAGGCAAGTTATTGGAACAATACGGTTTGATGCCGTTACCTCCATATATAAAGAGAGATAAACCCGGAACCGGTCTTTGGAATAAATATAATGATAAAGAAAATTATCAGACCGTTTATGCCAAATATGAGGGAGCAGTTGCTGCGCCGACTGCCGGTCTTCATTTTACGGATAATGTATTAAAAAGATTAGAAGAAAAAGGTATAACTAAAGTATTTTTAACATTACACGTCGGGGCAGGGACTTTCCTCCCGGTTAAAACCGAAGATACCAAAGACCACAAAATGCACGCAGAATACGGTATTATAACCCCTCAAGCTTGTGATATCATTAACCAAGCCAAAAAACAGGGTAGAAGAATCATTGCCGTGGGGACAACTTCGGTTCGCTTGTTGGAAAGTGCGGCTGATAATACGGGAACCCTTCATCCGTTTCAAGGGGAAACATCTATATTTATAACACCAGGCTACAAATTTAAGATGATAGATGCCATTATTACGAATTTTCATTTGCCAAAGTCCACACTATTTATGCTGATTTGTGCAATTGCCGGCACCGAACGTATGAAAAAAGCCTATCAACACGCCATAGAACAGAAATATCGTTTTTACTCATATGGAGATAGCTCCATTTTAAAATGTGTAAATAAAATTTAACTATTCCGTATTATATTAACCTGAAAAGAAAACATAAATAAGGTTATAGTGTCGTGACATTGGGATTTGAACCGGAAAAAGTTTTATTATACAGCAAAACTATGTTGTTACCTATTATAATAATAGGTGCATTTTTGATTTATTTCTTCTCAATATCCGAATTTTCCGAAGAAACATATCATTCCATTCATACCATGTTTGTTACATTATCTGCTATAACTTTTATTTTTGCGGGATTACGCCGTATTCCCTCTATGGCAATGTCTGTGGCTGTGGTCTTTATCAGTTATTTGATTATAAACAGCACGCGCTATGCATATGGAGAAGATTATATGTTCTCGGCAGGCTACAATATATGGATAATTGTCGCGCTTCCCAACATATTAGTTGCCAGTCTTTTATTTGCCCAGAACAAACCTTACAGATATTGGAGCGCTTTTTTTGTCTTTTTATTTGCGCAAACGGCGATAATAGAAAAATTACAAAACCAAAGCATTGATGCGGATTCTTACTTTTTTTACAAACATATAGGTATGCTTAATTATCCGGCTTTGGCAACGGCATGCATTTGCATTATGGTCCTACTTATATACCAAACAATAAGAGGTAAGATATTAAATTCTGCCGGTTTGTTTATTTCCGTTGCGGTTATTTCCGGCCTTTATTTTTCGGATAATTTGTTTGCATTTAGCTTGTTTTTCTTAGCTGCCGTTTTGATAGCCTTGCTTTCATCATTGTATTATGCCTACTATATACTGTATAAAGACGAAGAATTAAACATTGATAATGCCCGATTATTCTTTAAGGATGCGGAAAGAAAATATCCCTTAAAATACAGTATTGCACTCATGTATATAGATGAGTACAACAGACTGATAAAAAGATACGGCAAAAGTAAAACACTTATCTTAAAAAAAATGTTACTGGCACAGATTCGCAGGGCAAATCGCAAAGTAAAGATATATAACTACAAAAATGACGCTCTCATCTTAGCATTCTTAAATGCAAATTCGGCAGAAACCTTCAATGAAGCAGAAAATATTCGCCGTATATTAGCAAAATCCATATTTGTATTTAATGAAAATAATCACTTGCAGTTAACCGTATCACAATGTGTCAGTGAAAAGAAACGTAGTGATGCGGATGCTTCCGTCGTCTTAAGTCGTGCTGAAGATAATTTGCGTAAAGCCTGTAAATTTACGCATAATATCACGGTTAAAGCCTAAGCTTTCTTGCTTTTGACAGCGCGGTGGAGAATATACAATCCCAACAACAAAAATGGCAAAGATAATAATTGTCCGAGGGTTGTGTGTCCGAAAATAAAGCCTATTTGCTGATCCGGTTCTCTGAAAAATTCCATAACAAATCTGGAAGATGCATAAAATATAAGAAAAACAGCGGAAATAAAGCCTGTATGCTCACGTACATAAGCCTTGCGCCACAACAGGTTAAGAATAATGAGTAATAAAACGCCTTCGCTTAAAGCTTCATATATTTGCGAGGGATGGCGAGGCAAATACCCTCCCTCCGGAAATTTAACGGCCCATGGCACGGTTGTAACTCGTCCCCATAATTCGCCGTTAACAAAATTGGCAATTCTCCCGAGAAAAATTCCGATTGGTACATAAAGCGCCACAATATCCGTAATTTTTAAGTATGGGAATTTTTCCTTGCGAGCAAAGCAATATAATCCTAAGATAACACCGATAATTCCCCCGTGAAAAGACATGCCGCCATGCCAAACGGCAAAAATTTCCTCCGGATGCTGCCAAAAATAACCATTTCCGTAGCAAAGAACATAACCTAATCTTCCGCCTAAGATAATACCGAGAGTTGTATAAAAGACCAAATCATCAAGCTGATTAGAGGAAATTCCCAAATCATATTTTTTAATATTAAGCTTCGTTAACCACCAAGCTGATAGAATACCCAAAAGATACGCTAATGCATACCAACGTATTTGAAAAGAACCTAAGGTTAAAGCAGCGGGTGAAATATCCGGAAAATCAATATACATAAGCAAAAACACTCCTTTAAAGGGTACCAGTCAACAATGTCTTAAATTTATATTAAGAAAAAAATATAATCCACATAAAAAAGTCAAAAAAAAGAGTGTTAAAAATAAGCGCTTGAAATAAAATATTTTTCGCAAAT
>DEKL01000030.1:6833-9561 GCA_002353835.1 Alphaproteobacteria bacterium UBA2723
GAAAAAGTTACTTTTTGCTTAAAAAAGTGGAAAAGTGCACATTATGATTGTTTTAAGCCTGAACGTAAGTAAGAATAAAATCAACAAAATCCAAAAGGCAAAAAAATGAATGTCGCATTAGAACAAGAAATATACAATCCTATAGATACCATAGAGTACCTGTTTGCGCAGGATAAAGTTGCCTGTGACCGTCGCAAAGAAAACGAACTGGTTGCCGAGGTCCAGGGAAAATGGGATAATATGCTTATATTTTTTGCCTATGAGGAGCATTTGCGTTGCTTGCATATTTCCTGCCTGCTTAATTTGGAAACGGCGACGGTAGATAGAAGCAAAATGTTTGAGCTTCTTGCTTTGTTAAATGAAAATTTGTGGCTTGGGCATTTTTCCTATTGGAGCGAACAGAAAATGCCGATTTTTAAACATTCCATGATTTTGCAGGATAATGAAGAACTGTTTTACGGGAAAATTTCTCGCATCATAGAATTATCGCTTATGGAATGTGAGCGCGTTTATCCGATATTTAACGCCGTTATGCGTCAAAATGTGGAACCGTCTCAGGCATTATATGCCGGTATGGTAATGTAATTACCAAATTCTCAGATAGTGTAAAATATAAAGAATAATCCCGACTTGGATGACAATAGTGGCAAAAAAAGTTGCCATATAGCTTTTTTTCTTATTTTTGTGATGAAAAATTTTTTGCCCGGCAATGGCGCCGATTGTTCCGCCCAAAAGCTCCAATGTATGCAGTTGCACCTCGGGAATGCGCCATTCTCCGCGCTTAGCCAGGCTTTTATCACGTCCGTACGCCCAAAAAGTAAAAATATTGACAAAAGGAAAATGAAAGAGTATAAACAGCAACAAACTGGTTTTATGGAAAGGCTGAACTTTCCATCCCAAATTATTTTCACACCAATATGCCGTCAAAATCATCGCAACGGCATAGAGTAGAAAGAATATATTTTTCTGTAACCCTTTGAATAAAAAGAACAAAGCAAACAAAATGGCAGAAAATGTAATCGTCATGAGCCCTCTCAATCGGGGATTTTTCTATCATAAAAAAACTCAAAAGTAAATCAAAAACTTAAGGAATTTTTAATTGCTTTGGTATTAAAAAGTACATAACAATAAATATTTTATTTAGGAGAAGCCCTATGAAAAAAGTTTTAAGTGTTATAACCTGCAGTTTATTAGCTGCCTGTTCATGCAGTGATAATCAGTGGGAAGAAGTAGACGTTGTTACCGTTGATGAACCGGTTTATGAAGAAAAGGTTGTTGCTGACCAAGATATGGTTGAAGTAACACCGGCAAGAGTAGTTGTTGAACAAGAAGCCGTTTATACACCGGCTCCGCAACCGGTATCTTCTTGCCCGTGCGCTGTTCAGGTACAGCCTTGTTATCAATCGGTATGCTATCAGCCGTGTCCTTGCATGATGGTACAGCCTGTTGTTGTTCCTCAACCGCAACCGAAGGTAACTACAACAAAGAAGATTATTACAACCACAACCACGGTTGAAGAACCTTGCGGAAAAGATTTTTGTGAACCGGTTGTAACCACTCATGAAGAAGTTATTCCGGCAGAAGTAAGATATATGGATAACTACAGTGCAAATACTTATTCATCAGCACCGGTATCTGTTAATCAGGCACCGGCTCAAAGTGAATATGTAGAGGTAACCGTAGAAAAAGATCCGTATCGTCCGGAAGTTTTGGGTATGCAACCGACAACAGTTAAAAAAAACGCTAAGCCGATAGCTGCTGCCAAATATTCACCGGAAGCATACAATGTTGTAGCAACGCGTGCTACTAATCGTATGTTACAGGATACTGCAAATATCTCCAGCAAAGGTCACAAAACAGTGTTCTTAAAAGATACGCAAGTATTAAGTTCTGATATGCCTTATGGTAGCGAGCGCTTAAAGAGCACCACCAAAGACATCATCAATGTTTCCAAAACCTTTGATGTTGTAAACAGCCCGAAAGATGCTGATTACATTGTAGCTTCAACAGCTGACTGGTATGTAGCCGATTCTAAAGCTCCTGCACTTCAATACAAATTATCAATGTTTGATAAGAGTGGCAGAAAAGTTAACGAATGGGTTGAAATCATCAGACAAGTTCAGGAATAATCTTGAATGCCATTAAAGCTTCTTAAACTGTCTGCATTGGTCTTACTTACAATTCATTGTAATCTGGCTTATGCAGACAGTTTTTTTGTGTCTCAGCAACCGACAAAGTATGCTGAAAATGGCGACCATATTATTCCATTGGTCTATGTCAAAAATATGGAATATTACAATAAAAGGCAGACAGATGCCTATACTCAAAAAATAACCGAATGGCTTTCTTTTGAGCCGAATATGATTATTACCCCCAACGAGAGCATGGCCGATTACTATTTAGTTCCCAAGCTTATTAAATCTAAAATAGAGCAAATAAACTACGAAAACAGCCGTTTTAGTATGTCTGTCGGTTTGGAATTGTGGTCCAAAGGGGGAATCTTGATAAATAAAGAACAGCAAAACCGTTATATCATTATAGAAAATAATGAAGATACCCAGCAGATAGCTAAAAAACTGGTACAAAAACTGCTAAAAGAAGCGGTTGGCAATTTTGCCGTTAAAGTTAAAAACAATCAGCTACTTTAATATTTATCTTTCAAGCCAAAAAGTGGCCGGTCCGTCGTTGATAAGGCGAACTTTCATATCAGCTTGAAAAACACCTGTTT
>DEKL01000019.1:0-1738 GCA_002353835.1 Alphaproteobacteria bacterium UBA2723
CATAGAATAGTAGTCGGAAAGGCTACTATTTTTTTATGGAGTTTTAAATATGTTTGAAAATATGTATAATAACGGCTATATGCCGCAGCGCGGTTATTATCCGCAAAATAATTACAATATGCCGATGCAGCAACCACAAACAATTCAAAATGTTGCGCAAACGGTCCAACCACAACTTTATTCTTATTTTGTAAAACAGGCCGCAGATTTGGCAACACCAAACATTATGCCAAACACGTTATATCTTGGCATAAATTCCGGTCAAAAGGAAATATATATTCGCAAAATGAATAATGACGGCAATATCGAACTTGAAACATATACTTTATCTTCCGGCAAAAAAGAAAAATCAGAGCTGCAAGCGATTGTTGATCGGCTTGATAGTATAGAGCAAAAATTGGCTGAATTACCGGCACAGCGTCAAACATTAACATTGAAAGGCAAAGACAATGAACGGAATTCTAAATCAAATAATGAATAATATGCTTGGCGGCCGTTTTAAGCAACAAATGGATATGTTTAATCAGATGATGAACGGCAAAAATCCGCAACAGCAAATGCAAACAATTATGAACATGGCGAAAAATCGTAATTTTGACGTTAATAAAAAGATTTTTTCCGAGCAAGACTTACAAGCTCTCGGAATTAACATTCCTCGTAAGAGTGACTTTAATATTTCCTCGCAGCGACAAGCTACGAGTGACTTGGTTTAATTTTAATTTTATGGAGTAAAAAATATGGCCGAAGGTAATGGTTATAGTTTAGCTGACATCGCCGCCGCAATGGGTGGCAATGGTGGCTTTGGTGGAATGGGCGGCTCTTGGCTTGCTATTCTGTTTTTATTGGTTTTGATGGGCGGTAACGGCGGTTTCGGTTGGGGAAACAACGGTTTTGCCAACGCTATCGGTTACGAAAATCTTGCGACTTCAAACGAAGTTCAAAGAGGATTTGACAATCAAAACTCTATGGCAAATCAGCGCGAAATTTTGGCGGCTGTCAATAGCGGAACAGCTCAATCGGTTGCTGCTACAAATCAGGTATATCACGACATCGTTGGGGATGTCGGCGACAAATATTCTGAATTGGACAGGGATATTTTGAGCGTTGGTAGTGCTGTTCAAGCAGGCATTGCAAACCAAAATCAATGTTGCTGCGATACTAAAATGTTAATTCAAGAAACGACTGCACAAAATCGTTATGACGCTTTGAAGAACACAAACGACATCAGAAACGATATTTATATGAGCAACCAAAAAGTTCTTGATGCTTTGGCTCAAAACAAAATTGAGGCTTTGCAGGGTAGAATTCAGCAGCTTGAATTGGCGCAGGCAACAAACGGAATGGTTAGATATCCTAACTCAATGAGTTATGATGCCGGTCGCTCGCCGTTCTGCAACTGCGGTGGCTGCGGATGTGGCTTTAACGGTTAGGAAAATGGCGGAGTTTAACCGCTCCGCCAAACCTTTTAAGGAGTAGAGAAAATGGCTTGTAATTGTAATTGCCCTTTTAAACACACGACAACGGCTTTAACTACTGCCGGCGTGCTGACTGTTACCAACGCAACAAACGTGGGAAATTTTGAGCGTTTTTGTTTGGTTTTAACTATTTGTCCGGACAGCGTTATTACGGGCGCACCGGTTGACTATACTGTAACAATTAACGGCACCGCTGTTCCTATTTTGGATAGGTGGGGTTATCCGATAACAACTGATAGGTTATGCACAAGAACGTGCTATAA
>DEKL01000019.1:1763-6244 GCA_002353835.1 Alphaproteobacteria bacterium UBA2723
GGTATATTGAAAGCGCAACACCGCACGTTACTTTAATGAATGTTTTGAGCAACGAAGCGGCTAATGCACAAGCGGCGGAGGCAAATAAATGACTGAGTTAGATATTAAAGATTTAATTTTGAAAAGAATGTCCGATTTAATGCCAAACGCTACAAGTTTAGATATGTCATATATGGCAGGAACTTTAAAAACTTTGGAAGCTATCGGAAAACCCGATCCGTCTGAAAAATACTTTAATTCGTTAACTGATGCATTAAAAGTGATGAATGATAAAAGATACGAAGATAGTGAGGCTTTGAAAAAAGTGGTTGAGGGTTTTAATAACCAAAAAGAGGTAAAAGAAGATGAGCGAGTTTAAGGAGTTAATCGACGAATATTTGGCCGTCACTGATATTGAAGATATGAAACGTCTAACGAAAGTAATTGACTGTATCTTTGATGATCTAAAGGAAACAGATCCGGAAAAGGCTAAAAAATATATTACCAAAATAAAACTGTCGCAAAAAGCCATTCCGTGGGATAAAGCGCAAGCGGAAATGGCTGTAAAAAAAATGAAAAATAAAGACGGCACAACCGGCGAGCATTGGGCGTATGATAAAACAACCGATGTTTTAGAAAAGCGCGGTTATGACTTTAATCCGGCAGAATGGTATTACGTTTTAAATATGGTTTATTCTGACTTTGGATCTGAACGCTTTGATACAGAAGATTATGTTTCATTGGCTTATGATATAATTTCAGATGTTGATGCGCCTAAAAATGCAACAAAAAAGACCTTTGTTGCAAAACACTATTGACAAGCCCGAAAAATTAAGCCTATTCTTATAGTAGGTAATTTTAGAGGGTGGTTTCAATAATGTTAAGTTCTATCGAATTGTGGTTGGCCGGTGTGCTTGCAGGAGTTTGGAACGTGTTAAATGAAAAATTCATATCAATTAAAAGAAGTATATGCGTATTCATTTTGGGCGTTACGTTTTGCATTGCGCCGGCCATAATTCTTGAAAAACTCGGATATGATGCCGGACTATCAACTTGCATCGGTTATTTTTGCGGTATATTAAGTCAAAAACTATATCAAGCCGCGAGTAAAGTTATTGAAAAGACACCCGAAATTATCACACATAAAATAATTGGCGATAATGAGGGCGGCAAAAATGGATCAGAAAGAAGTTCTTGAACGCATTAAATTTCACGAGGGGTTGCGTCTTATGCCTTATCGTGATACTAAAGGAAAATTAACAATCGGCATAGGCCGTTGCATAGAAACACACCCTTTTTCACAGAAAGAATTAAGCTTTTGCGGCGATTGGCAACACGGAATAACAGCTAATGCCGCTTATCAGTTATGTAGAAACGATATAGAAGAATGTAAATCACAATTAAACACGCTTGGCCTTTGGTATCATAAACTAGATGATAACCGTAAATATGCGCTTTTAGATATGTGCTTTCAAATGGGATTTGACGGCTTAAAAGGTTTTAAAAAAATGCTTAAACACTTAGAGAATAAAGATTGGCAGGGCGCATACTATGAGTGTTTAAATTCAAAATACGCCAAAAAAGACACACCAACACGAGCCAAGAGAATTGCTATTGCATTAAAAACAGGCCGGTGGTATTATGACTTGAACGAATATAATAAAGAGGTGGTGTAATGTTTATAATAAATGAAACAACCGGCGATATTATCACGCGACAGGGCGACACTTGGTCGCTTCAAGTTTCCGGCATAACTGACGATTGGGATGCTTATTTTAGTGTTTATCGTGGAGATAATAGAGAACGTTTATTTGAGATAAAAGCTAATCCGGAAAATGAAATTACAAATTTTAATGTTGATGCGGATAACAGTAATTTAATGACAGTTCCGGTAGGCCGCAAAACTGAAATTTATTATTACGGCATTAAGCGTTGTAAATTGGTAGACGGTAAATATATTGAAGATACAGTTATTGTTGGTAATAAAGAAATCGGCGAATTAAATAAAATAACGGTTTATCCGTTAATTACCGAGGGCGCAGAAAACGAGGTGCAGAATGGTTAATGCTCGTTTTGTAAATGATACTACACCGGTTGAAGTTCACGGCGAAAACGAACAAACAACCGTCAACGTTACTTCACAAACGGAAAGTAAGAGAGTTGGCGTAAATTCAACCGCTCGGCACGATACATTAACCGGTCGCAACCTACCAGACCAGCACCCGATTGCGGCGATAACAGGCTTGCAAGAGATTTTAAACCAGATTTGGACATTTACTTTTGAGCAGGGAATCCCAAGTGATACTTGGGTTATACAACACAATCTTGGCCGCAATCCAAGTGTTACGGTAGTTGACAGTGCAGGTGCAGTGCAAATACCGGACGAAATAAATTATGACACAGACAATCAAATAACAGTTAAATTTCTCGGCTCGTTTGCCGGAAAAGCGTTTTTAAATTAAGGAGTAAAATAATATGCAATACGGAAATATTGATGGTAACGGTTTAGCGGAGTTGAGAAATCTTAATGTGCAAAACCTTTCGGTTGCGCCGACAACGAATTTGAGAGCCGGCCGCTTTTACTTTAACACGACGGATAATACGTTATATGTTTATAACGGCACAGCTTGGGTTGATGCGTTAAGTCAGGGCGATTATACATTCGCAAACGGCGTTCAAGAAAACGGTCGTATCGTATCGCTTAAAATTGCAACAGGTGCAGATGCCGGTAATGTTGAGTTGACAGCTAATAATAACGGTTTGTCGGCTTCAATTACAGAATTAACGGTGGCCTCAACTTCTACGGATTATTTGGGTATATCAAACCACCAAATCAGCGCAAAGGTTGATACGTCTGTCACAAACGCAAGCACAAATTTGGTAACGAGCGGTGCGGTTGCGGAAGCGATTGCATTGGCTTTGACCGGTGCTTTAATTTATCAGGGAACGTGGACGGCTACAGGTCAATCGAGTTATGCAAGCATTACATTACCGGTTAAAAAAGGTTATATGTATGCTGTTAGCGGTTCGGCCACAATCAGCGGTATTGAATGGAACGCAGGCGACTATTTGGTTATTAACAAAGATATTGCCGCAGGTGGCACAATTACAAGTGATGATGTTGACAAGATTGATAACACCGAAGCAAGTGATATTGTTCGCCTTAACACAACCCAAACGCTGACAAATAAGACGATTGATGCGGACAATAACACAATTACTGATTTAACCGCAAGCAATTTGAAATCCGGTGTTTTGTTGACTTCTATCCGTGCAGCAAGCAGCGCAAGCGATACATCGTGGGTAAGTGAAAAAGCTGTAGCGACAGCGTTGGCCGGACGGATTTATACGGCTCAAAACCCTGCGTTGACGGTTTCCGGTGGAATTTGCACTTGGGCTGTAACGCATAATTTAAACAACAGCAACGTCGGTGTGCATTTATACGAGGTTAGTAGCGGTGATGAAGTTATGTTTGACCGTGCAATAACTTCGGCTAACGTGGTAACGATTAAAATTTTAGCGTCTGCAAATATTACGGCAGGAACTTATAAGGCTGTAATTCTCGGTTAAGCGAGGTTAATATGGTAAACAAGATAACAACACCGCCGACACAAAATGAGGTTATTGATAAAATCAACGAGCTTGTAGACGGTAAGCAAGATACTTTAGTCAGTGGAACGAACATCAAGACCGTAGGTGGCACGAGCTTGCTTGGTAGCGGTAACGTGGCTTTCCCGATTGTATCTTCTGTATCATCAAGTTCAACAAACGAAGATGCAGTTGGTGCAAAGCTGTTTTATGATACCTGCGGCGATATTGAAACACTTATCAACGCATTGTGAGGTTAAAATGACGATAGCAACAGCAATAACAAATGCACAAAACAAAGTGGCGGCGGCATATANNATATAGTTCTGTTAATACAATGGGCGGAACGATGCCTGCAACGCAGAATTTAAGCAACTTGCCGACAGCGATTGAAAGCATACCGTTAAGCAATTCGGGTATTCTTGAAACCCTTATGCAAAATGTGGTTGCCGGAAACAATCCGGTTGATACAACGGCATTAGCAACCGCCGAAGCATCAATCGCAGCATTTTTAACAATTTAAGGGGGATAATATGAGTTTATCAAGCGATATCAGCACGACAAGCACAGCTTTGAGTGATATTAAACAAGCTATTATTGCAAAAGGCGTTACACCAAGCGGCAATATTACAACTTATGCGGCGGCTATATCAAGTATTCCGAGCGGTGGAAGTAAATACGGTGCGAACGGTGATACATTTTTAGGCGATGTAAATGCAAGCGGAGTATTGCAATTACCGACAGAACAATCTGATTTGGTTTTTACTGGTGTTACAGATGTGGCAAGTTATGGACTGTCTTATAAATTTTCTTCTTCCAAGGTTAAAAGCGTTTCATTTTCAAACCTAACTACATTAAGCGGATATGGTGCTTGTCAATCTATGTTTTCTGACTGCACCGCATTAACATCTGTA
>DEKL01000123.1 GCA_002353835.1 Alphaproteobacteria bacterium UBA2723
CCTGAGTGCTTTACTTTTTTTGTCAAATTTGAAGATGGTTTTGGTATTAGCTTAAGAAAATGGCTTCCAAAGAATGTTGAGTTGTTTGAAAAATATGGAATTAATGTTAATTATGATAATTTAGGTTTTTTAGACTTAGAAGAATTTGATAAACATGGAATAGTTGCAGAAAGGTCGGTAGGCGTTAAAGAAAAACTATATGTAATAAAAAAGAAAATTTTTGCTATTCCACAAAAGATAATAAGAAAAATCAGGTTAATAAAATCAAAAAAATAAAAAATTAGTGATTATGGTTCCAATAGTTATAATTTAAAAATACATTGTAACTTAATCTATAAGCTTTGCTTATTTTGCTGAGATGCTGTGGCAATTATAGAATCTATTAATGCATAAGATATTCAGGATTTTGATTTACTTACTATTGTGACAAAGAATGCAAATTTAAACTAACGGCTTTGGCTTTTTAGTTTGTATAGTCCTGATTAAAGTTTTGTTTAATTAGTGGCTGTGATTAATAAAGAAAGGTTTCTGATAAAAAACTAAGGTGAAAAAATGGACTATTTCAACTACCCCATTGACAGCAAAATACTGTTACGAAAAAAAATAAAAATCAAGAAAGAACTGTTATCCCAAAACAGTAATTTCATTGAAAAAAGGATTGCTGTTTTAGGCGGTTCGACAACAAATGAAATTGTCGATCAGTTGGAGCTGTTTTTGCTCAACTACGGTATAAAGCCGACGTTTTATCAGTATGAATACGCTCAGTACTGGCAAGACGCAATGTTTGGCAGCGAAGAACTGGACAATTTTAACCCCGATATTGTATATGTACATACAAATTGGCGCAATATCACAGAGTTTCCTACTACGGCAAGCAGCAGGGAAGATGTCGATATTCTTTTAGAAAACACCTATCATCATTTTGCGGTGATGTGGGACAAGCTGGCGGAGCGCTTTCAATGTCCGGTTATTCAGGACAATTTTGACCGTCCCGCATGGCGTTTGCTGGGCAACAGCGATATTTCCGACTATCGGGGAAGAACTAATTTCATTTCCCGATTAAATCAGAGGCTCTATCAATATGCGCAGGAGCACAAGGCGTTCTTTGTGAATGACGTTGATTTTCTTGCTGCAAGCTACGGTTTAGACGCGTGGAGTAATCCGCTGTATTGGCATATGTATAAATACAGCCTTTGTCTGGATGCAATTCCTACGCTCGCCAAAAGCGTTGCCGACATTATCAAGAGTATTTACGGCAAGAACAAAAAGGTTTTGGTTTGCGATTTGGATAATACTTTATGGGGCGGAGTTGTCGGCGATGACGGCGTAGAGGGTATCCAAGTCGGTCCCGAAGTACCTGTCGGTCAGATTTATTCTGAATTTCAGCAGTATATTAAAGAGCTGAAATCCATAGGCGTTCTGCTTGCGGTAAACAGCAAAAACGATGAGGAAAACGCGATTGCCGGGTTGAATCACCCAGATGCACCGCTGAAACCCGATGATTTTGTTTCAATTAAAGCCAACTGGGACAACAAAGACAGAAATATGCAGGCGATTGCTTCCGAGTTGAATCTTGGTATAGACAGTTTTGTATTTATTGACGACAATCCTACAGAACGCGAGATTGTTAAGCAAGCCAACTTCGGCATGGCAATTCCGGTAATGGATAAGGTTGAAAATTACCTGAAGGCTGTGGACAGAAACGGTTTCTTTGAAGTGACCTCGCTTTCTGCTGATGATTTATCCCGTGTGGAGATGTATAAGGCAAACGCAAAGCGTGTACAGTTACAGGAAAACGCCGGCAGTTATGAGGATTTCCTGAAAAGTCTGAATATGAAGGCTACGATTCGTGAGTTTGAGCCGATTTATATTCAGCGAATCGCGCAGCTTACAAATAAGAGCAATCAGTTTAACTTAACGACCCTTCGCTGCAGCGAAAGCGATATTAATAATATGCAGGCGTCCGAAGATTACATTTGTCTTTACGGCAAATTAGAGGATAAATTCGGCGATAACGGTGTCGTTAGTGTGATTTCCGGACAGATTGAAGAAAAATCACTGCATATGTGTTTGTGGCTGATGAGCTGCCGGGTTCTGAAACGCGGCATGGAAGACGCGATGTTGGACACTTTGGTATCTGACGCTAAAAATATAGGCTTAGAATTTATAATCGGCTACTATTACCCAACACCGAAAAACGGTATGGTAAAAGAGTTTTACGCACGCATGGGATTTGAGAAGGTTGCAGAAGATGAAAAGGGCAATACAACTTGGAAGCTTGATTTATCTTCTTATGAACCAAAGAATCCCGCGATAGAAATTCACAGATAAACATAGAGGTATATTATGAGCAGAGAAGAGATTTACAAAAGATTAAACGAAGTATTTCAGGACGTATTTGGCGACGATGATATTACGGTTAATGATAATACAACAGCCGCAGATGTTGACGGTTGGGACAGCCTGCGCCACATTACACTGTTGGCGGCTATTGAAGATGAGTTCGATATAGAGTTTTCAATGGGTGCAACCGTTAAGATGAAAAACGTCGGTGAAATGGTTGACTATATTGAGGATGAGGTTTAATGAGAATCCATCACATCGGTTACCTTGTTAAGAAAATGGATAAAGCAATTCCGTCTTTTGAAGCGTTAGGATATACGCTGACGGTTCCGGCGACCTGGGACAGCAGACGAAATGCAGACATTTGTTTTTTGGAGAATGATGGGTACCGTGTTGAGTTAATTTGCCCTTCAAAGGAATCGGCTTTATTTCCGTTGCTGAAACAGTATAGTAATTCACCGTATCATATTTGCTATATATGTGATGATTTAATACAAGCTATAGAGAATCTTAAACAACAAAAGTTTATGTTGTTTAAGGAACCCGCGCCTGCGCCTGTTATAGGAGCCGGTGCAAGAGTTGCTTTTTTAATCAGTAACCGTGCGGGTATGATTGAGTTGGTGGAGGGTATATGAGCATTACATCCTTTGCGTTTTTGGGATTTGTTTTGGTTACGCTCATTGCGTTCCGCTTATTCCCTGTAAAAAAACAATGGGGGGTATTACTTGCAGCGAGCGTAGTATTTTATCTTTCATTCAGCATAGTTGGTATCTTTGTTATGATTGGAACGGCTTTGCTGACCTATTTTGCCGCCATTTGGGTGCAGAAGTACAAGGATAGTTTATCCGAATGGATAAAGGAAAACAAAAAAACAGCTGACAAGGAAACCCGGAAAAGCGTTAAGGCCTCTTATCAGAAAAAGCAAAAGCTGATTGTTGCCGGTACGGTTGTCATTTCTATCGGTATACTGTTTATGTGCAAATACTATAAGGTATTGGCAACTGACTTCAATGACTTGTTTAATACACAATTGTGGACAGCGGAGAATATTTTGCTGCCGCTCGGCATTTCCTATTATTCGCTGCAACTAATCGGTTATCTCGTAGATGTAAACAGAGATATTATTCCGGCAGAGAGAAATCCTCTCAAAGTCATACTCTACGGCGGCTTCTTTCTTTCCATTATGCAGGGACCGTTTAACAGGTATAATGAATTAATGCCGCAGATTTGCGCGGAGGAGCGCAAAAAGCTTACATATACAGATTTTAAGTTTGCGGTTTTGAAAATCGTAGGCGGCTATATTAAGAAGCTTTGTATTGCCGATCAGGTAGGAATAATCGCAAATGAAGTATTTACGAATTACACCAAATATGAGGGTTTAGGCATAGTTTTCGGAGTGGTCTGTTTTGCCATTCAATTATATACTGATTTTTCGGGATACATGGATATTATTATCGGTATCGGTCAGCTTTTTGGTATTAATATGCCGGAGAACTTTAGGCAACCGTTTTTTTCGAGGAGTATATCCGAGTTTTGGCAGAAGTGGCATATTACGCTCGGACTTTGGTTAAAGGACTATGTGTTTTATCCGCTTCTTAAATCCAAAGCGTTTAAAAATCTCGGTAAACGGTTATCGGGAAAGGTAAGTAAAGAAGCCGCAAGAAGGATACCGACTTATTTGGGAATGCTGATTCTCTGGACATTAATCGGAACATGGCACGGAGCTGGAATTAATTATATTTTCAGCGTTGGTTTGTTGCAATTTTTGTATATTTTTCTAGGCGAGTTGTGTGATCCGCTTTTTGCCAGAATCAAGAAGCTGCTGCATATCAATGATAAAAAACTGTATTGGCATATCTTTCAGTCCTTGCGGACAACGGCGCTGATGATGTTCGCGTGGGTTTTCTTTAATGCGAAGTCTTTTATAGATGGGCTAAATATGTTATCTAGAATGGTAGTTTTTCCCCGACTGAAAAGCCTTTCCGATGTATTAAGTTCTGATGTAATAAATGGTAATAAATTTAGAGTTCTGATTTTTGTTATAATATCCGGGTTGATGGTTTTTGCAATAGACTTGCTGCATGAGAATGGTAAATCTGTCAGAACGATTATTAGTCAAAGAAAATATCCGATAAGGTTGGCTTTTTATTTAGTACTTGCATTTACAATTATTATTTTTGGTGCATACGGAAGCCAGTATGTTGCAAGTGATTTTATATATATTGTGTTTTAGTGACAGGTGAATTTATGTTAAAGAATAGATTTATAAAATGGTCTCTAAAAATTCTGAGCGCGTTGCTATCATTTTGTCTTATTTTTGTAGCAATCCAGCCATTTTTTGTTCCTAAATATCTTGAAGAATCTACAGTAATAGTTAAAGGATATTCGCTTTTGAATAATAATTCAATTGATGTTTTGTTTTTGGGCGCTTCTCAAACCTTCTATGCTGTTGATGCCGGAAAACTGACAAATGAATATAATATTAGTTCGTATGATTTTGCTTCAACATCACAACGTATTACCATTA
>DEKL01000014.1 GCA_002353835.1 Alphaproteobacteria bacterium UBA2723
AATTTACTTATATCTAAATAAATATTATTATAATTTTTTTAGAATGATTTTAGCTTGTTAAAAGCCAGTTTAAATATTTTCCTCTTTTGACATTTTCAGCGTTTTATGCTATAGTAAAAGCATCAAATCAAACAAGTTGGTTTGCTGTTTAGTTCAGATTAGTAATCCTTAATCTGGAATAAGCTTGTTATAACTTTAATGAAAGTAATAATCATGAAAAAAACTAATAAAAAGGTGTCGAAGTCCACCTTTAAAAAGACTTGGAAAAATATTGTTCGTAAGATTCATGGTCGTGGTGCTAAGACATGTTCTGTTACCCGTAAAAAGGTAACCGATAGTCAGCGTCTTGATGCAATTATGAATGATGTTATTAAATCGTCTGCAAAGTATAAAGAAGTGCAAGATCTTCTCAAGAAGATTTCACAATGTGAAATTCAAAGTAGAGAAACAACACGTCTTTATCTAGCGACACTTTATTGTCATATTAACGAAACTTTCGGAAATGACGACTTTGAAAAAGGTGCTAGAAAGTATCTTTTGAGTCTTTTCCCATCAGATATTAAAGATGGCAAAAAGAAAGATGGCAATCAAGCTATTCGCAATAAATACAATCGTGCCATGAAGTTTCTAAAGAACAAAGGTGCGCCTTGCGATAAGATTGATGAAGTTATGAAGATGATTGAAAAATTCGGTCTTCAAACCATTTATAATGGCAAGGAAAACAATAACACCAAGAAAGCTCGTCCAGTAAAGAACTTTGGTGATGTTATTAAAGACTTGGCTAAGGATAATGGTATCGATGGCATTATTCGCAAAACTTTAAGTATTGCCAAAGAAAAAGAGATTGCTGGAGATTATATTTTTTGGAATATTAATGGGAAGCCTCATTATTCCACAAGCTCTAATTTTATGGAAGAGTTTGTTAAATTAAGGAATTCCTTTAAGAAGTCTCTTGCATCAAAAAAGAAATAACTCCCTCATGGCTACGGTGCTGAAATACGCATCGTAGCCATATTTTCCACGAAAGGTACAAAGAAATGACATTACGCACGATTAAATCCACTAAATTTATGACTGGCGCTGAAATTGCCGAAGAAAGTGATGCTCGCCTTGATAGCTTAAATAATGAAATTTGCATAACAAAAGATAACACGCACAAACAAAAGCTGATTAATTTAAGAAAACGATTGCAGCATCATTCATCAGAAACGTTTGCCAATATCGTTTACGCATCGCAACAACAAGAAATAAAATACGTTGAAATTAAACATCTGATTGACAATTATAAGCTCTTAGCTGAAAGCAAAAAACTTAATCCAGATGATGTTTATTTCGTAACTATTAACTGCTGCGAAGGTCATATTAATAAAAAGCCCTATTTTGTTGCGCCTAAAGATTTAGCTAACTTCAACGTCAAGACTGCTAAAAATACTATTATTAAACAACTACATGGATTAAAAACAGCTTTCGGTTATGTGGCATTTGAGGTGAAATATGATATACGCATGGGAGCATTTTTGCCCCATTTTCATATTTTAATTTGTGGCGTTAGTAAAAAGAAAATAGAAGACTATTTTGCTAACTTATACCCTCTTGAATATCAATTTAAATTAAATCGAGATACTTTTATTGTATCAAAGAAGAATGATCCACTAATTTATGAAAGACCGCAAAAATTAAAAATAGTTGATATTGAGACCGTTAAAGATTCCGAAAAAATAGCCAGTTATATGTGTAAGTTCAAAACATATATGACGTATATGGAGCAACAATACTTAACTGTTATTGTTGATAGAGATGAAGATAGAATAAGAAAAGGACAGTCAGAACATATAAGACCAAATGATAAAGTCCATAATTACCATTTATTGTTTTTGGATAAGCTATCGTTGGGTGAACAGGTGTTTTGTTTTAATAAGGGTTTACTGACGAACTTCATCAACAACCAAGCCGATAAAATGGCTCAAAAATGCTTAAAAATGGCTAAAAGAGGCAAAAAAACGGGAAAATTGGGTAAAAAAGCCCCCAACCACGACACATACGCTAAGCCTATATCAACTAATAAGATTGTGTTACAATTTTTAAAGTATGATTCTTATAAACCAAAACAAGAGAAAATCATTAATTATATTAAAGAACATAAATCTTGTATTGTTATTCAACCTACTAATTTTGGTAAGAGTTTATGTTATTATTCATCAGCTCTACAATTAAAAGGATTATGTATTGTTATAGAACCTTTAATATCTTTAATTTATGACCAAGTATCTAAACTTAATAAGATACATAAAAGATTAGCTCTTGCATTTACTGGTGAAACTAAAAATAAAGATAAAAAATTAAAGAGGTTAAAAAGAGGTAGATATAAGTTTTTATATATAGCCCCTGAAATGTTAAAAAATATAGAGCTAGAAAATGTGTTGTCTAAATTAGATATTTGTATGATAGCCATTGATGAAGCGCATTGTATTGATGTATGGGGTGAAGATTTTAGACCTGATTACCAAGAGCTACCAAATAAACTTATAAAGAACTACCCAGATGCAAAAGTTATGGCATTGACGGCTACTGCAGGCGACATCACACAAAACATTATTAAAAAAGTGTGCAATATGCCTAAAAAAGCCAAAGTATTTAAAGGTGACTTAAATAGACCTAACATTAAATATAGCGTGGTTAAAAAAGAAGATGATGGATTGCAACAGTTATTAGATACACTCAAACCATACCTTGATAAAAATAATAAACCAACAACTTCAATTATTATATATTGCGCTCATATTGATTATACTTTAGGTCTTCAAGATATATTAAAAGAGCGTGGCATTGATAGCTATGTATTTAATGGTAAGAGTGAAAATAAAAAAGAAATACTCAAAAAATTTAAAAAAGAAAATTGTATTGTCATTGCTACAAGCGCTTTCGGTATGGGGATTGATAAACCAGATGTGCACTTAGTTATTCACTTTGAGGGTACATATAACCTCGAAATGTATTACCAAGAATCAGGTCGGGCTGGTCGTGATGGTGAAAGTTCTAAGGCTGTATTGTTTTATTGCGATAGAGATATTGAAAGAATGAAATATTTTGCCAAGAATGATACAACGAAAGAAAAGTTAAAACTGGCTATTGATTATATGCAGATGACAAACAATAAAAAACGTCGTGAATTTTTATTAAATAGTATTGTCTAGATTAGATAATTTGAAAGTGTATAAAATGTCTAAATTAGATAATTCGATGTTCGGTATGGGCTAAGAGTTCATACCGATTTTTTTTACAAATAATTATAAACAGTTCTACGGGATATGTTGAATTGTTTGGCGATGGTGGTTATGGGGGTGCGGTTATTGACTAAGGTTTTTATCTCTTCGGCTTGTTCGTTGGTTAGTTTATGTTGCCCACCCTTGTATTTACCTTTGAGTTTAGCCAAAGCAATTCCCTCACGTTGACGCTCTAAGATTAAGTTACGTTCAAGCTCTGCCACAGCTCCAAGCATCGTCATCATCATTTTTTGATATGGGTCTTGTTTATCGGGGGCAAATATCAAATTTTCTTTATGAAATACGATTTTAGCACCTTTATTGGTTATTTCTTCGACTAAGTTCAGCAAGTCTTTTGTGTTACGAGCAAGTCTGTCCATAGAGTGCACATTAACCACGTCACCAGCACGGATATTGAGTAACATCGCTTGAAGTTCGGGGCGATTGGTGTTTTTACCACTGATTTTTTCGACATACNNCATACTCCCTATCGCAAGCAACATTTAATAGTTGGCGCTCGGTATTTTGGTCGGTTGTGGAAACTCTTTTGTAATTAAATATCATATTTTTTTGTTCCTATATGTGAAATTGAAATTTATAATGTGGGGTTACAAGTGTGAAATTAATCAGGGGTTTGATTTAGATTTCACGCTTTTTCTGGAGTGCATTCTTGGTATAGTCAGATTGCACAGCTCCAAAACGTAAAGCTGTCGGATTAATAATTGAAACTTTGCATCGTCTTTTATATGCGAGATGTCATTAACTTTGATATATGGCAGATGGTCGCTGTCAAATAACTTTAGCTTATTACCTTTCACACCATCAAAAACGCTGTAATGGTCGAGGTCTGCACTTCTGATACGAATTATGATAGCTTTGTTTTGCTCTCGCTGTTGTTGCATATATTCAAGTAGCTTATCAAAAAACAGCTTATTATTATAAAACGGTCTTGTGAATGACAGTTCTTGTTTATATACGGTCTTTAGGTAATCTTTCGCAAACTGAATAATTTGCTCTATCCTTGTTCCATCAGCACCATATTGCACAACATCATTTAAGGCATCATACACATAAAGCTGTTCGAGGATATAATCATACATCTCTTGCGCTTTATCTAGTGGCAGCTCTAACCCTAACATACGCACAGCATTGATTACTGAATACACGGAACACCAGCGACTTAATGTGCCCTGTTTGTATGGTTTAATATTTTGTGTCATTTTAATACTCATCGGCTAACAGAATTGTCATTACACGGTTTGTTTGTGTAGGATCATCTGGTTGCGGTGAATAGAACTCGTCATTTATATCGTAAAGGTCTATTTTCCAAAAAACTTGAGTCCCGCGGTTTGATGTTATCGAGCCAAAATCGTGTTCTTGGTATGGGTCATTATCTTGCGTAAAATCATTAAATGCCCGAACTTTTTGCAATACCTCGGCTTGTTCGTCTTCGGGTAATGAGCGGAAACCGATTGTCAATAACACACGCCCACCAGTAAAGGTCTTTCGCAAGTTATCGTTTAATGCTGCGACTTTTTTCACATCAATATTATTTTCCATAGCATTTCCTTTCGTAGATTTAAAACAAAAAAAGAAGCGCCAATCTTTCGACTGACGCTTCACTTTAGAAAAGCAAGGTGCAATGATGATGCCCAAATTTACTTTACTTCGACAATAAAATAAAATCATCACGCACCTTGCCCTTTCACACCATTAAACCATAAACGACCTTATCTGCATTGCTACGTGCAGAACCGAAGTTCATAGCTTTTTCGGTGATTTATAATGAAAGATGATTATTTCGAGTTTTCAACTTTCATTATGTATTTATTATATCAAATATCTTTTTAGTTGTCAACAGATGTTTTGAAAAATATTATGCTATTTCAGATGCTTAAATGCTAATTTTAATAATTTTGAATATATAAAAATGAATATTTAGGAGTAAAAAAATGTTTGCAGCTATAACCAGATTGAAAAAAGATATTGCAAATCGTTATAATCGCCAAGGACTTAATGAAGTAATTGCACGCTTGAAAGATAATACCCCAAGCGCTACCTCATATATCTGCCAATTTTGCGGAAAGAAAACCACTACCCCTCACGGCGGAATCTGTCGCTTTTCCCCATACAAAAACAAAACCCATAAGTTTATCAAGGCTAGTGTGGAAGAAAAGAGAGTTATTTAATACTTAACTCTTGGATTTAATCAGCATATCCGCTTGCGTTAAGTTAAAATTCTCTCTACATATATAATATAAATAATACTATGTAAGGACTAAAATGATATTACAATTTTTACAACAAAATGCTGAATGGATGTGTGCTATTGCAATCGTTATATTTACTGCTGCACAATGCTGGATTAGTCATTCTCAATTCAAACAAGAATTACGCTTTAGAAGGTTTGACCTCGCTCATCAAATGGATGAAGCTTGCATCATTTATAAGTTTGACAAAGAAAGTGTTAGAAAAATCGTTGATTGGTTTAATAAAAACAAATCTCAATTTATGTATTTGTTAAATGAAAAAGACTTGCACCATCTTGACGTTTTTGAGGCACTTTTAGAAAAGTTATATGAACAAAACCCTTCATTTGATGAGGTAATTCCTTTGTATAGAAAGTGTTTAGTACACTTAGATGTTGCCTTGCTAAATGCTAACTATGGTATT